>JBAPYK010000175.1:0-70851 GCA_049284695.1 Rhodoplanes sp. | reverse complement strand
ACCGTATGTTGGTCGGGCAGGGGGTCGTGGCAAGCGAAGCCGAGGTCGCCCGCGCGGTCGCGTTTGCCTTCCACGAACTCAAGCTCGTGGTCGAGCCGGGCGGCGCGGTTGCGCTGGCGGCGCTCCTGTCCGGCAAGGTCAATGTCGAAGGAAAGATCGCCGTCGCGGTTCTGTCCGGCGGCAATGTGGACGCCGATCTGTTTGCCCGGCTGGTGTCCTAGGGACTATACCGTCTCCCGATCGCTCACCCCAGCTTCCTGAGTCGCGCAAGCTTGCGGCGTCGACAACGGCGGCAGCAAGCGCGCAATCCATCCCATGGCGTTTCGCCGACCGAGCCCGCGCGATGATGGCTTTGCTCTGCGCATGGCCGTGCTCTATGCGGCGATCTTTGCGTTCGCCGGCATTCAAATGCCGTTCCTGCCGGTCTGGCTCCAAGCGAAAGGCCTTGGGGCCCGGGAAATCGGCCTCGTCCTCGCGACAGCCATGGTGGCGCGGCCGATCATTGTGCCGGCGGCGATGCGGATCATCGACCGACACGGCTGGGCCAAAGGACCGCTGGTGGCCGCCGCCTGGGCGGCCTGCATCACATTCGTGGCTGTGGCGCTGAGCGATGGCTTTGCCGCGATCATTGTCACCTTTGCGATCTCCGCGCTGCCGCAGGCCCTGGTTATGCCGCTCACCGACGCCTATGCGCTGCGCGGACTCGCCGTGCGCGAGCGCGCTTACGGTCCGGTGCGGCTGTGGGGTTCGGCCGCCTTCATCGCCGCCAATCTTGGCGGCGGATATGTGCTTGAACGGGTTGGCGCGAGCCACGTGATCTGGGCCCTGGTCGCGACGATTGCGGCAACCGCGCTGAGCGCCTCCATGCTGGCGCCGCTCGGGACGGTGAGCCGCGAAACCGACGCACGGAACGAGCGTGCGCCATCGATATGGCGATCGCCGGCTTTCGTCGCCGTGGTCGCGGCGACCAGTCTCATTCAGGCGAGCCATGCGGTGCTGAACGGCTTTGCGAGCCTGCAATGGGAGGCGAAGGGTCTCGCTGGCCCGGCCATCGGCGCGCTATGGGCAATCGGCGTGCTGTCCGAAATTGGGTTGTTCGCCGCTTCCGGCCGCGTCATGGCCCGTCTGCGTCCGATCGACCTGATTGGACTAGGAGCGATCGGCGCAACCTTGCGCTGGACGGCGATGGCGTTCGATCCCCCGGTGTTGCTGTTGCCGGCGCTGCAATGTCTGCACGGACTATCATTCGGCGCGACGCATCTCGGCGCGATGCATTTCCTCGCCGGCTTTGCCGCCGGGCGACAAGACGCAACCGCGCAAGGCGACTACTCCACCGTCATCGCCGTCGTGTTCGCGGCGGAGATGGGGCTGGCGGGCGTGCTGGTCGAGCAGTTCGGCGCTTACGCCTACCTCGCAATGGCCGCTTCGGCGCTTGCCGGCGCGGCGATCATCGCGGGCGCGCGCCGACTTGGCCGCGCCTAGCGAGGGCAATATGCCCCGAGGCTGCGCGCCACGCGACTTTGCCTCAGCCCCACAGTGCGGGTGAAGCGGGATGCACGATGCTGCCATCGAACCGCAGTCCTTCGGGGCGGTCGCGGGCGAGCAGGAGCGGACCGTCGAGGTCGACATAGCGCGCGCCCTGGGCCACCAGAAGGGCGGGCGCGATGGCGAGCGAGGTCGAGACCATGCAGCCGACCATGATGTCGAAGCCCAGCGAACGCGCCGCCGCAGCGACCGCGAGCGCTTCGGTCAGCCCGCCGGCCTTGTCGAGCTTGATGTTGACCGCATCGTAGCGTCCGCGCAGGTCCGCGAGCGAAGTGCGATCATGCACGCTTTCATCGGCGCAGATCGGGACCGCATGGGCAATGGAGGCAAGCGCCGCATCGTCGCGGGCGGGAAGCGGCTGCTCGACGAGGCGGACGCCCGCCGCCGCGCAGGCGGCGAGATTGTCCATCAGATTGGCGGCGGTCCAGCCTTCGTTAGCGTCGACGATGAGCTCACTGTCGGGTGCGGCCTTACGCACGGCGGCGATGCGCGTGGGGTCGCCCGCCGCGCCGAGCTTTACTTTGAGCAAGGGACGCGCCGAGGCCGCCGCGGCGGCGTCCGCCATCGCCTCCGGGGTCGCGAGCGAAATCGTGTAGGCGGTCACTAGCGCACGCGGCGGCGGCAGGTCGGCCAATGCATGGGCGGGCACGCCGCTGCGCTTGGCCGCGATGTCCCATAACGCGCAATCAAGCGCATTGCGCGCGGCTCCCGCCGGGAGCAATGCGGCGAGATCGTTGCGGTCGAGCCCGCCCGCGAGGTCGGGCTTAAGCCTCGCGATTGCCGCAATCACCCCGTCAACCGTTTCTCCATAACGGGCGTAGGGCACGCATTCGCCGCGCCCGATGTGGTCGCCGTCGGCAAGCGTCGCGACGACGACCTCCGCCTCGGTCTTGGCGCCGCGGCTGATAGTGAACGAGCCGGCGATCGGCCAGCGCTCGGCGGTGACGGAGAGGCGGATCGGCATCGGCGCGGCGGCGAGGTGGACGGGACGGGACGACCTCGACAGGCCGTCGCGCCCGAGTCAAGTATCCGACGGAGGCCTTCCACGCGGGCGCAAGCCCGATGGCGGCCGGAGGGAAAGGGCGCGGTGGACATCTCCTTGCTGGAAGTCAGCGTGAAAGACGGGCGGCTTGCGCTCGCCGCCGGCGGCGCATGGACCGCCGATCACGCCAACGATCTCGAGCGGCTCGTCGAAGCCGCGATCCAACGCTCGGCGCAAGCGACCGCCGTCAATATCGATATGGGCCGGGTGGAGCGGCTCGACACGTTTGGCGCTTGGCTGCTCGAGCGGCTGGTGCGCGGATTTGCAGCGGCCGGGCGCGAGACCAAAGTGGTCGATCTGCCCGAGCGCTACCACGAGCTCGTCGCCGAGGCCCAACACGTCAATCGCGCCGAAGCGTCGCGGGCCCGCAGCCCCCTGTTCGCGACTTTGTTGGCTGCGCTCCGGCGCGGCGCGCTGGCGCTGGGACATGATTTTCTCCTGATCATCCAGATGCTGGGAGCTGTCTCCGTCGCCGGCGCGCGGTGCCTGATGCGGCCCTGGACGTTCCGCTTCACCTCGACGATCCATCATCTCGACCGGGTCGGCCTTCGCGCGGTGCCGATCATTTTTTTGATCACCTTGCTGCTTGGCGGGATCATCGCACAGCAAGGCCTATTCCATTTCCGCCGCTTCGGCATCGAAATCTATGTGATCGACATGGTCGGCATTTTGGTGCTGCGGGAGTTGGGCGTAGTCATGGTGTCGATGATGGTGGCTGGGCGTTCCGCCAGCTCCTACACCGCGGAACTCGGCTCAATGAAAATGCGCGAGGAGATCGACGCGCTGCGCACCATGGGATTCGATCCGATGGAAATCCTGATCCTGCCGCGCGTCGTCGCACTGGTGCTTGCGCTGCCGGCGCTCGCTTTAATCGGGGCGATAACGGCGCTGTTCGGAGCGTTTCTGGTTTGCTGGCTTTCGGCGGGCATGAGCCCGGAAATCTTCCTTGCGCGGCTGCGCGACGCGATTTCGGTCGATGATTTCATCGTCGGCATGGTGAAAGCCCCGTTCATCGCGCTGATGATCGGAATTGTCGCCAGCGTCGAGGGCCTGAGCGTGGAAGGCAGCGCGGAATCGCTCGGGCTGCACACGACGGCTTCGGTGGTGAAATCGATTTTCCTCGTCGTAGTGCTGGACGGACTATTCGCCGTGTTCTTCGCCGCGGTTGGAATGTGAGCATGGCGGCGGCAGGCAACGAAGCGGTGATCAGCGTGCGCGACCTCGTCGTCGGCTTCGGCGAGGCGATTGTGCTCAACGGCGTCGCGCTCGATGTATTGCGAGGCGAGATCCTCGGCTTCGTCGGCGCGTCCGGCGTCGGCAAGTCGGTGCTGATGCGCACGATCATCGGACTGCTGCCGCGTCGCGCCGGACGGGTGGCCGTTTTCGGGATCGACCTCGACGGGCTGAACGAGGACGCCCGCCGCGCTCTCGAACGCCGCTGGGGCGTGCTGTTTCAACAAGGGGCGCTGTTCTCCTCGCTGACCGTGCGCCAGAACGTGCAGTTCCCGATGCGCGAGCATCTGCGCCTGTCGCGCCGGCTGATGGATGAAATTGCGGCCGCCAAGCTCGAAATGGTCGGCCTGACGCCCGATGTCGGCGACAAATATCCGGCGGAATTATCGGGTGGCATGATCAAGCGCGTCGCCCTCGCGCGAGCCTTGGCGCTCGACCCGGAAATCGTGTTCCTGGACGAGCCGACCTCCGGGCTCGACCCCATTGGCGCAGGCGAATTCGACCTACTGATCAAGACGTTACAACATACTTTGGGATTGACCGTTTTCATGGTAACCCACGATCTCGATAGCCTCCATTCGGTCTGCGACCGAATCGCCGTGTTGGCGGATTGCAAGGTGATCACCGCCGGGCCGATGGCGGCGATGCTCGCATCCGACCACCCCTGGGTGAAGGCGTATTTCCGCGGCAAGCGTTCGCGCGCAAACGGCCCAGCCGGGACGGCCTGAGGCGAGGGGACCAGGCGCATGGAAACGAGAGCGAACTATATCCTGGTGGGCTTGTTCGCGCTGGCGGTGATCGCCGGCGGTTTCGGGTTCGTCTACTGGTTCAACTCTCCGAGTAGCGGGCCCGAGCGCAAGCGCTACGAGGTCGTGTTCGACGGCACGGTTTCGGGACTGAAGCCGGGCGGTTGGGTGCTGTTCAATGGACTGCGGGTGGGCGAGGTGGCGAGCTTGCGGATCGATCCTGACGCCCCGCGCCAGGTGATCGCCGTCATCTACGTCGACAAGGATGTCGTGCTGCGCCAGGACACCGGCGTCGGCCTGGAATTTCAGGGCTTGACCGGCTTCGCCACCATCGCGCTGCGCGGCGGTTCGCCCACCGCACCGGCGCTCGATCCGCCGATCTTGCGTGCTGATCTTGCCTCAACCCAGGATCTGAGCTCGGCGGCGCGCAGCGTGTTGCGCCGGCTCGATACGGTCGTATCCGAGAACGAAACTTCGGTGCGCACTTCGCTCAAGAACCTGGAAGTGTTCACCGGGACGCTCGCAAACAATGCGGACCGCATCGAGCGCATCATCGCCAATGCCGAAGGTGTGGTCGGCGGAGCGGATGCGAAGCTCAACGATATCGCCGAAGCCGCGCGTTCGGTGCGGTCGCTCGCCGACAATCTCGACAAGAACGTCTCCGAAGTGTCGACCGGCCTGGCGCGGTTCAGCAATTCGGGCCTGCGCGAATGGGAGAAGCTCGCGGTTGACGGCCGGCGGGCGATCCTGACCCTCGAGCAAGCAGTCAAGAATATCGACCAGAATCCGAGCAGGCTTTTGTTTGGCGGCGCACCGGCGCAGCCGGCGGGCGGCCGTTCTTTGCGGCGCTAGACAAACCGCGTTTTTCTTGCCGCTCTAGCCGGCCGATTCCACCTCAGCAACAAAGGAGCGCGCCGTGCCGGCGCGCTCCTATCGCAAGCTTCCGCGGTTCCTGCCGTCGCTATTCGAGCCGGCCCGCTGCATGGGCGAGCATCGTGTACACCTTGCCCGTTTCTGAAATGAGGTAGGTGCTGGCGACGACCCGCCCGCGATCATTGCGTGAGACCTCCTCGAGCAGCTGCTCGAATTCGTCGATATAGCGGTCGACGGTCTCCTGGAAATCGCGGTCGGCGCGATAGCGTTTGCGGATCTCGTCGAAGGTCTTCTGACCTTGCGTGGTGTAAAGCTGCCGGGTGAAGACGCTGCGTTCGCCGCGATTGTAGCGGTCCCACAGCTCGGCGGCGGCATCGTGATCGATCATGTGGGAGATGTTGACCGAGAGCGAATCGAGCGATTCGATCATGTGACGCGCCGAAGGCTCATCCCCATGCACGTCCCCACGCGCTGGCGGCTCCTCCGGCTCCAGTTCCTCGTCGCTGTCGCGGGAGGCGCGGCTCAGCAGATCGGACAGCCAGCCGCCGCGGGGCTTGTCCTTTTCCTCGGCGGGCGCTGGCGCTTCGGCGCGGCGGGGCGGCGGCGGAGCAGCGGGAGGCTCGACGTGGTCTACCCGCGGCATTTGCCGCTGCGGTGGGGCCTCATGCCGTCCTCCGCTCACGCTCGCGAGCAAGGGCTCTTCGCGATAGACCCGCCGCGGCGGCTCGGTCGTCGTGGTGTCGATGCCGCGGCCGTGGCGGGCGACGATTCGGTTCAGTTCCGCCAACGCCTCGATCTGGTCCACGATCACCCGGCGCAGCTGCGCCGTGCTTTCGGCCGTTTCCTGCGGCAGCTGGAGCATGCCGCGGCGCAACTCTTCACGCGTGTCTTCGACTTCGCGCTGCATTTCTGCGGCCATCTGCCGCATCGTGTGCAGCACGTCGGAGAAGCGCTCGGTCGCGCTGTGCAGCATGGATTCCGTCTCGTTCGCAGTCTGCCGGAACAGGGCGTGCGTTTCGTTGGAAGCCTGCTCGTACACGCCGTGCAGGGATTCCACCGTACGTTGCCGCTCCTCTTCCGACGCCGCGCGAACGCGCTCATGATGCTCGGCGATGGCGCGGGTGCCTTGAGCGCTCGCCTCCGCGACGAGGCGAGCGACGTCGTGCGCGCGCCCCTCCGCCGCGATCAGCGATTCGTCGAGCAAGCCGGAGAACCGCTTGAGCCGCAGATCGAGCTCCTCGGTGCGGCTGTCGAGCGCGGTGATGACGTTGTTCACTTCCTGACGCCGCGCCATGACGGCTTCCTCGGTGCGCCGATTGCTTCCTTCGAGCAGCTCGACCATGGCGGCGAGCGACCGGCCGTGACTGTCGAACTGCACCACAACGTCGCCGAGTTCGCTCAGCACCTTGGAGCTGATGTCCTGGAACGAGCCGATGTTTTCGCTGACCTTGTCCGTGGTCGAACCGGTGCGTTCGAGCAGCTGATTCATCATCTCGACGAATTGGTTGATGCGCGTCGACAGGCTCTGCTCGATCGTGCCGAGGTTGTCCTGGGCGCCGCTCAATACCTCCCGAATGAGCCCATTCGCGTCGCGCAGCCGCTCGAACAGCGCGGTCGTATCGGACCGCAGCATTCCATGCGTTTCGAGAATCTCGGCGACCGTCGCGATCCCGGTCTGCTTCGACTGCTCGACCGCTCCCTGCGTCGATTGCTGCAGCTCCTCCATCCGCTGCGTGATCGCCGCGATGGATTCCTCCACCGTCTGTCGGGTGACTTGCTGCAGCTCTTGCGCCTGCTGCGACAGGTCTGCGATGGACTGCGCCACCGACGTATGCGCGGTGTCGCGCAGCTCCTGCACCTTCTGCGTCAGCAAGGCGGTCGACTGCGCCACCGATGTGCGGGCGGTCTCTTGCAGTTCCTGGGTCTTCTCGGTGAGGGCGGCCGTCGCCTGGCCGGCGGCCGTGCGTGTCGTCTCGTGCAGTTCCTGAATCGCCTGAGTGAGGTTGGCGGCCGACTGCACCAGCGTCGCGTTGGTCGTCTCCCTCCAGTCTTCCATGCGCTTGGTCAGAGCGGCGGCGGATTCAGCGACAGAATTGCGCGAGGTGTCCTGCAGCTCCCTCAGGTTGCGATTGACCGCGTCGGTCGCCGTGACGCTCGCGTCGGTGATCGCACGAGCGAGTTCGGCGCTGTTGTCCATCATTGTCTGGGTAAAGGCGAAGCCCTTCGCTTCGATCGACTTCACCGCCTGGTCGGTGACGCGCGACATGCCGTCGGTAAATTCGCTTCCCTTGACGATGAGCGCATTGATCAGGCTGTTGCTCTTTTCGTCGAGAATCTCATTGAGGTCGGCGCATCGCTTCTCGACCGCGGTCACGAGCTCGTCGGCTTTTCCGACGAAATTGCGCGCGACCTCGACGCTCAGCTCGCGCAGGCCGTGCTCGACCTCCGCCATGTTCTGTTTCAACGCGACGTTCGCGTTGGACGAGGCGGACGACAGCGTCTGTTCGACGGCGGCGGCGTCTTGCCTGAGCAATCCGCTGATGCTCGAGGAGAGCGAACTGAGCACATGGTTCACCTCGGCGGCGTCGCGCTTGAGCAGATCGCTCATGCCGGAGGAGAGCGACGTGATCAGGCGTTCAACGTCCGCCGCGTCCTGCTTCAGCGAGCCGCTCATGCCGGAGAACAACGCTTCGAGCATCCGCTCGACCTGCGCCGCATCCTGCCTCAACGTCTCGTTCATCCGCGCGGAGAGATCGGTGAATGTCCGCTCGATCTGCGCCGCATCTTCCCGGAGCGTGCCACTCATTCCCGAGGAGAGGGCGGTCAGCATGCGCTCGACGTCAGCCGCATCGTGCTTGAGCGTGCCACTTACCCCGGATGAGAGGGCGGTCAGCATGCGTTCGACCTCGGCCGCATCTTGTTTGAGCGTGCTGCTCATTCCCGAGGAGAGGGCGGTGAGCGAGCGCTCGACCTCGGCCGCATCTTGTTTGAGCGTTCCGCTCATCCCCGAGGAAAGATTGGTGAGCACCCGCTCGACCTCGGCCGTGTCCTGTTTGAGCGTGCTGCTCATTCCCGAGGAAAGGGCGGCGAGCGAGCGCTCGACCTCGGCCGCATCCTGTTTGAGCGTGCCGCTCATCCCCGAGGAGAGGGCGGCGAGCGAGCGCTCGACCTCGGCCGCATCCTGTTTGAGCGTGCCGCTCATCCCCGAGGAGAGGGCGGTGAGCATGCGCTCGACTTCGGCTGCATCCTGCCTAAGCGTTCCGCTCATTCCCGAGCAGACCGCGGTCAGCATGCGCTCAACCTCGATCGCATCTCGCTTCAGCGTGTCGCTGACGCTGGTGGAAAGCGTGGTCAGCATGTTCTCCGCCGCGGTCGTGTCCTGCCGGATCCCGTCGCGCAGTCCGGAAGAAATCGTCCCCAGCAGCCGCTCAACGTCGACTGCGTCCTGCTTCAGCGTGGAGCTCAGGCGGCCGACCACCGCGCCGAGCAATTGCTCGACCTCCCCCGCGTCTCGCTTGAACGAGCCCCCGAGCTCCGACACGACCCTGCCGAGCATCGCCTCGATGTCGGCGATGCTCCTCTGCAGTGCCCCGGTAGAGGTGACGGTCGCGTTGCCGATGCGCGACTCGAAGCCGGCCGCGGTGCCGCTAATTGCGGCAGTCGTCTTCGATACGAGCGCGTCTATCGTTTGCTGCGCCGTGCCGGTGCTCGTCGTGACCGCCGCGGCGAACTGCTCGATGCGGTTTGCGAGCGCCTCGGCCGTCGATCGGCTGCGCTCCTCCGCTTGGTTCGTCGCTGCATCCAGACGCGAGCCGAAGAACTCGGTCGCGGCGTGGCCGCGATCTTCGAGGGCCCGCGCCGCGGTCTCAGCGCGCTCGGCAAGGAACGCCGCCGCGCTGTCGCTTTTGGCCTGCATTTCCTTGCCGAAGCTGTCTATCCGCTGGCTCAGGAACGAAGCGGCGGTATGGCTGCGGACTTCGACGTCACGCGCGAAGTTGTCGAAACGGTTGGCGATCAGCGAGACCAGCGCGTTACTGCGGTTTTCGATGTCCGCCGACAGCTGGCCCATGCGCCCGCTGAGCGACTCGGCCGCCGAACCGGTCGTTTGCTCGATATTGCCCACCGCAGTTTGAGCCCGCTCGGTCAGCAAATCGGCGGCTGCCCTGGCGCGGCTCTCGATGTCGCTGGAGAGGGAGCCCGCGCGCTCGATCATCATGTTCGCCGCGGCCGTGGTGCGGTTCTCGATGTCGGCAGCGATGGAATTGGCGCGCGCGATCAGCAGCTCCTCCAGCCGCGCGATACGGCCGTCGAGAGCGTTGGCGATGTCGCTTGCATGGGACCCGAGAGAGGAGTCGAGCGCGGCGACCCGCGCGCCGACAGTCTCCACGAGTTTCGTCCCACTGTTGGCAATAATGCCGTTGATTTCGGTGACCCGCTTGTCGAGGGCGGCGACGACCTCCTTGCTGCTGTCGCCGACGCTCTTGCTCATCTCGGCGACGCGCGCCGACCATGTGACGCCGATCGATTGCGTGCGCGAATCGAGCGCTTCCTCAAAGCGCGCCAGCTGGTTCTCAAGCGTTGAAGCCACCTCGTTGGTTTTCGCGTCGATCCGCGCGTCGAAGCCCTCCACATAGGTCTTCATCGTATCGTTGATGTCTTGCGCGCGCTGGCCGACCCGCTCGACCAGATCGCCGCCATAGCTCTTCACCGTGCGATCGAATTCGGAGAGGTGGCGCGTGATCAGGCTGCCCAGCGTCGCCGAATCACGGCCGATCCGCTCGGCAAGCTCGACGCCGTCGACCGCAAACATATCCTCGAACGCCTTGAGCCGTTCGGCGAGCATATCGCGGATGGAATCGCTGCGCGCGCCGATGCGCTCGGCAAGGTCGCCGCCGCCGCCCGAGAGCATTCCCTCGAGCGTTTGCGTGCGCTCGGCCAGCATGTCGCGCACCGCGCTGGCGCGCGACTCAAGCCGCTCGGCGAGTTCGTTCGTCCCATTGGCGAGGATGTCTTCGAAGGCCGCAAGGCGCTCGGCCAGCATGTCATACGCGGCGTCGCTGCGCGCCCCGATCCGGTCGGTAAGTTCCGCCGTCCCTTCGGTGAGAATAGTCTCGAGGGCGGCGAGCCGCTCGGCCAGCAAGTCACGCGCCGCATCCCCGCGCGCCTGGATTGCATTCACCAATTCGGCAGCGTTCTGCGTGAGCGTTTGCGCATAGCCCTCGCCGCGCGTGTTCAGCGATTCGGTGACGCGCCCGCCGGTCTCTTCCAACTTGGCGACGATGTCGCCGCCGCGCAGGCTGAGGTCGAGCACGATCGAATCGCCGGTCGCCTTCAGGGTGTTGTTGACCTCGTCGACGCGGTTCGTGATCGTCTCAGTGATCCGGCTCGAGGTGTCGACGAGCGTATTGGCGATCGTGTCCGACTGGGCGAGCACCGTTCCGGCGATCTCGCGCGAACGGGTCTCCATCATCTCGACAAGCGACATCGATTTCTCAGACAACTCTTCGGCGATCCGGGTGACCCGGCTCGCCAGCATTTCCTGCATGTTGTCGACGATCTCGACGATCGTTTCGTTGAGCTGATTGGTCTTGAGCGTCACCTCTTCGGCGAGCGCGTTGGTGATCCGTTGCGACAGCTCGTTGACGCGTTCGCCGATCACTTCGCTCACGGTGAAAATGTCATGCGACAGGTCGACATGCACATTGCTGACGGCGTTGCGCACTTGTTCGGCTTCGCCGACCAGCGTCTCGCGTTGTTGGGCGATGCCGTCGATGAGGCCGCGGATGCGCATTTCGTTGTCGTTGTAGGCCCGTTCGAGCGCGGCGACCTCGCTGTTGACGAGCGCTTCGAGCTCCGCAGCGCGGGCGACGGCCCGCTCGACCCCGTCGCCCATCGCGGCGACTTCGCGGCGGACCGCCTGGCCGATGGTCACGATCGAATCATTGGCGATCGATTCCGGTTCGGAGAAACGGACAGCGGCGCCCGCCATCGCCTGGGCGACGTATCGCAACTCCTGCGAGCGCGCCACCATGTGCGCGAGCACAAAGAAGAACACGATCGGCGCCGCGAATCCCGATAGGAGCGCGACCGCCAGCGGGACGGCGACGCCCGCGTGTGCGAACATGCCCTTCAGTTCGGCCCAGTAGCCGAATACGAGGCCGAGCGCGGAGATGGCCCAGGCGGCGGCGAATAGCGCCGCGACGATGTAGGGCGTTCGCGTCGGCCGGCGCTGCAAAGATTGCAGCATTTGCCCGATGGTCTCGCGGTCGTCGTTGGCGGCTCGGCGCAAGGCGTCCTCACTGCGGCTGCGCGGAGCAGGAAACGGCGGAAATTCTTCCTCGAAGGGCAGGCGCGGGTGCGGCTCGTCCCGCATGGCGTCGATGGGTTGAGGGTCGAGGCGATTGTCAGGGGGGAGCGGTTCTTCGAGCGGCTCCTCGGAAGCCCGCATGTTCAGCGCCTCTTGAATCGCCGAAAGAGCGGCCTCCGTCGGGTCGCTGGCCTTTTTCGGATAGTTCGCCATTGCTTGTCGCCTCGCATGCTACGCCGGACAGGACTGAGGCCCTGAGGACTGTCGGGGTCTACCGAATTGCGGGCGCCACCAAGGCCGCCACGCCCAGACAAGCAGGCAAAGCCGCTCGTCTGCCCCCCAGGCAGGCATCCTAACGTTCTGACAGCCCCAAGGAAACCAGTTCGGTAACCTCTTTTTAATCATCGTTAACGCGCGAATCCGGGCCTGCCGGGTTCGGCGCTGCCAGCCTGACGGCGACAATGCGGCGGCTATGCGGCGACGAGGTGATGACGGACAGCGCCGCCGGGCCCTCGTTGGGCGAGATGGGACCGGCCGATCCTGGCTTGAAAAGGTGTTGATCGATCCGGCTGCCGCCGTCCCGACCGAACCGGCCGATGGTGAGATGTCCTTGCACATCCTCGTGAATTTGCGGTCGATCGGCCGAGGTCCGGCAGCCGCTACCAGGATGCGTCAGAGTGAAGCGGGTGCGCATGCCGCCTTGTAAAACATAACGGAGGCCCTAACTTTCACCCCTGGAAGCTGGACGAGCCCCCCACCCCCCCTCACATCGTCCGGCGGACAGTGGCCCCGGTCAAAAGCCGGGGCCATTTGCTTGCCTGGGCTACAAAAAACTCCATTGAGGAGAGCGCGAGCAGCCGGTCCGCGGGTTGCTCAGCAGCTATACAAAGAGAGCGGTTGAGATAATGAGAGCCGGTAAGTTTACCGAAATTGCCAATCCCTCCCATTCTTTGTCGCTAGCCACATGGTCAAGATCACGTACATTGATGTCGCCGGGACTGAGCGCACCGTCGACGCCCAGGTGGGCGCAACGGTGATGGAAACGGCGATCAAGAACGGAGTGCCCGGAATCGAAGCTGAATGCGGAGGCGCCTGCGCCTGCGCCACCTGTCACGTGTATGTCGACGAGGCTTGGCGCGAGAAAGTCGGGCCGCCCGCCGCGATGGAAGAGGATATGCTCGATTTCGGATATGATGTTCGGCCCAACTCGCGTCTGTCCTGTCAGATCAAGGTGAGCGAGGAACTCGACGGGCTGGTGGTGCGAACGCCGGAGCGGCAGGCCTAGATGATCCGAAGAGTTGCTGAGTATCCGAACCGGGTCGCTGGCCATCAAAACAGAGAAACAATAAGAACCATCGCTTCGCTCCGAATCGACGGGGTCTGCGCGCGCGCAGGCGCCGGAATGCAGGGACTCGCATGATCGATCTCATTAAGACCGATGCACTTATCATAGGGGCAGGCCCGGTCGGCCTGTTTGCGGTATTTGAGCTCGGCCTCCTCGACATCAGGGCCCATCTTGTCGATGTGCTGGACAGGCCGGGAGGCCAGTGCGCGGAGCTTTACCCGGAAAAACCGATCTATGACATTCCGGCGATTCCGGTGATCACCGGCCAAGGGCTGACCGACGCTTTGATGATGCAGATCAGACCGTTTCATCCGGCCTTCCATTTCGGCGAGATGATCGCGAGCATTACGAAAATCGGCGATCCTTTGTTCCGTTGTGTGACCGCAACCGGTGTGCCTTTCGAGGCGAAGGTCGTGGTGATCGCCGCGGGCGGCGGCTCGTTCCAACCGAAACGTCCGCCGATCAAGGGCATCGAGGAATATGAAGGCGCCTCGGTGTTCTATGCCGTGCGCCGGATGGAGTTTTTCCGGGA
The DNA here is from genome assembly GCA_049284695.1 of Rhodoplanes sp. GTDB lineage: Bacteria > Pseudomonadota > Alphaproteobacteria > Rhizobiales > Xanthobacteraceae > Rhodoplanes. The sequence goes on along the minus strand of JBAPYK010000175.1, from coordinate 57,228 downwards.
TAGGCGAGTCGTGATCATCGGCGGCGGCGATTCCGCGCTCGATTGGACGCTTAATCTGGCGCCGATCGCCGAGCACGTCACGCTGGTGCACCGGCGCGACGAGTTCCGCGCCGCGCCGGACACCGTGAAAAAAATGCGCGCGCTCGTCGCTGCCGGCGAGATGGATCTCGTCATCGGGCAAGTGATGGCCCTCCAAGGCGAGGGCGGCATGCTCGCCGGCGCAACCGTCAAGCTGAGCGATGGCGGGACCGCCACGATCGCATGCGACGCGCTGTTGCCGTTCTTCGGGCTTACCATGCGCCTCGGGCCGGTGACCGGGTGGGGCCTCCAGCTGGAGGGCGATCTGATACCGGTCGACACCGCGAAGTTCGAAACCAATATTCCGGGGCTGTTCGCGATCGGCGACATCAACACCTATCCCGGAAAGCTGAAGCTGATCCTGTCCGGTTTTCACGAAGCGGCGCTCATGGCGCAGCAGGCCTATCGCTATGTTTATCCCGAACAGAGGCTGGTGTTTCAATACACCACCTCGTCGACCAGCCTGCAGAAGAAGCTCGGCGCGGCATAGGCCACGCTGCCGGACGTCAACGCGGCGCGCCATGATTCGGCGCGACCGCGAGCGGGTCGGAGAGCGGCGTCGCTACGATCGAATTGAAGGGTTGCTGCAGATTAAGCACGGTCCGTGCGGCTGCGGTGGCGGCATCGGCCATGGCGGCGTGTCCTTCGGCGGTTGGATGAATCGCGCCGCCGTAAACGGCCGACAGCACGCCCCAAGTCGCGTCATGCAGATTGCTCGGCTGCAACGTCGCCGAGACGCCCTCGGGGAAGGTCATCGCCGCGAAGTAGCTGTCGTTGGCGGTCCTGATCCAGCGGGCGCGCGAGGCGTAGGGGCGGAATTCGCTTGCCCGATGGTTGCACCGGAGCGAATCTGTCGCGCCCCCCAACGGGCCTGAGGCGAAACTCGTTCCGTCAGACGAGAAACAGTCCTGATCGAAAACAGGATCGCTTGCCGCCCGCGCGCAAAACCCATGTTCGCCAAAGCTGAGCCGATGGGCTTCGACGAAGGTCATGCGCTGGTTGATGGGATCGTTGCACAAAACGCCGGCGCCACATGTCGCAAGCGCCTTGATCCGGGGGAAAAACCGGTTCTCGACGAACGACGTCACCGCATTCAGGCGCTCGCCGTCCACGCCGAAGGCGGGATGAATATCGAATCCATCGCGGCCGCCCGGACAGGCGCCTCCGGTGGGGCTGAGCGCCGGATTTCCATAGGGGACGTAGACAACCCGGTCGAGGCTCCCCCCGACAAGCGGCTTGAGCGCGAGCCGCAGTTTGGCGAAGGCGGCGGGGAGCTTGCTGTCGAGGACGGATTGCGCCGCCTCGACATTCGAGATCATGCCGCCGCGCTGAAACAGCAATCGTTCCGCGCGCGCCTCGATGATCACGTCGGCGACGAGCCCGGAGAAATCGATATCGTTGGCGCCGATGGTCAGAAACACGAGATCGAGGCTTCGGCTGGGCATCGCCCGTTGCGCGCGGGCGATAAGCTCGCGCAGCCGTCCGAGTTGCGCGGGAACGCTCGCCGGACACGATGAAGCGCCACTGACGCCGCAATTGAGTTCGCGGGCGCGTTGCGAGCCGAACAGCCCCGCTTCGATCGTCGCGCCGGTGCAGGCGAGCGGGATGAATGTCACCGCAAGACGCGGATTCTCCACCGCGAACGCCAGCGCGGCCCGCAGTTGATAGGAATAGAGCGAGCGGTGACAAGGCGCGCTCATCCAGCGAGCGGCGAGCCGCGCCCAGGCGACGCGATCGGATTCGGCGCTTTGTCCCCCGCCGCAGGATTTATCGCCCTGATAGCCGGCGCGGCCGGGGCGGAAATATTCGCTTGCTCCCGTGGCGATGAACTGGCGGAAACAGAAGCCGTCGTCGGCCAGGGCGACCGGCCGATCCGGATTGCCTTCGCCCGACGCGATCGAGTCGCCAAGTCCGGCGATCAGGAGATCGCGTACGAGAATTTCCGTCGTCGCCCGGGTGGTCTTGGCGTTCGCGGTCATGTCGACCACGGCGATGGTCGGCCGACCGTACACGACGCGTATATTGATCGGTTCGCCACAGCCGACGGTCAGACTGCGCGGTTCGCCGTCGCCGTCTTCGAAGCTCCAGGCGCAGCTGGCGGACGCGTCGAGGGGCCCCGCCAGGCGCGCTTCGACCAAATGATCGACCGGAGCGAGATAGGATTCACGCACGCCGTCGCGCACGCATTCCTCGACCAAGTTGCCGGCGGAATCAACGCAGAGCCGCGCGACCATGTCGCGCGCCCATCCGAGGCCGCCGCTCTCCAGCGCGAGTGTCTGCTCAGCGGCGAGGATGCTGCGTCCCAACTGCGCCGCGACGTGCCGGTCGAAATCCCGCTCATCGCGAAACAAGCGGAACCGATTGCGCACCCGCCACTCGATCGTGACGCCCACGGCGGGCTCCGGCAACGGCGCCGACGTCACGGCATCCGGCGGCGTGAGCGCGAGCTGGGCCGAAGCAAGTTCGCCCGACGCGCCGAGCAGAACTACGCCCGCGCACGCAGCAATGATGGATGACCAAACCCGGCGACGCATTCGCGTTCTCCTTGGACTCTGTTCTAATCACCCGCACGGCAACATCAGGGCAGAACGATGACCGCTGAGATGTCGCGCGTGACGTGCGTCGCCCCGCACAAATGAAAATCTCGCGCACTCCGGGATGTTTGCGCCGGACCTCGGCGATGTCTGCAAGACTAACGTCTGGCTCGGCAAGACTAAGGTCTAACGTTCTCGGGCGATGACTCACCGCCAGAGAGCTTGCTTGACGAGGGATCCTGGCATTCGAGTTCGGCGTCAAGCTCCGCGCCGACGAGGATGACAATCGCGGACATCCACAACCACATCATGAAGCCGATGACGGCGCCGAGCGTCCCGTAGGTCTTGTTGAAATTGGCGAAATTTTCCGCGTACCAGGAAAACAGCGCCGATGCTCCGAGCCACAGCAACGCCGCGGTGGCGCTGCCCCAGGTGATCCAGCGCCACTTCGCGCTCTCGCGGTTCGGTCCGAAGCGATAGACCAAGGCGAGGGCGAACATGAGAACGATCAACAGCGCCGGCCAGCGGCCGACATTCAGAATCTGCGCAATTGCGCTGCCCAGCCCGACATAGCTGAACACGACCGGCAGCACCACGAGCGCAGCCAGCGCGAGCAGGATGAAGCCGATCGCGCCGAACGTATACATCAGCGATATTGCGTTCAGCCGGAAGAAGCCGCGTCTCTCGTTCACATCGTAGACAATGTTGAGCGCGTCGAACAAAGCCTTCATGCCTGAGTTGGCGCTCCACAGCGAAATCGCGAGGCTTATGAGAAATGTGGTTCCGAGCGCGCTGCGGCCCTGCGAGGCGACACGCCGCATCTGGTCGCCGACCACCTCGACGCCGCCGCCCGGCAGGACGTGGCGAAGGCTGTCGATGTGCCCGGTCAATCGCGTGGGATCGGAGAACAGGCCATAGATTGCGACGAGCGCCGCGATGGCGGGAAAAATCGCAAGCAGCGAGAAAAAGGTGACGCCCCCGGCTACCGTCGTGACGCGATGTTCGCTGAAACGATTATATGTTCGCTTCAATACGCTGAACCACCCGAACACGGGCGGATCGACCTTTATTTCACGCTTGGAACTGGCCACCGGGTCACGCTCCGCTTCTGCCGCGGCGTGCGCCCGGGCGAATGCTGGAATAACCGGATCGGGATGGGCGGGTTCCGCATCGGCTGTGAACGCCGCCACGTCGGCCTGTCGCGCGACGCTTGGCTCGAGGCCGCGGGTCGTGTGCCTGTGCCGGCCGCTTGGGCATCCGCTCGACGCGTGCCGACGGCCGTATTACAAACATGGGGCGACGGCCGGAGAGAAACGGATGTTCGTCACCTTCTTTCATGAGCTCAAAAGCGCCGGCCTGCCGGTGACGCTACGCGAGTACCTGACGCTGATGGAAGCGATGGAGGCCGATCTCGCCTCGCGCCGGGTCGAAGACTTCTACTATCTCGCGCGCGCGACGCTGGTAAAGGACGAGCGCAATCTCGACAAGTTCGACCGCGTCTTTGGCCACGTGTTCAAGGGCCTCGACCTGATGAGCGAGGCGGTCACGGTCGAGATCCCGGCCGAGTGGCTGAAGAAGCTCGCGGAGAAATATCTTACCGAGGAGGAGAAGCAGCAGATCGAGGCGATGGGCGGGCTGGACAAGCTCATCGAGGAATTCATGAAGCGCCTCGCCGAGCAGAAGGGCGCCCATCACGGCGGCTCGAAATGGATCGGCACCGGCGGCACCTCGCCCTACGGCGCCTACGGCTACAATCCGGAAGGCATCCGCATCGGTCAGGACAAGAACCGCAATTTCCGCGCGGTGAAGGTGTGGGACAAGCGCGAGTTCAAGGACCTCGACGGCGACGTCGAGCTCGGCACCCGCAACATCAAGATCGCGCTGCGCCGCCTGCGCAAGTTCGCCCGCACCGGCGCGCCGGAGGAACTCGACCTCGACGGCACCATCAAGGAGACGGCGCACAAGGGCTATCTCGACATCAAGCTGCGCCCGGAGCGGCACAACGCGGTGAAGGTGCTCGCATTCTTCGACGTCGGCGGCTCGATGGATTGGCACATCAAACTCACCGAGGAGCTGTTCTCCGCGGCGCGACTCGAATTCAAGCATCTCGAATATTTCTACTTCCACAACTGCCTGTACGAGAAGGTGTGGAAGGAGAACCGCCGCCGCTGGGACCTCACCACGCCGACCTGGGATGTGCTGCACACCTATCCGCACGACTACAAGGTGATCTTCGTCGGCGACGCCTCCATGAGCCCCTATGAGATCGTCGTGCCGGGCGGCTCGGTCGAGCATTTGAACGAGGAGGCGGGGCAGGTGTGGCTCGACCGCGTGATCCGCACCTATCCCGCCTGCGTGTGGCTCAACCCGATTCCCGAGGAGCACTGGGGCTACACCCAATCGATCACCATGGTGCGCCAGCTCATAGCCGGACGCATGTATCCGCTAACCCTCGAGGGGTTGGACAAGGCGATGCGGGAGCTGGTGCGGTAAGGAGACAGAAGCTCCGGATAAGGTGAAGAAGGCCGAAGCGAATCACAACCGCACCTTCAGCACGAGCGGGTTTTTCAATAGCCTGTTAGGCTGCATGCGGCCGACCTGAGGGCCGCATCATGGACACTTCAGATCGCCCCAAAAATCGATCTTCCCGCGGTTCTCGCGCGTCCACTTCAACAGGTGGCCGAGCGTATAAGGCTTCGCATCGGCGCCGAAAACGGGCTTCCATTCGGGGTGATGCCACACCGACACCCGGTCTTCGACCAACAACCGAATAAGCACGGCCGCAACAATGGTTCCGCCGACCCAACCGAGCTTGCCATTGTGCGCTTCGCCCTCCTGGAGGATGTAATACCAGAGCGGCACTTTATCGATCCTCGCATCCTTAAAGGCCTTATTGGGCTCGAGCGGCGACTTGCCCATGGCCCGCGCAACCTGCTGACCAGACGGCAGGAGCAGCGTAAAGCGATCGCGATAGATGTTGCGGTGGGCCAGGCTCTTGTTATCACGTTCCTTGATCGTGAGGTCGTCCAGGACCGTGTCGCCGGAACCGACGAAGGGAAGATCGAACAGCTGTTTTGCAATCTTCAATCCAATCCGCCGCGCCGGCTGAAACTTCTTGGCGCTGCCCGGAATGTCGAAGAAGAGTTCGAGATCGATATTCTGGGCGGGGTCTTTCTTGCCAAAAGCGGGAATGCCTTTTGGTCCAAACAGTTCGAGTGTAGTGCTGCCGTTCATCGCGTATTTGCTTTGAATAGTCGCATGGCCGAAGCGATAGGCGGCACCGGCGAACTCAATCGGCATGATCGGAGAATTTGTCGTGAACGGCCTGGGCAGCCGGCGGTTTCTGAACGCTTCCATCACGCTCTTGAACACGGCGGGGTCGACAAAGCGCGGCAGAAAATCGTGCAGCACGACGTATTGGTAATGCCACCGGACCAAGCCGCGCGCCACTTCAAACGGATTATCGCTCATCAATTTCAGTGACTCGGCATTCGGCACGCCGGCCACCCCCTGTGAGGACACGTGCTGAAGAACGAGGTTGGCAAACTGAATCATGTAGCCGTGGATCTGCGATACGATGCCGTTCTCGTCGTTGCGGGGATCGCCGATAAGCGCGACGTCCTTACAGTTGCGTGAAAGGTCGTACTCATTGTCCTTCGTCCCGAAAAGCAGAAAGCCTTTCTTCGACGGCAAATAGATGTGGGGCGAACCATCAGGTCCGGAGCCATAGACGCAGTCGAGGTCGAGCGCCGGAGTCCTGATATTGCGTATCGTGTCCGGATTGATGACGCGCCCTAGCTCGCTTGAAACGTCGAGCGTGATGTCGTGGTCGATGAACTGACCGAAGAATGTGTATCCGGCAGGCACGTCGCCGTTCGTCGGATCGTTCGGATCAGCAAGTGCGTGAATGATCGGCGAGAGCCGATTGAGGGCTTCCTGGCGCGAAATTTCAGTGATTGGATTTGCCGGCAACAAGCGAGCAAAGAACGGATTGGCGATTCTGGAATCAAGGGCCATCAAAACGTCGATGGCCGACATCCCGTGACGAGTGTTTCCCGACATAATTCGTCCCCGACGCTGCACTTTTGGGCGATTATGGGAACGAGGGTAGGACCTAATCTATAATTGTATACGACCGGCAACATCAATTTTATTTGATGACGGGAGTCGTCCGGATAGACCAGAGCGACATCGGGCCGCAACTCTGGCCGCGGCCCTTCAGAAGGTCGCTTCAATGGTGCGGGCTTACGGTCGCTCAGTTCATGAATCCGGGGATCAACGACAAAGAGGGCGGCTGACGCCGCCCTTTTGCACGGTGGACTATGGCCGGTGTGGCTCTTGAAGTTATAAGTTTATGATTTTGTCTTTGTCACCGGCTCGTTGATGAGCACAGAATCCACCGTGATGCTGTCGCCGATCGCCTTGAGCGCGAGGTTGGCCTCGTAATACTTGTGGCCATCCATGAACTGGGTGGCCTGATCGAGGTGCTTGCGCTGAAGTTGAGAACAGCAAGCGCAGCCCGGATGAGCGCAGCGAAATCCGGGACCTCTGTCGATGATGTAACGCGCATGTCGCCTCGCTCATGCGGGCTGCTTGCACCATCCTCCCCCGCCCGGCGGGGGAGGGGGACCGCGCGTAGGGCGGAGGAGGGGGCAAAAGGACGCTGCCGCAAATCCTGCCCAGGCTCGAAACGATGGCGTGATCCAAGGGAGCGTCGTGGCAGGGTGTTGGTCAGCGTAGGGCGGCGAGTGCGCCCCCTCCACCATGCTGCGCATGGTCCCCTCCCCCGTTTCACGGGGGAGGATTACGCACTCCGCAGCAAGCGTAGCCCGGATGAGTGCAGAGAAATCCGGGGGCCTGTCTTCGGCATTATTTCCGGCGTGTAGCTTAGCTTCGCCCATGCGGGCTATGGCTATGCTACCGCAGAGAGAGAACTCACGATGACCACGACGACACGCAAAGTCGTTTATCAGTTCATGGCGCCGGTTCAGGTCGAAGTGGAGGATGATGTTGTAACCAAGGTTGTCGTCCTCGATGAGACTCCCGTGAACCGGCCGACCTTTGTCGAAGGCGATCGCAACTATCTGCGCAAGGCCGTTGCCGCCTCGGAAAATGGGCAATCCTGGCCTGCTTGGGAATTCGGCTACTGAGTCCACGAAGGCAGGCCAAAGCCACCGTAGCCCGGATGCAGCGCAGCGAAATCCGGGGCGTCTCTCTCTCTCGATGCTTTTCCCCGCATGTCGCTGCGCTCATGCGGGCTACGGCCGCCCATTCTCGTCATCGTCCGCGGAAGCGGACGATCCAGTAATCACCGCCGCTGGGGGTTACTGGATGCTCCGCCTTCGCGGAGCATGACGAGTCGAACAGTTGGCGTCACTCCAGCCCCACCCTTAGCCTTCGGGCCACCGCGCTTGCGGCGCGCAGTCTCGCACCGTGGAGGACGCGAATGATCCGTATTTCGTCCTCCCCAACTGTGTAGAAGATCAAGTATGGGAAGCGGCCGGCGGGCGCCATTCGCACTCCGGGCTCGTCGGTCGCTTGAGCCGATTTGGGAAACTCCGCGATTCTGGAAACTGTGGCTTCGACCGCGACGACAACATCTGCGGCCGCCTGCGGATTACGTCTGTTCAGGTAGGATAGAATGTCGTCAAGGTCGGCCGCCGCCGTCGCGGTTTAGCGAACCTTCATGCCGTTCGACGGAGGCGGCTGAACAACTCGGCGACCTGTTCGTCGGTCGCGAATCGACCCGCATAGGCGTCGTCGAGGCCTTGCCGAATTGCGGCGCGTTCCTCGTCATTCAGCCGATAGACGCCGAAATGCCTCGCTTCGGTGTCGATCATGAAGCGCATGAGTTCCGCCTGCGCCTCTTCCGGCCAAGAAGCGGCGCGTTCCATCAGAGCTTCCAAAGTCTTGGTGTTTTCCATATCGTTAGATTAGCACCGTTCTGCGCTGAACTCGCATCATAACCAAACAATTATTATTTTCCTGCTCGGCGTGACAACAGCACCAACTCTCACACGAACTCATACACCGTGCGGCCGGCGACGATGGTGCGCAGGACGCGGCCTTGCAGGCGCGCTTCGTCGAAGGGCGAGTTCTTGCACTTCGATTTCAGCTCCGCGCGGTCGAGCACCCACGGCACGTCGAGATCGATGACGATCACGTCGGCGGGGCTGCCGGGCCGCAGATTGCCGCCCGGCAGGCCCAGAATTTCCGCTGGCCGGCTCGCCATCGCCTTGAGCAGGGTCATCAGCTTGATGTCGCCGGAATGCACGAGCCGCAGCGCCGCCGTCAGCATGGTCTCGATGCCGATCGCCCCCGGCTCGGCCTCGGCGAAGGGCAGGCGCTTGGTCTCCACGTCCTGCGGATTGTGATCGGACATCACCACGTCGATCAGGCCGGAGGCGAGCGCCTCGACCAGCGCCGTGCGGTCGGCCTCCGACCGCAGCGGCGGAGAGACTTTGCAGAAGGTGCGGTAGGCGCCGACATCCATCTCGTTGAGCGCGAGATGGTTGATCGAGGCGGCCGCGGTGACGTCGAGGCCCGACTCCTTGCCGCGCAGGAGCACGTCGAGCGATTCCGCGCAGGTCAGCGACGCGGCGTGATAGCGCGCCTGCGAGAGCGCAACCAGCCGCAAGTCGCGTTCGAGCATGATCGTCTCCGCCGCCTTCGGCACGCCGATGAGTCCGAGCCGGGCGGCGAATTCGCCTTCGTTCATCACGCCTTCGCCGACGAGGTCGGGGTCCTCGGTATGGTGAGCGACCAGTGCGTCGAAGTCGCGCGCGTAGGTGAGCGCGCGGCGCATCACTCGCGCATTGGTGACGCTCTTCGCCCCGTCGGTGAAGGCGACGGCGCCCGCGGCCTTGAGCAGGCCGATTTCGGTCATCTCCTCGCCCTGCAGGGCTTTGGTCAACGCCGCCATCGGATGCACGCGAACGATCGCGGTGTCGCGGGCGCGCCGCTGCACAAAGTCGACCATGGCCGGGTCGTCGATGGGCGGGTCGGTCTCGGGCTGACAGATGATAGTGGTGACGCCGCCCGCCGCCGCCGCGTGACTCGCGGAGGCGAGCGTCTCGCGGTACTCGGCCCCCGGCTCGCCGATGAAGGCCCGCATGTCGGTCAGCCCGGGGGCGACCACCTTGCCGCGGCAGTCGATCACCTCCGTTCCTTCCGGCACACCCGCCGCGCCGATGCCGCGCTTGACCTCGCGGATCACGCCGTCGGCCATCAGGAGATCGCCGGCGAGATCGAGATCGCGGGCGGGGTCGAGGATGCGCGCATTGGTGAGCAGGATCGGTCGCCGGTCGGAGAGCATCGACTTACACCTGGTTACGCCACGGGGTGCGCGCCAATATCATCGCTCAGGCATTGGGCAGGTTGCGCGAGAGCGCCTCGAGCACGGCCATGCGCACGGCCACCCCCATCTCCACCTGCTCGCGGATGAGCGAGCGCGGCCCGTCGGCGACCGTGGAATTGATCTCCACCCCGCGGTTCATCGGGCCGGGGTGCATCACCAGCGCATCCGGCTTGGCGTAGCCGAGCTTCTTCTCGTCGAGGCCGAAATAGGCGAAATATTCCTGCGACGACGGCACGAATGAGCCGTTCATGCGCTCGCGCTGCAGGCGCAGCATCATGACGATGTCGGCGTCGCGCAGGCCCTCGCGCATGTCGCGAAAAACCTCGACCCCGAGCCGCTCGACGCCTGGCGGCAGCAGGGTCGAGGGGGCGATCACCCGCACCCGGGCGTCGAGGGCGTTCAGCAAGATGATGTTCGATCGCGCCACCCGCGAATGGGCGACGTCGCCGCAGATCGCGACGGTAAGCTGCTCGATCCGGCCCTTGTTGCGGCGGATAGTGAGGGCATCGAGCAGCGCCTGGGTCGGATGCTCATGCGCGCCGTCGCCCGCATTGATCACGCAGCAATCCACCTTGCGCGAGAGCAGGGCGACCGCGCCCGAGGCATGATGGCGCACCACCAGAATATCGGGCCGCATGGCGTTGAGGGTGATCGCGGTGTCGACCAGCGTCTCCCCTTTGCGCATGGAGGAGGAGCCGACCGCCATGTTCATGACGTCCGCCCCGAGCCGCTTGCCGGCAAGCTCGAAGGAGGACTGGGTGCGGGTCGAGACCTCGAAAAACAGGTTGATCTGGGTGCGGCCGCGCAGCGACGCCCGCTTCTTCTCGATTTGCCGGTTGAGATGGACAAACTCCTCCGCGAGGTCGAGAAGTCCGATAATCTCCTCGCGAGAAAGCCCATCGATCCCCAACAGGTGCCGCTGGTGGAGAACGAACGAAGGTTTGGGCGCGACATTCATTAAAGCCCGACGTATATGCGCTCTCGAGAGCGTGGGCAAGCGCGGTCCTGTCACGTTTAATCACTTGTCCCCAAACGGCGGCCCCGCTAAGCGAGCCTAAGCGCTCGCCCAGCGCCGTGGAAGGAACCGACGATGGCTAGCCAAGAGGGGTTCAATCAATCCCCGCCCTATGTCGATGTCGATCTCTTCGCGAGCGACCAGCCGCTCAAGGAGGTGGTCGCGGCGAACGGGGCGGAAGATGAGGCGTTGCTGCTGGCCGCCTTTGGACGCCGGTGGGGCGCCGCCGACATGATCGAGCAGGCGCGCCTCGCCAACGAAAACCCGCCCAAGCTCCATGCCTACGACGCCAAGGGCTTCCGCCGGGACACCGTCGAGTACCATCCGTCCTACCATCACTTCCTGAAGGAGAGCATTGGCGCCAACCTCCACGCTTCGACCTGGACGGCGGAGGGGGAGCGCGAGGATGCCCCGGCGGAGGTCACGCGCGGGGCGCGCTGCTACATGGTGGCGCAGGTCGAGAACGGGCACCTGAACCCGGTGACGATGACGCGCGCGGCCATTGCGGCGCTTGCTCGCCAACCCGACGTCACCGCTGAAATGCTCAAGAAAGTAGTGACGCGCCACTACGATCCCAGCTTTCGGCCGTGGGAGGAGAAGTTCGGGATGACGCTCGGCATCGCCATGACCGAGCGGCAGGGCGGTACCGACGTCCGCACCAATATCACCCGCGCCGAGCCGACGAGCGACGGCTATGAGCTGACCGGGCACAAATGGTTCGTCTCGGCGCCGATGAGCGACGCTTTTCTCGTGCTCGCGCAAGCCAAGGACGGTCCGACCGCCTTCCTCGTCCCCCGATTTCGGCCGGACGGGACAGTGAACGCGTTGGAGTTTCAGCGCCTTAAGGACAAGCTGGGCAACCGCTCGAATGCCTCGACCGAGATGGAGTTCGACAAGGCCTTCGGTTGGCGAATTGGCGGGGAGGGCGATGGGATCGCCACCATCATGGCCAGCGTCCAGCTCACCCGCGCCGACTGCGCCGTCGGCTCGGCCGGCCTCATGCGTGGCGCGCTCGCGCAGGCGCTCTGTCACGCCCGCAACCGTAACGTCTTCAGCAAGCGCTTGTCCGATCAGCCCCTGATGCGGGCGGTGCTGGCCGATCTCGCCCTGGAAGTCGAGGCGGCGCTCGCGCTTGCCTTGCGACTTTGCCGCTCGTTCGACCTGTCAGGAAAAAAGGACAGCGAGCGGGCGCGAGCGCGCCTGCTCACACCGGTGGCGAAGTACTGGATCTGCAAGCAGGCCCCTGCTTTCGTCGCGGAGGCGATGGAGTGCGTCGGCGGCAACGGCTTCATCGAGGAGAGCGTCATGCCCCGGCTCTATCGGGAAGCCCCCGTCAACACGATCTGGGAGGGCTCGGGCAACGTCCTCTGCCTCGACGTATTGCGGATGCTCGCTCAGGACCGCGACGCGGCGCTTTCCGTGGTGGCCGAAATCAAGAAGGCGGTGGGCGATCTGCCGGGCGGGAAGGAGGCGGCAAGTTTCGTCGAGGAGAGCTTCGCGAACCCCGGCTGCGATTTCGTCGCCCGCGCGGTGGTCGAACGCCTCGCGCTGCTCGCCGCGGCAGAAGCCATGCGTGCGGCGTCCTTGCCTTTTACCGAAGCCTTCGCTTCCACCCGCCTGGCCGGCGACGTGGGCGAACTTTACGGCGCGCGCGGTATTGCGCGCGAGGAGGTCGACCGGCTGATCGAGCGGGCCATGCCGGAGTGATTCCTTTCGCTCTCCCCAGCGGGGAGAGGTGAATTTGGAAGGCAGCAGATTACTTTCACGTCACGCGCGCCGCAGCCGATCGAGCGCGCCCTGCAGGATGAAGGCGGCCGCGTGTTGGTCGATCACCGCCTTGCGCTTGCGCCGGCTCGCGTCGGCTGCGATCAGCTCACGCTCGACCGCCGCGGTCGATAGACGCTCGTCCCACAGACCGATCGGAAGTTCGGAGCGTTGGGCAAGATTTCGGGCGAAGGCACGCGCCGATTGCGCCCGCGGACCCTCGCTTCCGTCCATGTTAATGGGCAACCCGAGTACGAATCCGGCTGCGCTCCGCTCCGCCGCGAGTTCCAGAAGGCGGGCGGCATCGGCCGTGAAAGTCTTGCGCGCAATCGTTTCAACGCCCGTCGCGAGTCGCCGGTCAGGATCGCTAGTGGCGACGCCGATGGTCTTGTCGCCGAGGTCAAGCCCGATCAGTGCGCCGGCCGGGGGCAACAGCGCATGGAGTTCGGCGAGCGGAACGATCGCGCCGGGCATGCACCCGCCTAGCATGCGCCTCTGCGCGGCGCGAGCCGATTGACGGCGGCAGCCGCCTTTGGGTTATCCTCGCGGCGCATTCTTGCCGATGCGCGGGCGCGCCGCCGCCTGCGCCGCATACTCCAGCCGAGGACATTTCCCATGCAGATCACCTGGTTCGGACATTCCGCTTTCCGCCTTGATTTCAACGGCATGGCCGTGTTGATCGATCCGTTCTTCACCGGCAACCCGGCCTTCGTCTCCGACAAGGACGCGGCGATCAAGGGCGTAAGCCACATCCTCTTGACGCACGGCCATGCCGATCATGTCGGCGACACCCTCGACATCGCAAAGAAAACCGGCGCGACCGTAAGCACCAATTACGATCTCGGCATGTGGCTGGTGTCGAAGGGGTTGGAGAAATTCAACCCGATGAACACCGGGGGCACCACGGACCTCGGCGGGTTCACCATGACGCTGGTGCGGGCGGACCATTCGTCGGGCGACGCGATGGGAGAAATTCCGATCTACCTCGGCAACCCGTGCGGGGTGATCGTCAAGGCGGCGGGCGAGCCGACGGTCTATCACATGGGCGACACGGACATCTTTTCGGACATGGCGCTGATTTCCGAGCTCTACGAGCCGAAGATCGCGATGGTTCCGATCGGCGACCGGTTCACCATGGGGGCTCGAACGGCCTCCCTTGCGGTTAAGCGGTACTTCAAGCTCGATGCCGTCATCCCTTGCCATTACGGCTCGTTCCCGATCATCGATCCGACGGCCGACAAGTTCGTTGCCGAGATGAAGGGCCACGCGACCAAAGTGATTGTGCCCGAAAAAGGCAAACCGGTGCAGGCATGAATATGTGACGCCCACCTCGAACCCCACCTGCCCCTCGATCGACAAAGATTCAGCCTGCGAGTGGGAACCCCGAGGCATGTACTGCGTTACGCCATAGTCGCGTTGCAGACGCCCGGCCGGGGATCAGTTATGTCTAAGCGCTATCGCTCGAATTATTCCCTTTGGCCCGAGCAGGCGCGCCCGCGTCGCACCATCCCGATGACGCTTGCTGTTGGCGGGTTTGCGATCGGCATCGCTTGCGCTGTCGCCGCTCACAACGTTGTGACCGATTTTCTTCGGCCCACTGCCCCGCAGGAGGTGGCGGAAGAAGGTGCTCTTGCGCACGTTCCGATCTATGCGACAGCGGCTGCGCCGGCTGCGGCGCCCGACGCCGAGACGGCCACCCGCGGCCGTTCGCGCTCGGTCGCGAAGGTGACCCTGCCGAGCATTGGCACCCGCGGGCCTCAACCGAGCGCCGCCACCGACGGGCGCGGCGGCAATGCCAACGGTCGTGCCGGCGAGGCGCTTAGCGGCGAGCCGAACGCGGCCGCGTCAGCGCAAGCAGTCGCGAGCGCGCCGATTCCGACACCTGCGCCCGAGTCGGTCGCAGAGATCAAGCCTGCCGATGAACCTGCTGCAGTGGCAAGTGAGCCGCCCAAGGCGAAAGCGAAGGCGCGCGTTCGTCGGACGGCCAAGAAAAGACGGAGCACGCCGTCAAATTATGCCTACCGTAATCAGAACAACTTCTTCGGATGGGGCGGCGGCTACGGAGGCAGTCAGTACTATGCGAGACAACAATATTATGGCAGGTACTATTGATTGATATTTGACGTAACTGCGAGGGGGGTTTATCGGCGCTATATTTATTGCTTAGCGTCCTTCCGGCGGAGATGGAGGGACGCCGCTTTTATTGTGTCGGCAAGCCTGGCAACGACGTGGCGTCGCCGCCTCGCGCCGGGCGTGCTACCGACGGCGTCACCGGCATGATGCGCCGGCCAGACAAGCCGAAAGCCCGACCGTCGGCGGCTGTTCCCTGTTAGAGGCGAAGCCTGAAATTGCGTGCTTCAACTTGCCGCCGCAACGCATTATCTCAGCGTCTCGGGATGAGCCGACATTCCCAAGCCTCATGGAGCCGATATATGCGAACCAAGGCGTTGCGATGGATCGTCACGACAGGGCGACCAGCGCTGTTGCTGGGTCTAGTGGTTTGCCTTGCCTTGGTCGACTCCGGACGCGCCGCCGATGAGCCTGATCTGATTTTTCGCCGGTCGACGGTCTTCAAGCTGCTAACCCCGGATGACAAGCTTGCGACCTACGGGCTCGACGACCCGGATGTCGAGGGCGTCGCCTGCCACTTCACCGTACCGGAGCGCGGCGGCATCAAGGGCTGGCTGGGAGTCGCCGAGGAGGTGTCGGACATTTCGCTTGCCTGCCGGCAAGTCGGGCCGATCCGGTTCAAACAGAAATTCGCCCAGGGCGAGGACATGTTTCGTCGCCGGCGGTCGCTGTTTTTCAAGAAAATGCAGATCGTGCGCGGCTGCGACGTCAAGCGTAACGTCCTCGTCTATATGGTTTATTCCGATCGTTTGATCGAGGGGTCGCCGAAGAACTCGACCTCGAGCGTGCCGATCATGCCGTGGGGCGCGAACGATACGGTGCAACGCTGCGGCGACTTCCTCGAAAGCTGATGAACCGGGGCCAATGACCAAAGCACCTGTGGGCGCGGGAGACGTCGTGGCTGGTCCGCCGGTCAAATACGCGAAACGAGCGTCCCATGCGTGTTCTTGACAATTGCCGAGGCGACAGGCCACCTTCCCGGCTTTCGCCGCACGCGTTCGGGGGGCGCGCCACCGAGCGAGGGGCGGTGGTTATCGAGACTGCAATCCGTTATGACGGCCCGCGACCTCGCTCGCGACGCGGTTCTGTCGCCTGGATCCAGACAATAGAATAACCTGCCTACAACCTTCGGCCTGATATGCGCCTGTCGGAAGACGTCATTTATAGCCTGCTGGAATCCTCGCCGAATGGCCTGTTCGTAACCGACGCCGAGGCGCGAATCGTTTTCCTTAACGACTATGTCGAGCGGCTGTTGGGCTATCGCCGGGACGAGTTGCTCGGGCAATCGGTCGAGGTTCTGGTGCCCGACCGGTCGCGTACCCAGCATTCCGGTTTGCGGCAACTATTTGCACGCGCCCCGCGCGAACGCTCGATGGGGTCGGGTCGCGACCTGTGGGCGCGGCGGCGGGACGGCGCCGAAATCCCGGTCGAGATCGGGCTTAAGCCGATCCGGTCCGAGGGAAAAGACTACATCATCGTCGTCATCGTCGACATCAGCGAGCGCAAGCGCATCGAAGAACGGCAGCGACTGCTCATCGGCGAGCTTAATCATCGCATCCAGAATCTGTTCGCGGTCGTTCAGTCGGTGGCGCTGCACAGCCTGGGCGGAAACCACCCGCTGGTGGAGGCGCGCGAGATGTTCATCGATCGCCTGCAATCGCTCGGCCGCGCTTATACGATGATGACCGAGCAAGAGTGGCGCGGCGCGCCGCTCCGACAAATTCTCGTCGCCGAGACTTCGGCCTTTGCCGACCGCGTCAGCCTCTCCGGGCTCGACCTGATGGTGCGGCAGAAGGCGGCGCAGAGCTTCGCATTGCTTCTGCACGAACTGACCACCAATGCGGTCAAATACGGCGCACTGTCCGTTCCCGCTGGCCGCGTCGCTGTGCGCTGGGACGTCGACCGAGAACAGCGTCCCGGCCTGTTCATCCTGTCGTGGGAGGAGACGGGCGGACCGGTCGTGACTCAACCGACCCGCACAGGCTATGGACGCAGGATCATCGAGGACACGATGCGGCGCATCGGCAAGCACCAGATCGAGTATGCGGAATCGGGTCTGAGATACCGGATGGAGGCGCCGGTCGAGAAGGTCGGGTGGGTGATCGAGAAAAAGCCGCCTCCATAGGCCTCGGGTCACAGGTCGCGCGCGACGCGAAATCCATTGGCGAGGTATCGCACGTCCTTGTCATAGCGGAATCGCGCCGGCGAACGCACCGACGTGGCCTTGTTGCCGAATGAGCCGCCGCGCAGCACGCGAAGTCCGCATTGACCGGCGGTCCAGGCCGCGCCGTCCTTCGGGGCGCCGCGATAGGTATCATTCCAGCAATCCTCGACCCATTCGGCGACATTGCCGGCGGTGTCGTACAGGCCGAAAGCATTCGGGCGGAACGATCCGGCCTCCGCCGTTTTCGATCCGCCGTCCGGCGCACCGCAGTCACTACAGTTGGCGAGCCCGTTCTCGCTATCGCGCCCCCACCAGAATGGTGATTTCGTACCGGCGCGCGCCGCATATTCCCATTCGGCTTCGGTCGGAAGCCGGTATTGCTTTCCCGTCTTTTTCGATAGCCAGTCGAGATACGTCTTGGCGTCGTCCCAGCTGACGTCGATGACCGGCCGATTGCCCCGTCCCCAGCCCCGATCATTGGGTCGGTAGCTGCATGCGCCCGCGGCGGCGCACTGGTCCCATTCCGCGAATGTGACCTCCCGACGGCCGATCGCGATCGGACGTCCAATCGCGACGCGGTGAACGGGCTTCTCCATTGGCGCGTCGTTTGAGCCCATTTCGAATTCGCCCGCCGGGATGACGATCATTTCCGGGCATTCGGCGCAATCGCGGAAGGTCTCGCCGGGCATGTTGCCGCTCGCCTCTGTCGCCCGCGTCGGCTCCGCTGCCGCCGTCACCGAAGCGGTCGGAGCGGGCGGTTCCGCCTTGCGCGCGGGCAGCGGCTCGGCCGGCGGAGGCGAGGTCGACGCGTCGGCGCTCGGCCGGTTGAAATAGAAATCCTCGGTCAGGGACGACGATATCCACGGCACGCGGTCACCCTTTGACGCACGCGCCACGCCATTGCGGGCGCGCAGAAAGGTCTGCTCGGCCGTAGTGGAGCTGGGCGAGCGAATCTCTTTCAACAGTTCGTCCATAAACAAACTTGGATTGGCGTCGACGTCATCGTGCGCTTTGTCGAGCGCAGCGCTGCTGATCGCGAGCGTGCGCTCAGGAACGGCCGTCGCCGATAGTCCGGCGGAATAGCTGCGGAAGCGCCGCTCGAACGGGTTCTTGCGCGACGCGTCGATGATCAACAGCATCACTTTGGCGCCCCTCGCGTGAATCTGACCGAGAATCCGCTCGATGTCGATTCCGTCCTGCTGCGCGTCCCTTTCGGCCCAGATTCGCGCATCGGTCGGAATGAGAAAATTCTGGCGATTGACCTGAATCCCGTACCCGCTGAAAAAAAATAATGCCGTCGCGCCAGGCGCGATCGTCGCCGCGAACTGATCGATCGTTCGCTGCATGTCTTCCTTGCCGAGGTTCTCCTTGAGAACCACCTCGAAGCCGTCGCGCCGCAGTTCCTCGGCGAGAGCGCGCGCGTCCCTGACCGGATTGGTCAGCTTAACGTCGGAGTCGCGATAGTTGGAATTGGCGATGAGCAAAGCCACTCGGGGCTCCGGCCGATTGGCCGCCGCGCGTTGTTGCTGGGCCGGCGCCGACCTTAGGTTGGTCGTTGCACAGACAATCAAAAGAAAGAGAAGTGCAAGGCGCCACTTCATTTTTTGCTTCCTGTTCGCTCGCCGATGGGCGAGAAAAAACACGTGCGAGAGCCCAGAAGCTGCGGCCCAGCGCTTGCGGAGGATTGGGACGCCCGCGTCATCCGCGACAAATGGCGCTCACGCTCGATGAGCTGCGCGTTTGTCTGCGCCGGCATCCTATGCACGACGAGGAAATCGGACAATAATCAATCGCGTTCTCGCGGTTTCGTCGCAAGCCAGGGAACGCGACACGTGGTCGACGGTGAGATGTAGGTCATCGACAACCGCGAATTAGTTCGATCAGATCGGATCGAACGATGGTGCAGTGCACTCGCTGGAGGGTCATGCTCGTGCTGCGAAATATAATACTGCTGATCATATTGGCTTCAGGCGCGGCGTGCGGCGCGGTTCATGCTCAGGATCGCGCGACGGGCGGTCCGGTGGCGTCACCGCCGGGCGCCGCGGTCTATTTCATCGACCTCAAAGACGGAGCCACGATTCCGGCAAAGGCCACCATTCATTTTGGCCTGCGCGGGATGGGCGTCGCGCCGGCCGGGTCGGACCGGGCCAATTCCGGTCACCATCATCTGCTGATCGACACCGAATTGCCGCCGCTCGACCGACCCATTCCAAACGACTTCAACCACCTGCATTTCGGGGCCGGACAGACCGAAGCAGAGGTGACGCTGACGCCGGGCGAGCATACCCTGCAGCTTCTTTTCGCGGATAAGGATCACATCCCGCATTCGCCGCCGCTTTCCTCGCCCAAGATTCGTGTGCGGGTTGTCGAGGAAGGATCGCCTCCGGCGACGGCTTCGGCGCCGCCGCCGGCGCGCCGGCATCCGGCTCCCGCGGATGCGAAGGTCTACTTCGTTTATCCGATCAACGGAGCCTATGTGTCGCGGACGCCGATCATCCGGTTCGGCCTCGTCAATATGGGCGTTGCGCCGGCAGGGGTGGTAAAACCCAATACCGGGCATCACCATCTTTTGATCGACACGCCGGTGCCCGCGCTCGACCGACCTATTCCGAATGACTTCAACCATCTGCATTTCGGTGCAGGACAAACGGAGGCGAAAGTTACGCTCCCACTGGGCGTGCATACGCTGCAACTCCTGCTCGGTGACGAAAACCACGTGCCGCATGATCCGCCGGTCCTGTCCAAGCCGATCAAGGTGACGGTGACGGAAACCGGTCGCAGGCCGCGGTCGCGGAGAAGCAAGCGTTATCGCTAACGGCGAGGAGCGCATTTGGAGGCAAGGATGCGACGACGCCTTCTCTCCATAGCAGCCGCGCTGGCTGGCCTTGTGTTTGTCGCCATTTCGGCGACGAACGCCGTGGCCGAACGGCGCGTTGCGCTCGTGGTCGGCAATGCGGCCTATCAGAACGCCTCCGGGCTGACGAACACCATCAGCGATGCGAAGGCCATGGCGCGCGTGTTGGAAAAAGCCGGGTTCGACGTCGTCGAGTCGCGCACCGATCTTGGCGTGGTGGAGTTCAAGCGGACGCTACGGGAGTTCATGTTCACGGCGCACGACGCCGACATTGCGGTGGTGTATTTCGCCGGGCACGGCATCGAGATACGCGGCTCCAATTATCTCATTCCGGTGGATGCAAAGCTTCGGAGCGACTATGACGCCGACGACGAGGCGATCTCGCTCGAACGCCTCATTCTGGCGGTGGAGCCGGTCAAGCAGCTGCGTCTGATCATTCTCGACGCCTGCCGCGACAATCCCTTCCTTCGCCGGATGCAGCGCACGTTTGCGGTGCGGGCGGTGACCGGCGGCCTTGCCACGGTGGAGCCCAGCGCCGGCAATACGCTCATCGCCTATGCGGCCAAGGCGGGCTCGGTTTCCTATGATGGGGCGGGTCCGAACAGCCCGTTCACCACGGCGCTGATGAAGCACCTTTTCGAACCGGGCCTCGACATCAGGATCGCCTTGGGGCGGGTCCGCGACGAGGTCATGAAAACGACCGCGAACCGACAGGAGCCTTTCGTTTACGGGTCGCTGGGCGGAACGACGATCGCGCTGGTCAAGGCCGCCGATCCGCCGGCTGTCGCATCGGGGCGGGCGGGCCCAAGCGATTCGCGATACGACATCCAGCGGGATTACGAGTTTGCCGAACGCATTGGCACGCAGCGGGCCTGGGAGTCGTTTCTGCAGGCGCACAGCACGGGCTATTACGCCGGCCTCGCTCGGGCGCAACTCGCCAAGCTCAGTGAGACCGCGGAGAAGGCGTTGCCGCCGGTGATCGCTTCGCGCGACCCGCAAAATCGCGACGACGGCGGATCGACGGCCAAGGCGCCGCCGCAGAAGGACCCGCCGCCGCAGAAGGACCCGCCGCCGCAGAAGGACCAACAGGCGACGCTTGCGCCCAAGCCGCCCGAAGATTTTCGCGAGGCCTTCCCGGCTCCCGCCGCCCCGGCCATTGCCGTCGATTCGTGCAAACAGGAGCAGGAAAAGCTTGCGCGGCTGCGCGCCAATCCGGCGCGGGACGAGATCATTCGGCTGGAGCGGAGCCTGACCTGCGAGCGGCTGCGGCTGCAGGTCGTGCGGCTGCGCGAGAGCGTCGTCGGCGAACTGCCGGCGGGGACCGGCGCGGCCGCGGTCGCGCCCGCGGTGCCGATCGAAGACGACGACGGGGGTCGCGCGTCGCCGAACAATGCGATCAGCGCCCCCCAGCCGAAACAGGACAGCGCGAAAGCGGCGGCGCTTCGCTCCTCCGATCCTTGCCGGCACGATCAGGAAACGCTCGCGCGCCTGCGCGCGAGCCCGGTGCGCCAGGACGTGCTGCGGTTCGAGCGCGAGCTCGCCTGCGAACGCCTCCGCCCGCAAGTTCTCAGACTGCGGGAAAGCCTGGGTTCCGACTAGAAACCTTCCAAGAGATTACATTCTCTCTCCCTCTCCGAGAAACAGCTTGGCGATGTTGTTTATCGCGCGCGGCGGGGCGCGCGGCTCCTACGACAATGTCGTAGATCTTTTCAACCGGCTCGGGCCGAGAGCTGCAACGGCCGCCGAGGCCTGAATTGCCGGTCACCGACCCGCGATACTTCGCCCTCGCCATTGTCCCGCTCGAACGCAGGCTGTGTGAGAGGTCTCACAGTTTCTGGCGGCTCGTTTCATTACTACGGCAAAAGAGCTGACAAGGCCGGAGGATGTCAAAATGACAGGTCAGGGTGCAGTGCATGTTGTTTTCGCTAATAGCCGAGCTCATCGGCTTTATGACGTTGAATTGCCATACCACATTTCGGGTTTTGTCGTGGGCATTGCGATCAACAAATTCAAACAGATCGGAGTTTGGGACGAGTTCCCACACGCCCTGAAAGACAAAGCCAAGGCCGCCAAGGGGAGTTGGAGCGGCTTGAAAATCACCCAGAAGGATTTGGATTCCATTCCGGATGATGCCTGGGAAAAGATAGCGAAGTCATTAGGCATTACGTGGAGATACGCGACGGCGTCCATCAGGCGTGATCGCGATCCCGTCGTCGCTCTCGGGTGACGAGCCTGTTGTCAATTTGAAACGAGGCCACTCATGAAGAAGCTAATCGCTGGCGCAATCGCTGTCGCTATCCTCTGGTCGATTTGGCCGTATTACGCACTCTACGAGCTAGCCAATTCACTGAATCAAGCTGATCCGATCGGCCTCGAACGTCGAATCGATTGGAGCAGCGTACGGCAGGGCTTGCGCGAAGACCTGAACACATTCTTGTTGCGCAACGTCGCTCAGGAGATGACTGGACGGGGTCTGCCTGGCGCTGCGCTTGGTGCAGGCGTGGCGGCAATGATCGGGCCTGCCTTGGTCAAAAAAACCCTAGACGCCTTTGCCACGCCTCAGACAATTGCGGCTTTGATCGCGCAAGGCAAAATGAGCGGCCCTTCAGTGAGGGCGGCCGGTTCCGGCGCAGCGGAGGCGTCAAACAAGGAAACCCTCCATTTAGGTATGCTGAAGTACGCGTTCTTCTCGCGTGATCCTTTCACATTTAAGGTCGAGTTAGCGCCTTCCGCAAAAGCGAGCGAAGCGCCCCTGATCCTGCTGTTCAAGTGGAATGGCGACTGGCGACTAACGCGCATCCTGGCTTCGCGGAAGACGATCGAGGCAATCGCGTGGGGACACGAGCAACCGCATCGGCCGCCGGCGCCGATCGGATCGGCGTGGCTCATGGGTCCGAAATAAATCGGAATGGCGGAACACTCATATCAGAGCATATTCAGGGAACTGTTCGCCCGAAAATGCGACGGCGCAAACGACAGGCGGGGCGAATTCGGTTTTGCCGATGCAATTCTCGCCTGAACCGCGGAACTGGCGTCGGAGCGTTTTGTGTGATCCATCTCACAGTGCCTGGCGGCCCACCTCAGTAATCTGCCACAGCGGGAAGACCGCTAACAAAGCCGGAGGATGTCGCTATGACGCTTTGGCAGAAATTCGCGGGTGCTTGCACGAGCTTGGCGCTCGTCGGCGGCACTGCGATTGCACCTGCACTCGCGCAGACGGCTCAGGCGCCGGTCGCTGTGGTGGAAGAAGTGAATGGCAAGGTCGTCGGCGTCGAGTTCATGGACTATGTCAGGCCGGGCAAGGTGATCAAGCTTGGGCCTAACGGGTCGATCGTGCTCGGATACATGAAATCGTGCTGGCGCGAAACGGTTACCGGCGGCACGGTAGTCATCGGCGCCGAGGAAAGCCTGGTCCATCTCGGTGAGGTTCAACGCGTCAAGTTTGACTGCGACCGCCATGGCCGGCCATTGTCCGATCGACCGCGGGAGGTCGCCGGCGCAGTTTTTCGCGCCTTGTCCCGGGCTTCACGTTGATTCGTGCGCGCGCCCAGCCCGGCGCACGTAACGAGCGTCACTGACCGGATTAGGGCGAGCCGGCGCTTGGCCTCGGATTGAGGCGCCTGGCTCGCTTGCTTATCGCCAATCTGCTCAAGCCGCGACGGCGGCTTGAAGCCGAAATCCTCCTTCTCCGTCAGCCATGGATTGGAAGCCCCAGAAAGCAACCGCCTCCAGCGGACCTGCGTCGGATGTAGCCGCCTGCTCCCCTGGGCGACCCAAAACGCCATCAGCCGCTCGCACAACGACTGCATCGACTGCATCGACTTCATCGACTGCATCTGTAACGACACAACCGACATGCCCGGCCCTATCACGAGATCGTCCGGCGGGCTGTCCATCACGAGCCTGACTGGCACGTGTTGAACGATCTTGACGGAGTTCCCCGTGACGTTCCCCGCAGGAAGCGAACGAAACGCCGTTCCGGAGCCGACCGCGGATAATCCGGTACGATCGCTCCCGGAAATCTCCGGCAGACGGGCGAACAGCGACGCCGGAGATACCGAATGTTGTCAGGTCGCACCCGATCGCCTAAAAGTTATTCACGAGTTCAAGGGCAAGCGCTATGCACGTGAACAAAGACGCAACTGCATCGGCCTTCCAAACATCTCGCGATAAAATCACGTCGACGGACGTCCTGATTATTGGTTTTGGCTTTTCCGCCATTCCTTTGATTAGAGAGCTGGAGCGTGATGGCATAAATTATGCTGTCGTTTCCAATGGCGAAGGCAGCATTTGGGACAAATTGGAAAAACACGGGCGGCTCGACTTCGATATGGTCAGCAGCATGCATACGAGCCTCTATTCTTTTGAGCTCGTTAATCGAGATCCCAGAGACCGCTATCTGACATCCAAAGAGTTTCTCGCCTTTATAAGGGAATATCTGGCCAAGTATGGCGCGAAGGTCATAAGGGACTGGGTCACCTCAATCGAAAACCACCCATCATATTCCATCATTCGCACGCAAAGCGGCCGAATTTTTGAAACAAAACATTTGGTTATATCGACCGCTTTTCGGCGAAAAATGAATCGACTGCTTAATGAGTTTGATTATTCATCCGCTAAAAACAAGACGATCGCGATCACGGCAATGGGCGACTCCGTGAACCTGATGATCTCAAAATTGATCCCTTACAACAACCGCATTATCCTGATCACGAACGGATTCATGCTGTTGGATAAGTTGTCATTCTATAACGACACTTCGTATACATTGGACCAGCTCGAATATCACAACATGCGCCGTGTATCGTACACGCTTTATCGCAAGACAATCACAACTGGTCTGGAATTTGTCCTAATCTGTCAGAGGCTACTGAAGTTTCTATCCATCAATCACGTCTATTTCAAACATCCGACCGCAATTCGCCGCCTAAACATCAAATTGAATTTCAAGAATATTTTCTCGCAGAGCCCGGTCCCGAACGGCATTATTGCAATAAAATATTGGCCGATCGATTCGTATCAGAAACTGTTCGACAACGACGCGTTAAAGCAGTCCATACGGGACGGATATCTGCTCAACGACATCGCATTTTTTCTCGAGCAAGGGTTGGTCGAGCTATGGCCGAAACGCGAAACGGTGATCGACCGGGAGCAACGCACCATTCGGTGGAAGGACGACGTGGTTGAATATGACCATATCGTCGATGCGGATTATGAAATCCCCAATTTGCCCGAGATCATCGTAGCCCGGGAAGGCGCGCCGACCGGCAAATACGAATATGTCTGTCGAAATAATTTCATGGGGGTTATCCCCAAAGAATTGAATAATGTTTATTTCATCGGCTTCACGCGGCCGACGACGGGCGGGTTGAACAACATCACGGAAATGCAGTGCCTGTTTGCCCACAAATTGATCGCCGATCCGAGCTTTCGTCGCGAAATACACGAGAACCTCGACCATAGAATTCGGAAATACAACGATTATTATCATGTTATCGATACCGATGGGCGCACTGACCATTTGGTCCACTACGGGTTTTATACGGACGACATTGCGAGATTGATGAAAATAAATCCGCGTCTTTCGGATTGCCGCAGCATGAAGGATTTAGTGCTATACTATATATTTCCGAATACGGCTTTTAAATACAGGCATAGCGGGCCATATGCCGTGCAAGGGGTAAAGGAAATGATCGGTCAAATTTATAAGAATCACGGGGGATTTTCGGTTGTTATTAATTATCTGCTCACCTACTCGTTATTGCAGTTGACGGCTTATGTTACATTGATCGTAGCTTATATTCGGGGAGAGCTTTCCGGTATGGCGCTTCCGTTCTTATTTATAATTGTGTTGTTGAACCCGGTAACGCCCTTTGTCGCCGCGAATGGATTTGGGCTCAATTCGTATCTCAATGTTATCATGATCGCTGCGCTGGGGCTGACGGCCTACCACCAAGACACCTTCATTCCGATCGCGTCGATGCTGGTGGTCTTCGCTTTGACTTATGTCTTTCATCGGCTTGGATGGACGAGAGCGCCATTTAACGACTTGAAGAATAAGAAGAGCCCGAAATATAGGGAGTTTTTCAAGAGATATTGTGATGCCTTCAAAGGGGTTTTTTTGGAGACCGATGCTCTTGCCAGGGGACGCAAATAGAAGCGTAATGAGGCAGATGGTCGGTCAATCTGATCTCGCCTCGGGTAGAGCGATCGTTGCGCTCAAGATGGTGGGTTTATGGCGAGCACCGAGATACGCGAATATTGCGGCCACTTTGAAGACCTCGCCGAGCTGAACCGTCGGGTTTGGATTCCGGAATACGCGGGAAGAATGTGGTTTTCGTTGCCGGATGCGGCTACCCTAAGCGCCTGGGCGAAGGGTGGCGGCTGTCTGGCCGCGTATCACGGAACAGAAGTCGTCGGCTGCATTTTTTCCCTTCCTTACTCCTTGCGCACCTACTCCTCCGTGATCCCGAGTGCGCTGATCACTGGGTTCACGGTAGATCCGAATCATCGGCGCGTTGCAGTGCCGTTGCTCAAACGGCTGCTCCTGCTGCACGAGGAACGGGGAATTGCATTTGGCCTCGGCGCAATTGCGAGCGATCAGACATCACAATCATATCGCTTCTGGACAAAATATTCACGGGTGTTTCCGAATAGACTGCATTTTCTTTGTCGCACGGGACATTGGTTCAAGGTGCTGGCGCCTGGCCCGGTGAGCCGCGCCGGCATAACGGCTTGGGAGCGATTGGCCAGTGGGACGTTGGGGCAACTGCTCCGCTTCACGCCATATGCATCCGATCCGCGCGTGCGCCCGTGCGGCGCGGAAGACCTCGACCGATGCGTCGAGGTGCTAGCCAACGCTTCCGCAGATTTTGACTGGGCGATGGTCTGGTCGGCAAAAGAATTGGCGAACGGGTTGGAAGATCCGGCCTGCGAGACGCTCGTTTTCGAGCATGAAGGAGATATTCGAGGTGTGGTGCGGTACCGCCGGTTCTCGACATACGGACGCGCCCCGGTGCATGCGGCGGCGATGGATTTGTGGGGCGATGACGGGCTCAGCGGGTCACAGCGTGTGCGGTTGCTCAGCCATGTGTGCAACCATCTGCGCGAACGCGACGTGCATATTCTGCTCGCGGTTCGGTGCGCGATGATACCCGGCGGGGCTTTCGTGGCAAATTTATTTCTTCCGCCCATCGCACAGCTGCATGTGGTCGCGCTTTCGACGCGGCCAGGACTTGAACCGCCTCCGCCCAAAACTTGGAGCTTAGTATTGTCGTGATCCTGGGCAGCAGCGGCTGCCGAAGCCGTTGCTTGTCGTCCTTGGATCAGCGGCCATCATCCTTGGATGGTCGGGCCGCGCGCAGCGACTTATTCTGTTCGAGGTGAAACTGCACGGAGCCATGACCAGTGGCGTACAGTTATCGGATATTCAACTCCATCGAAGACGTGGATTTGACTGAATGGCAGCGAGTAGCTTCATGTGACGCCACGATCGCCACGGACCCGCGCTTCCTAGCGGCCGTGGAGGTCAGCATGAAGCAGGCCGAGAAGTTCTGGTACATTGTCCTCTATGACGAGAACGGCGTTCCGGTAGCCTGTACGTGCGTTTCGTCCATGACCGTGGACCTCGTGGGTTTTGCTGATCCCGTCCTGGCGCGCGTCGTTCGCTTCACGCCATTGAGATTTTCACGGCTGCGACGTTCCAAGCTTCTCATTGGCGGACTACCGATTGGGACGGGGCAGCATACTCTCGCGCTCACACAGCGTTCGGCGAGCGCGCAGATTCTTCCTGTTCTGGACCGAGTTGTTTGTGATCTCGCGGCCGAGGTGCAAGCCGATGCAATCCTTTACAAGGAGTTCGGAGAAGGTGATTTGACATGGACGGCGCCCTTGCTGGAGCTCGGATATCAGCGAATTCCGACGCCGCCGACGCACCTGTTCAAACCGGAGTTTGAGGATTTTTCGCAGTATTGTGCTGCCCTCAGGACGGGCTATCGTCGGCAGATTCAACGCTCCCGGCGCAAGCTAAGGGACGGGGGACTTGAGATCGTCGTCTTGACCGATCCCGAAGAGATTCGGCGGGCCTACACTCCCGAGGTTCACGCCCTGTACCATCAAATGGCCGAGAGGGCCGCCATCAAGCTTGAAGTTCTTCCAATTGAGTTCCTGCATGAATTGACTTTACGGCTGAGGGACCACGTCGAGCTGCTCGCAATTCGCAAAGATGGTCGGATCGTCGCCTTCGCGTCATGCCTTCATGCACAATCTTCATATTACACGATGTACGGAGGTCTCGATTATCACCTCAACCATCAATTTGATCTCTACTTCAATCTGGTCTACGCCCTGTTGGAGCATGGCTTCCGGAAACGGGGGTCGACCATCGTGTTCGGTATGGGTTCTGACGCCGTCAAGGCCAGGATCGGGTGCCATACCGAGCCCCTGTACGTGTTCGTGAAGGGGCGGGGGCCACTGATGTCGTTTATTGTTCGTGCCGCGGGGCGTTTTCTGATTGCTCCCGAGGCTTCCGCACCTCCATTCAATGTCTTCAAGAAAAATGTCGTCGAGCATTCGGGCAAGAGTGCGGGCGCGCGCACGGCACTTCCGACTGATCAAAATTCCGCGCCGGGCTGAGTAACGGCTGCGGCTCGCGCAGTGGAGCACGTCACGAGACTCCAGCTTCGGGAACTTCGCCGCGGAGACGATGCCAGTGGCCTATAGCCACCGAATATTTGATTCCATCGAGCGCGTGGATTTGTCCGAATGGCAGCAAATACGAGCTTCATGTAACGCCTCGATCTTCACGGACCCGCGCTTCCTTGCGGCCGTGGAGATCGGCGTGAAACAGGTCGAGAAGATTTGGTACATCGTTCTCTATGACGAGAATGGCGCCCCTGCAGCCTGTACCTGCATATCTCTTATGACGGTGGACCTTGTCGACCTTGCCGATCCCGCCCTGGCCCGCGTCATTCGATACACGCCGTTTCTATCGTCATGGCTGCGGCACTGGAACGTTCTGATCGTCGGGCTACCGATAGGAACCGGGCACCATACTCTCGCCCTCGCGCAGCGCTCGGCGAACGCGCAGATTCTTCCTGTCCTGGATCGAATTGTCTGCGATCTCGCGACCGAGGTGCGAGCGGATGTGATCGTTTACAAGGAGTTCGGAGAAGGCGATTTGACGTGGACGGCGCCCTTGCTGGATCTCGGATATCGGCGAATTGCGACGCCGCCAATGCACTTCTTCCGTCCGGCGTTTGAAGATTTTTCGCAATATTGTGCGGCCCTCAAATCGCATTACCGTCAGCAGATCAATCGTTCCCGGCGCAAACTAAAGGACGGTGGACTTGAGATCATCGTCCTCAACGATCCCGAAGAAATCCTGCGGCTGTACACCCCCGAGGTTCATGCCTTGTACTATCAAATGGCCGAGAGAGCGACCATCAAGATCGAAGTCCTTCCGATTGAGTTCCTACATCAGCTGACTTTACGGTTGCGTGACGAAATCGAACTGATCGCAATCCGCAAGGACTCGCGGGTCGTTGCCTTTGGCTGGAATATTCATACCCAATCGTCGTACCACGCGATGTATGGAGGCCTCGAATATCATCTCAATCGAGAATTCGATCTCTATTTCAATCTAATTTATGCGATGTTGGACTGCGCCTTGACGAAAGGCGTGGCGCGGATCGAGGTTGGGCTGGGTGGCGATGCGTTCAAATCCAAGCTCGGCTGTTATTCCGAGCCGCTGTACGTGTTCGTAACCGGCCGCGGGCCGCTGATGTCGCTCATTGTTCGCGTCGCCGGGCATCTTCTGATTGCGCGCAAGCCTGCCGCGCCCTCGTTCGATATCCTCAAGTCGGTTGGCTGCCGTTGGCGACCGCTTCCGCTTGGGTTGCCCGCATGAACCGGAAGGGCCGATTGACGCCACCAATATGACCCTGTCTAATTTGCGAAATCTCGGGGAGCTGCCATGAGTACCGTCGAACCGATCGCGATCATTGGCATTGGCTGTCGCTTTCCTGGCGGTGTGAAAAACACCGACGATCTCTGGAAGCTGCTGGCCGACGGCGTCGACGCGGTTGTCGAAGTCCCCGAAGAGCGCTGGCATCTGCCCGCGTTATATCACCCGGATCCTGCCAGGCCCGGACGAGCAAATACGCGCTGGGGCGGGTTTCTCGACCAGATCAACCGCTTCGATGCTCAATTCTTCGGCATAAGTCCCCGCGAGGCCGAACTGGCTGACCCCCAGCAGCGACTACTGCTCGAGGTCGCTTATCATGCCGTCGAGGATGCCGGCCTCACCTTGGATGCTTTGGCGGGCACGCGGGCGAGCGTGTACGTCGGAATCTGCAGTTGGGATTATAGTTTCCTTCAGCTCAACTCGGAGTCGCGCGCAGCGATCGGCCCTTACACCAATCTGGGTTCCTCGCTGTGCATCGCAGCCAACCGTATTTCTTATTTTTTCAATCTTGCCGGACCTAGTCTTGCCGTCGATACCGCGTGCTCGTCCTCGCTCGTCGCCACCCATTTGGGTTGCCGCAGCATCTGGAACGGAGAAAGCGAACTGGTTTTCGTCGGCGGCGTGAATCTCACGTTGCGGCCTGAGCTCACCATCGGGTTCGCCAAGGCCTCGATGCTGTCGCCGGACGGGCGGTGCAGGAGCTTCGATGCCCGCGCCAACGGCTACGTGCGCGGCGAAGGCGCCGCTGTCATCATACTGAAGCCGCTGACACGCGCATTGGCGGACGGCGACCACATTTACGCGCTCATTCGCGCGACGGCGGTCAACCAGGACGGCCGCACCGCAGGCATCTCTATGCCAAACCAAGCGGCGCAAGAGGCGAATATCCTCGAGGCTCTGCGGCTGGCTGACATCGCGCCGGAAAGCGTGCAGTACGTCGAGACCCACGGCACCGGAACGTCGGTGGGCGATCCGATCGAGGCCAACGCGCTGGGGACGGTATACGGCAAAGCGCGAAAGCCCGGTGATCGTTGCGTGATCGGCTCGATCAAGAGCAACTTCGGGCATCTGGAAGCGGCCGCGGGCATTACCGGCTTGATCAAGGCGGCGCTCTGTCTGCAGCATCGCCGCATCCCCAAGAGCCTGCACTTCGAGACTCCGAACCCGCAAATCGACTTCGACGATCTGCGCTTGCAGGTTTCGCAGCGGCTTGAGCCGTGGCCCGAAACCAGCAAGCAGCCGCCGCGCGCAGGGGTCAACGCTTTCGGCTTCGGCGGCACCAACGGACATGCGATTCTGGAGGCGCCTCCGGAGATCGACGTCGTCACACGCACCCATGCCGAGGTCTCAGACGACGCCGTCGCTTGGATGCTGCCGCTTTCGGCCCGCAATGAAGGCGCGCTCTCCGACCTGGCGCGGTCCTATTTGAGCGCCCTTCGCGACGAGCGCGGCCTGGGAAACGAAACGCTCCGCGACATTTGTTTTTCCGCGGGAGTAAAGCGATCGCATCACGAGTTCCGGCTGGCGCTCGTTGCCCACGACAAAGCCAAGTTGGCGGAACAGATCGAATCATTCCTCGCGGGCGAAAAACCCCCCAACAGTTCGAGCGGCCGCGCGTTGGGGACGCCGTCGAGACCCGTGTTCGTGTGTTCGGGCATGGGCCAGCAATGGTGGGCGATGGGGCGTGAACTGCTCGCGCAAGAACGCGTCTTTCGCCGAGCCGTCGACGAGGTCAACGATCTGTTTGGCCGGCTCGCCGGGTGGTCGCTCATCGACCAACTGATGGCCGACGAGACCGCCTCGCACGTCCAGGAGACGCGCGTAGGCCAGCCGGCGATCTTTGCGCTGCAGGTCGGCCTCGCAGCGCTATGGCGATCGTGGGGCGTCGAGCCCGCGGCCGTCTTGGGCCACAGCGCCGGCGAAATGGCGGCCTCCTATATTTCCGGCGCACTGTCGCTTGAGGATGCCGTCTGCGTCACGTTCAATCGCAGCCGCCTGCAGCACCGAACCGCCGGGCAGGGCTCGATGTTGGCCGTAGGGATATCGCGGGAGGAGGCTGCCGAGTGGGTCGCGCGCTACCCCCGCGCCATTTCGATCGCGGCGATCAACGGCCCGAATTCCATTACGCTGTCCGGCGATACCGAGGCGCTCGCCCATATCGACAAGGCTCTCAACGAAGCGGGTCTGTTGAGCCGCGCGCTGCGCGTGGATGTGCCCTATCACAGCCCGAAAATGGAGCAGATCGAAGGGGAGTTGTTGGAATCCTTGCGCGATATCCGGCCGCGCCCGGCGTCGACACCGTTTTTCTCGACCGCAACCGGCACGGCTCTAACGGGCTCCGAGCTGGACGCGAAATATTGGTACCGGAACGTCCGTCACCCCGTGCTCTTCCACGATACCCTGTGCAAGGTCATCGAGGCGGGACACAAGGTATTTCTCGAGCTCGGCGCGCATCCGATTCTGCGAAACGACATCGCCCAGTGCTTGAGCGAGAAATCGGTGGCGGGCGCAACGCTGTCTTCGCTGCGCCGGGGCGATCGAGAGCGCGCCGCCATGCTCGGATCGCTCGGCCGACTCTACACGCTCGGAACCGAGATCGAATGGAAAAAGCTTTATCCGGACGGGGCGACGGCCATCAAGCTCCCGACTTATCCGTTCCAGGCGGACATTCATTGGCGCGAATCCGAAAAAACGCGCCAGATACGAGTGGGCCGTCCGCTGCATCCCTTGCTCGGAAACCGGATCGAAGTTTCAAAGCCAAGCTGGAGCGTGGAGCTCGATACGGCGAGCTTGGACTATCTGGTCGACCACCGCATCGGTGACGCGATCATCTTCCCCGGCGCGGGGTATGTCGAGATGGCGCTGGCCGCGGCCCGAGAGACATTCGGGCCGGTTCCCTGCGTCGTCGAGGATATCGAATTCCAAAAATTCCTAGCCGTCGATCAGTGCGCGACACCCCTGGCGCAGGTGGTATACGACCCGGTTTCGAGCGAATTCGACATTTATTCTCGGGGGGATTCGTCCGATACCGCCTGGGACCTCCATGCGCACGGATGCGTAAGACAGTCCACCCGTCCGGCGCCGGATCGAGTCGACATCGCAGCAATTCGCCAGCGTTGTCCTGAATCATTCAGGCACGACGAATGCATCCGGCGCTTTGCCGAGTGCGGGTACCATTACGGCCCAACGTTTCAGGGCATTGCGCAACTGTGGCGAAGCGAACGGGAGGTTCTTGCCGAGATCGAGACGCCGAGCGGCATTAGCGCCAATCTATCGGACTATAGATTGCACCCCGCCATTCTCGATGCTTGTTTTCAAACCTTGCTGCCGACCCTACCGGCCTGGACCAACTGGCAGGGCATGAAAGGCGAAACCTTTGTGCCCGTGAAGATCGAGCGGGTCCATTTCCACGCCACGCCGCCAGTCAATGCTTTCGCCCACACCCGCGTCGTCACCCTCAATGCGTCCCAACTCAAGGTGGATATCGATATCTTGGATGAATCCGGCCTTTGCTTGGTCGAGGTACAGGGCCTGATCGTGCGCCCAATTAGACAGGCGGCGCAGCGGGTACGCAGCTCCCTCTACGAATATCAATGGCTATTCGATCCGCGCCGCCCGGTCCGCGCCGGACGAGACTCGCAGCATGTTTCGGCTCCGCACGTGCTCGTTCCAGTACTGCAGCAGGAAGGTGAGATCCTGCGCCAGCGGTTCAATCGGGCGCGGTATCAGGACGAATTCCGAGCGCTGTCCCGCGCGGTTTCGGTTGCCTACATCTCACGCGCGCTGCGCGAACTGGGTTTTGTGCCGACTCAGGGCGAGGCGCCGCCGATCGAGCCGCTCGCCGATCGATTAGGGATTGCGCCGCATTATTATCGATGGCTCCAGCTCATGTTGAAAGAGCTGACGGCGGAAGAAATTGCCTCGACCGCGGAACCAAACGACCTTTGGAAGGCGGCATGGAACGAGTTCCCGGAGTGTCAAGCAGAACTGATGCTGATGCGGACTTGCGGCGAACACCTGGCGGCGGTGCTCCGCGGCGAGGTCGATCCGCTGAACTTCATCTTCCCCGAGGGTGCGCTGACGACGGCGGAGGTTTTGTATCAGGATTCACCGAGCTTCCGCCTCAATAATCTTTTGGTGGAGAAAACGATTGCTGAGATGGTTCGACGCCTTCCAAGGGGGAAGGGGTTGCGAATTCTGGAAGTCGGCGGCGGAACCGGCGGGACGACGAGCTTTGTCCTTCCCATTCTGCCGGAGCATTGCACCGAGTATGTATTCACCGACGTCTCGCCCCGCTTCACTGCGCATGCACAACACAAGTTTGCACGGTTTCCTTTCTTGCGCGGCGAGACGCTCGATATCGAGCGTGACCCGCTCGAACAGGGTTTTGACGCGCATTCGTTCGACGTGATCATCGCGTCGGACGTCCTCCATGCCACGTCGGACCTGCGCGAGACGCTCGGCCGCCTCAAGCAGTTGCTCGGGTCGGGCGGGGTGCTCGTCCTCGTCGAGTTGACGCATCCCTGGCTTTTCATGACGCTGATCTTCGGACTGCTGAAAGGCTGGTGGCTGTTCGACGATGATGTCCGGCGGCACGAGCCCTGTATTTCCCAGGAGGCCTGGACGAGCTTGCTGCGCGACGCCGGCTTCAGCGACCCTGGTTGCATTGCTGACTGTCCGGCGTCCGAAAGCGCCCAGCATTCGGTGATCATCGCACGCGGCCCGCAATTGCCCGCGACGCCGGAACTGATCCCGGAAGCGCCGGAAGGGGCGAAGACTTGGCTGCTGTTCGCCGACACCGGCGTCGCCGACGGTCCAACCGCGGGCGCGGAGTTGGCCCGCAAGCTCGAAGAACGCGGAGATCGTGTGTTCCGGGTGACGCACGGCGCCGACTTTCGGCACGATGGAACAAAGCATTTCAGCATCCGCGGCGGCAATTCCGACGACATGCGGCGCTTGCTTGAGAGCGTCAAGAAACAGGCGCCGCACCTGGCGGGCATCGTTCATCTCTGGAGCCTCGACACGGAGCCAACCGAGTCGATGACCGTCGATACGCTCAGGTCGTCGGCCCGCATGGGATGCTTCTCGGTCATGCAGTTGGTCCAGGCGCTCGCAGCCACGGACGGCCTGGTCGTCGATGATGTCTGTCTGGTGACGCGTGCAGCGCAGCCGCTCGACCATCGCGACTGCGCACCTCGAATTGCGCAATCTCCGCTCTGGGGATTCGGCAGAGTCGCGATCAATGAATATCAGAACCTGCGGTGCCGTCTGGTCGACTTGGCGACCTGCTCCGGCGAGGAGATCGCATCGCTCGCGGCGGAGTTGACAGCGGGCGCCGGCCAGGAGGACGAAATCGCCCTCCACGGCGAGTTGAGATACGTGCATCGGCTCGTGCCGGTATCGCCGGCCACGGCGCATGGAATGGGCCCGCCGGCCGCGGAAGCGCCGAAACCATTCCGACTCGAAGTGGCCCGGCCGGGCATTCTGAGTTCGCTGCATGCCTGCGGTATCGCGCGGACCCCACCGGCGCCCAACGAGGTCGAGATCGAGGTGGCCGCCGCCGGCTTGAATTTCATGGATCTCATGCTGGTCATGGATTTGCTTCCCCCGGAAGCGACGGCGGACGGTTCTGCCGGCAAGGTGCTCGGATTGGAGTGTACCGGCCGGGTGGTTGCGGTCGGCGACGACGTTGCGGAATTTGCCGTCGGCGACGAGGTCATTGCCGCCACGGCCGGCGCCTTGAGGTCTCACCTCACGGTCGACAGCCGGTACGTGGCGCGCAAGCCAAGCCATTTGAGCCTCGAACAAGCGGCGACAATTCCGCTCGCCTTTCTGACCGCCTTTTATTCGCTGCATACGCTCGGACGGATGCAAAGCGGTGAGCGCGTCCTGATCCATGCCGGCACCGGCGGCGTCGGACTGGCGGCGGTGCAACTGGCGATGGACGCGGGGGCTATCGTGTTCGCGACTGCCGGGTCACCCGAGAAGCGTGAGCTGCTAACCGCGCTTGGCGTGCCGCATGTCATGGATTCGCGCAGCCTCGCCTTCGCCGATGAGGTGCTCAAACTGACCGCGGGCGAGGGTGTCGATATCGTGTTGAACTCGCTTTCGGGCGAGGCGATCGACAAGAGCCTCTCCCTGCTACGGCCATACGGACGCTTCATCGAAATCGGCAAGACGGACATCTTCAAGAACCGCAAGATCGGCATGCGGCAACTGCGCCAGAATATCTCTGTGTTCGTCGCGGATTTGCTCGGCGCGCTTGGAACGCGGCCTGACCTTGCGAGCGCGATGATGCGCGAGCTTCTGGAGCGCGCTGAAGCCAAGCGTCTTCGTCCGCTTCCCCACCGCGTGGTTCCGGTCGCCCGGGCGGTGGATGCCTTCAGCTACATGGCGCAGGCGAAACATATCGGCAAGCTGATCATCTCCATGGCGGACAGCGGGGGACTGCAGGTTGATCCCGGGCCGCGGTCCGTTACGCCCGATGCCGACGCCAGTTACCTGATCACGGGCGGTCTCGGAGGCTTCGGTTTGGCGGTCGCCGACCGCTTGGCGCGGCGCGGCGCGCGTCATCTGGCGCTGGTTGGGCGCAACGCGCCTTCGGAATCGGCGAAAGCCGCGGTCGAGAGCCTGCGGCAGAGAGGCGTCGAAGTGATGATTTTCTCCGCGGACATCGCCGATCGCGAGCAGACGCGGAAGGTCATTGCCACTGTTCAGAGCCGGATGGGACCGCTGCGCGGCGTCATGCACGCCGCCATGGTTTTGGACGATGCGCCGATCGAACGTCTGAACGAGGAGCGGATGTGGAAGGCGATGGCGCCGAAGGTCATCGGCGCCTGGAACCTGCATACGCTGACGCTCGACGCCCCGTTGGATTTCTTCGTGTCGTTCTCGTCGCTGGCCTCGGTCATCGGCAATCCGGGTCAGGCGAATTACGTCGCCGGCAATGCGTTCCTGGATACGTTGGCCTATTACCGCAGAACGCTCGGACTTCCTGCGCTCACCATCAATTGGGGTGTCGTGGGCGAGGTCGGCCATGTGGCGGGGAGCCCGCAGACCGCGCAACGGCTCGAACGAATGGGCCTCAAGGCCATGGCGCTGTCCGAGGTGCTCGACGCCCTCGACGAGCTCATGTCGAGCGACGCGGTACAGGTCGGAGTCGCCGAAGTCGAATGGAAGGGCCTCCTGCGCTCGATGGGATCGCGTATGTCGGCGCGCTATTCCGGGTTGGTCAGCGACGCCGGCGACGAGAAGGCCGGGACGACTGCGAACTCCGGCGTGCATGACCTGCTGGAAGCAGACGCCGCCGCGCTTCCGGGGTTGCTGGAATCCTATATTCGCGATCTTTTGGCCCGCGCGATGGGCACCTCGCCGGCGCGCATCGACAGCCAGCAATCGCTGCGCAATCTCGGCCTCGATTCCTTGATTGCCGTCGAAGTGCGCAATCGCATCAACGCCGACCTCGGCATGAACATTCCGCTGGCAAAGTTCATGCAAGGCGAGAGCAGCATCAGCGCGCTGGCGAGCTTCGTCGCCGAGCGGCTCGTCAACGAGCGCGCCGACCAGCCCAAGACGTCGGGCAATGGGATGGCTGCCCCCGCTCAACCGAGTCCCCCGTTGACCGGCTCAGACGCGGCAGACCTGCTCGAGCGCATCGACGAATTGACTGACGAGGAGGTTGAGCGCCACCTGACCGAGCTTGCGTCGGAAGGGCGCGCCTGATGTCCGGATTGGGGTCGGATGAGCTCACGACCGCGCAGAAACGTGCATTGCTGGCGGAGCACTTGCGCAAGCGCAGTCACCTCGCGACGGCGCCTGGGAAGTCGCCCAAAGAGGACTTAGCGGTTCGCCAACCCGTCGACGAAGGTCGCCGATCCTTCCTCGACAACGAGGTCATTGCGCTTGCGTCGGTGAATTGGAACCCGCAGGAGCAGGACCCCTATATTCGATACGTCGCGCCCTACAAGGGATTCCTGTATCAGCGGCTCGGTCTCGACAAGACCTACGTGCGCGGCGACGGATGCTACCTTCTCGACGCCGAAGGGAATCGCTACGCCGACTGCATCGCCCAGTTCGGCGCCGTTCCGTTCGGCCACGATCCGGAGCCGATATGGCGGGCGCTGGAGACCGTCCGGCGCGAATCGATGCCGAATCTCGTGATCGCATCGATTCCAACGATGCAGGGCAAGCTCGCCGAGCGATTGCTAGCACTGGCTCCGCCCGGCCTTGCCCACGCCGTCTTCACCAATAGCGGCGCGGAGTCGATTGAGGCGGCAATCAAGCTGGCGCGCTGCCGCACCGGCCGGCTCGGGATCCTGTCGGCCTGCAGCGCCTTCCACGGCCTCACTTTGGCGGGCATGTCGGCGACCGACACGGCCTTCTTCCAACGCGGTTTCGGCGCTCCAGTGCCGGGGTTCAAGACCCTCCCGTTTGGCGACATCGCCGCGCTGCAAGCGGCGCTGGAGGCGCAGCCGGATTCTGTCGCCGCCTTCTTGGTGGAGATCATTCAGGGCGAGTCGGGAATACGGGTCGCACCGCCCGGATATCTCGCGGCCGCCCGAGAGCTGTGCCACCGACACGGCGCGTTGCTCATCGTCGATGAAGTCCAGACCGGTCTCGGCAGGACCGGCCGACTATTCGCCTGCGAGGCGGAAGGCGTCACGCCCGACATCCTCGCCCTCGCCAAGGCGCTCGGCGGAGGTCTGGTTCCGATCGGCGCCTGCCTCTACACCCAACGCGCCTACACGGAGCAGTTCGACCTGCGGCATGGCTCCACCTTCGCCGGCAACGCGCTCGGCTGCCAGGCCGCGCTCGCCACGCTCGACGAGTTGACCAAAGACGATCAGAGACTGGTGCGGCAAGTAGCGGCGGTCGGCGATCGCCTACGGCAGCAATTACAGCAGCTGCAAGACGACTATCCGCTGCTGGTCAAGGAAATCCGCGGGCGCGGCCTGATGCTGGGTGTGGAACTGGACTTCCGACACATCGCTGCGACCCATAGCGGCATGCTCGCCGTGCTGCAAGATCACGGGCTGCTGCTTTACATCGCAGTCAGTTACCTGCTCAACGTCGAGCATGTCCGCATCGCGCCGTCCTTTACGCACGGGACGGTGCTCCGCATAGAGCCTCCGTTGACCGCCGCCGACGCGCTGTGCGACCATGTGATCGGCGCGCTGAAGCGGCTGTTGCACGCGCTGCAACGGGGCGACGCGGCGGCACTCATCGGCCACCTCG
Source organism: Rhodoplanes sp. (assembly GCA_049284695.1). Lineage (GTDB taxonomy): Bacteria > Pseudomonadota > Alphaproteobacteria > Rhizobiales > Xanthobacteraceae > Rhodoplanes. The sequence goes on along the minus strand of JBAPYK010000175.1, from coordinate 18,134 downwards.
TGGGCCGGTCCCGATCGGACATGCCTGCGCCGTTCGATGGGCGGCAACGATCTGCGCCGGCGCCCGCTTCCGTTGCGCTGCAGGCGTCCGGCGAGCGCGAATGCAAGAGATTCGCCTTTATCGTGCACCTTCTGGACGCTGACAGCTTGCGACGTTTCGATCGAAGTCTGCAGCCGTTCAGCGATGCTGAGTTGGAGGGTCTGAAGTCACGGATCACCGAGTTCCTCAAGCCGTACGCGTTCGGTGAACTTACTGTTGAGGCGGCCGACGGCCGGCGGACCGAGGGAGAACTGATCGCACTGCCGCACCTGCCATCCGAGCTTCTCGGAATGGCGGAAGACGAGGCGGTGGCTCTCGTGCAAAGCGCGGTCGACCTGGCGGCGGAGCGCGGCGCCGAAGTGGTTGGGTTGGCCGGCTTCAGTTCGATCGTCACTTATGGCGGTCTTGCGCTAAAGGCGCGCGATGGCGTGCGAATAACCAGCGGCAACAGCTACACGACTTGGGTGGCGATGCAGGCGCTCGAGACTGCCTGCGCCAAGCACGGCATTCCGCTCGAAGATTGCACGGTCGCGATCGTCGGCGCCACGGGAGCAATCGGCCATGCGTTGAGTCTGCTGTGCGCTGAGCGCGCCGGCGAATTGATCCTCATCGGCAATCCGCAAGTCGCGGAGACCAGTGTCGGGAGGCTGCAGGTCGTCGCCGAGGACTGCAAACGGCACGTGCAGGCGCGCGCCGCCGCGGGACGCAGGTTTCGTTCCGGCAGCTTCGCGGAACGGTTCGCTCGCCGCGCCGGCGCGGAGGCGACGGATGCCGATGCCGGCATCACCATCACCACCGATCTCGATCGGCACCTTCCCCGGGCGCACGCAGTGCTGACCGCGACAAACGCCGTGCTTCCCTTTATTTCCCCGCGCCATCTGCGCCAGGGCGCCCTGGTGTGCGACGTGTCGCGACCGTTCAATATCGCTCCCAATCTCAGCAAGGAGCGACTGGACGTGCGGGCCGTGGACGGGGGCCTGGTCCGGGCGCCCGACGAGTCGGCGCTGGGACTTCTCGAGGAACCCGATCGGAGCAACGTGTTGCTGGCCTGCGCCGCGGAGACGATCGTCCTCGCGCTGTCGGGATTTCGTAGTCAACATTTGTGCGGACGGTTGGACCCCACGACCATCGAGGAATTGGGCAAGGTTGCCGCGCGGCTTGGGTTTTCGATCGCGGGTTGACGCGTGAGGCGCGCAAATCATCGCCTTTCGCGCGTCTCAAACCGCGCAACGGCGGACTCCATCCTCTCTTCGACCGGAGAACCCGTCACGGCCAAGATGATTTCGCCTCGGATAAGCTCGCGCCAACGACAGCAAGCATGGGGACCGGCATACCGACTAAAACAGTCTTCAGACGATTGGCGTAATGCCAGGAGATGTTGACGAATGCCTTATACCTATCGCGTTTTCGACTCGATTGACGACGTCGACGTGAACGCCTGGCAGCGCGTTCGCTCCGAAGCCGGCGCTTCGATATTCATGGACCCTCGCTTCATAGCTGGCGTCGAAAGCAGCATGAAACAGACTTGCCGCTTCTGGTACGTCATCATCTACGATGACGCTCGTCCCGTCGCGTGCGCAGGACTCGCTGGCATGACCATCGACCTCGCGGAGCTGGCTGATCGCCGCATGGCCTGGCTTATCCGGCGCATACCCGGGCTATCGAGGCTTCATCAACTCAAAGTGCTCTTCTGCAGCTTGCCGGGATCGCCCGGCGAGAAGAGTTTGGCGCTGGCGCAGACCAAGGAAAGCGCGCAGGTCCTTCCGATACTGGATGGAGTCATGAATGACATAGCAAAAGAGACCGGAATGCACGTGATCGTTTACAAGGAATTCGGGGAGAGTGATCTGGAATGGATGAAGCCGTTGCTCGCAGCGGGTTATAAATCCATCGCGATTCCGCCGATGCATATTTTCAAGCATTCGTTTGCGGATTTTGGGGAATATTGTTCGGCTTTGAAGACGCGCTATCGTCAGCAAATCAACCGGTCAACGCGCAAGCTGAACAAGGCTGGGATAGAAAAAGTTATCCTGACCGACGTCGAAGAAATACTGAAATTATACACGCCTGAAGTTCATGCGATGTATTGTCAAATGGTCGAGAAATCCGATGTTAAGGTGGAAATGCTTCCAATCGATTATTTTCATCAAACCGTGCTGCGCCTAAGCCCCGAAACAGACCTCATTGCGCTATTCAAAGACAAAAGAATCATCGCGTTTGGTTGGGCCCTTCACGACGGACCGACGTATCACATGACATATGCCGGTCTCGACTATCGGCTGAACCACGAGTTCGATTCATATTTCAATCTCATGTATGTCGGCTTCGATCGCGCATTCCGAAAGGGCGTTGCAACGATCAACGCCGGACAGACCGCCGCCGCCTTCAAGGCGCGGATAGGTTGTGATTTCGCGCCGCTATACCTTTTTGCCAAAGGCCTTGGACCCATAATGTCCAGATTTATTTATTTCGGAGGGGGCATGCTGGTCGTTCACAAACCTTCGACTCCCCCATTAGATGTATTCAAAAACCGGTTTGTTCCGACGCCGCAGCGGCAAGCGCATCTTGAATATCGTGAACAACGCGGGGGCGCACGCTCGGTGCCTGGCTTCCCACGCCGATCAGCCCGGGCCGCGCTTTCGATGGCTGGGTGTGCGTCGGACTAGAGCATTTTCCGGCGAAGTGGGAACCGGTTCGCCGCAGAAAATGCGGCTAAAGGAAAACAAGAGCGAATTCCGATTCCACCGGAATGGAATTCGCTCTAAGGGACGTGGACATGCTCCGGGCGCACCCCCATGCCGACCAGCCGCGCCGGCAGGCGCCGGAGCAGCGGCAAAGCTGCCAACAGCCGCACCGACAAAGGCGCCTCGAGCGCTCGGCTCTCGGCCTGGCGCAGAGCCCGGTCGAACGATCGATGCAGGAGCATCTGGATGCCCTGAGTGAAACGGGTCGGAAATTCCCGCCGTTTCTGTACGCGCGCGAGATCGGCCTCGCATAAGGTTCCGGCCGCGAGCGGCCCCCACAGGATGTTCGCCGCCGCCACCGCGTCCTGGACCGCGAGACCGAGCCCGACGCCCAATAAGGGCGACATCGCGTGGGCGGCATCGCCGATGCAGAGCAACCCCGGTCGATACCAGCGCTTAAGCCGGTTGACCGTGACATTGAGGAGTTTGATCTGCTCCCAGTCCGCAAGGGTATCGACCCGGTCCGCGAAAGGAGGAAAAAGCGCTGCAATTTCCGCCCGCAGTTCCGGGAGTCCAGCGCGTCGCGTCTCGTCGATCGACCCTTTCAGGATCATGAAAGCGCACTGCCAATAGTCACCGCGGTCCATCAAAACCATGCTGCGGCCAGCTTCGAGGCTGCTGGTGGTCTTCATCGGATCGTCGGCGTGCTTCGGCAACCAAAACCACAGCGCATCCATCGGCGCACCGAGGTCCTCGACCGCCAGCCCGGAGCAAGCGCGCACGGTCGAATGGCGGCCGTCGCACCCCACGGTGAGATCGGTACGGATCTCGATCTTGCCGTCTGGGCCGTTGGCGCGAACGCCGATCACCCGGCCCTGCTCCTCGAGCAACTCGACTGCCTCGGTCGACATGCGCAAATGGAACGACGGATAATTTCGACCCTGCTCGGCGAGAAAATTCAGAAAATGCCACTGCGGCATCAGCGCAAGGTATTTGGCCCGGGTCGGCAGAAAACGAAAGTCCGCGAGGGCATATTTTCGGGTGCCGAAACGTTCGACGATAACGTCTTCCCTCTGGTGGGGCAGTTTAAGGAATTCGTCGAGCAGGCCGAGCTCGAACATCACCTCCATCGTGGAGGGATGAATGGTATCGCCGCGAAAATCGCGCAAGAAGTCGCCGTGTTTCTCGAGAACGATGACGTCGATGCCGGCGCGCGCGAGCAGGAAGCCTAGCATGAGCCCGCAGGGCCCACCGCCGACCACGCAACAACGGGCGGATAGTTCTTCCGTCGCCATCACTGCTCCCGTCCGGGGCCGCGCTCACCGGCGGCCAAGTCACACGGCCAAGGCAAGCCAACGGTCGTCGATATCTCGAAGAATGTGAGATGCGCGCGTCTTACGCTACCTGTCGGTCCTCCGCAGCTTTCGAGCGGAACCGGCCAAGGAGTAAACAGCCCCGGTCTAAAAGCGCTGGGACGCATGGCGAGCGTCCATGCACCCATCTCGCGAGGCGCCTAGTCGACACCTCGCGCGCAATAATTGCAGGTCCTGCGGACGCAGCGAAAACCGCGAGATCAGGCTGAATCGCTGTGAATACCCTCAATCGTCGTCGTCGTCGTCACTTAAAAACCCAAATAGCGTTGGGGCTTCGCGCACCACGATCACGACCGGCTGGGCGCCCGATTTAATAGTTCCAGCCTCGCTCAAGTCGGCTACGATTCGCTCGACACGCGTCATCAGCTTTCCCCGACCCTTGCGCAGCAGTTTAACAAGCCGGGAAGGCTGCGCCTCATCGAGATCGACGACGACGATTTGAGAAGCGCCAATGTCGTCCTGTTGGCTAGATTCTGGTTCGGCCGCGGTCGTTCCAGAAGTTGCCATTGTCAATCTCCTTCGTTTAGTCTTCATCTTCATCTTCATCAGACGTGAATTTCATCAGCTTGAAGGGTGCGGCTTTGCGTGCCTCCTTCATGGCTTTTCGGCGCGCCTTCATCATATTGAACGGGTCTTCCACGAGCCAGGAGTTCCCTCCTTTCTCGACCGATTCGACATGACGTTGATAGGCTTCCTGGGCAGCAATCACCTGCGCCTTCAGCAAATGTCGGATGCTTTTTTCAAGCTTCGTGAAACGCGGCGTCTCGGAACCTTCATCATCGTCTTCATCACTGCTGTAGACGACGTTTGCTTGGCGGTGGTCCCCGCTGCCCCGAACAACGGTAACGCGTTTGACGAGCTTGTCCATGACATCCCTCCTATCGCATTTAGTGACGAAGGTTGCGCGAGCGGTTCACTAAGGTGTCCCGGTCCTAATGGCTGTCTCGCCTAAAGGAGGCGACCGTTTCGAGGCGGACCGCGCCCTGTCGTCCGATGCGTCCTCCGATCACCCGATATTCCGCGCATCTGAATAGATTGAAGATAAGTCTATAACACGAGCGGCGGGTTCGGCAACGAGCATTCTCGGAATTTTCGGTCTCTTGCTCAGGCCGTTTTGAACGATGGGTCGGATCGAACACGCGCAGAAATTAGGCCTAGAGGTTCTTGCTCTGGCTGAACAAACAACTGCCAGCTTGTTTGGACCCGGCGGGCGGTGGCCCCCTGGGGAAACAACCAAGCATCAACACCGTGTGTAGTGGCGGCGGTGCGCTTGCGCGCGGCCACCCGTTGAGGGTTGCCCACCTCTCCGGATGGGGCCGCTCAATGGCGAGGGCTCGCTAAGGACTGCCCGATAATGTGGCCGAAGCTTCGATGCCCCACGCGTGTGCCGACCAGTTCAAGCCGATTTGATCAGTCCGCGCGATCGCAATCATCGTCGTCGCACCCGACGCGAGGAGGTCACGTTTTCGATAGCGGGCGGCTTGCATCCGCACTTGAGTCCGCGCCGCCGGTGAGGCAGCTTGCCCGTGAAGCTTGTGCGCAAAGAGCGGGCGCAGCGCCGGCTCAGGGGCGTGAATACATGAAAAATAACCGACAACAGATCCTCGATTTCTACGATGGCAAGTGGCACCCCCTGGTAGCGGAATACTACGGGCACAGCGACTACATGAATTACGGCTATTGGACCGCAGAGACCAAGAATCAGGCGGAGGCGTGCGAGAATCTGATCGGCAAGCTGCTTTCAATGATCCCGGACAAAAATGGCCGCATCCTGGACGTCGCCTGCGGCCGCGGCGCATCCACGCGTCATTTGCTGCGCCACTACCAACCTTCCGATATTGTCGCCATAAACATCTCGGAGAAACAGCTCAAGAGGGCTTCGGAACTCGCGCCGGGATGTACTTTTCTTCTCAGGGACGCGACGCAGCTCGAGTTCCCAAGCAGCTCTTTCGACAACATCATTTGCGTAGAAGCGGCCTTTCACTTCGACACGCGTGATAGCTTCTATCGTGAGGCATTCCGGGTGCTTAAGCCAGGAGGCTGCCTCGTCACCGCGGATATTCTGGGGCCGAGATCGTGGCAAAGAAAGGTGCCGGCCAACGCGCTCCAGAGCCCGGGTGAGATCGCCGACCATCTCGCGGGGGCCGGCTTCGAGAACGTGCGGGTTATCGACGCCACCGAAGAGTGCTGGAAGAGCTTCATCCGCCATGTGCGCGCCTGGCCGCATCAGGAGCGCCAAGCCGGCCGCATGGATCTGGCAACCTATGTTCGTGCTTCCTTATTCACAATCCTTTTTAGCTCGCTGTTTAATTTCGGCGTCCGGTATTATCTGCTCACGTCGGCGCAAAAGCCGTGACATGCATCCTGGGCGGCGCTTAAACGTATGGGATCGTCGCCCGTCGCAATGACCTCATCGGTTCATCGATCGGAATTGAGCCTGGTATCCGGCAGGCCCAAACGGATCACAATCCTGCGGATGACGATTAGGCCGACCGCGATCAGGCCTAGCTGAACCCAACCGAACGTGGTCGCCCTTTCGAAAATCGATGACCAGTCGATCTCCTGACCGAACCAGTTTCTTGAAACGGCGTTGGCGACAAGGCCGATGAGACTTGCTATGCCGACCAGGAATCCAAGCTTCAGAAACAGGGAGGCTATATAAGCGATCTTTCCGACAATGTTCCTGAAGTGGATGATCGGATTTTCGATATTTCGCTGCAGTTGGAAAAACAGCAGCGTGAGCATGTCGCTGGTTTCCTCCATCTGCAGATAATCCATATCGGTGGGCCCTCGAAGACGGCTCTTAAAAGCATCTCTCATGCGTTTGCGCGCCTCCTTGGCGCGTTCGAGCTGGTAGGCTTTCGTTTCCTTCACGATATCGATTTTATTATTCAAACGATGGACAATGGTGTCGTAAGCAAACGTTGTTCTGAAGAACAATAGCGACTCGAAACTCGCCGGCAGCGAGAATTGCCGCGCAACTTCGAGAAAGCGAAGCCAACCCTGCGCCGAGGTTTTCTCCCACCACTCGGCGTCTTCGCTGTTAATCGCATAGACCGCATCGGCGTAGATTTTATCCAGTTCGTAACGCACCCGCTCGACGTCCATGGGCGGAAGAGGCCCAAGGAAGCTCAGCGACGTGTTGACGATCCTCCCGATGTCTCCGTTACCGGTATGGTACGCCAATTCACGTAGTAGCTTGCGTGTTTGCGTCGAAAACCGTCCGATAGCGCCAAAGTCGATGAAGCAAATCTTATTGTCGGGCATGATTATAAGGTTGGCCGGGTGCGGGTCGGCATGGAAAAAAAGCTCCTCCTGCACCTCTCGGTTCATGATCCTGACAATTCTGCTTGCCAGCGCCTTCGGCTCGATTCCCTGGCTGCGCAGCCTTGCCAAGAACTGCCGGTCGTTGCTGTCGACCGCTGCCAGGACTTCCCACATCCACACGCCTGATACGAATTCGCTCACCATCACTTCTTCGGTGCAGTACTTGAAATAGACCCGCGGCGCGGTAACGTCTTTCTTGCGCTTGGCCGCGCGTCTGCGAAATATGTCGGTATAGCGAGCTTCAGCGCGGAAGTTCATTTCGTTAAAAAGGATGGTCTCGAAGTCCTCCCGGAACCGCCGCGGAGGGCCCGGCGGTATGATGGTGAGCGTCTCCGCCACCATCATCAACCAGTTTGCCGCGCGCAAGTCAGCGGCGATGAGCGGTCCAATCCCCGGTCGCCGGACTTTCACGGCCACCCGTTCGCCGGTCTTCAATTGAGCTTGATAGACGCAGGCGAGCGACGCGGAGCCGATCGGAGTCGGGTCGAACGCATCGAACACATCCTCGATCCGCCGTCCAAGATTGCGCTCGATGATTTCGATCGCTTGCTCGGTCCGAATGGGCGCCGCCCGATCCAGCATCTTGGCGAGCTCGGCGCAATAGGCATAGGGCAGCATGTCGACGCGCATCGATAGCTGCTGCCCAAGCTTGGCGAAGGTTGGGCCGCCACTTTCGAACAAGCGGCGCAGGCGAGCAGCGCGCCGCTTGTCGCTATCGCGCCGCGCCACGACATCCACCAGATTGCCCGCATAGAATCGTAATAGGATCCACAGCCAAATAGACAATCTGCCGATCGGACTGATGATTCCGGATTTAAATGTAACAGGGGGGCGTGCCCTCGGGAGGCTGACAGCGGCGCTGTCGACCGCGTGATAAATTTTTCTGCGCGGCATCGGGCGGACTATGCTTGAAAAGGCCGTCGTTTGCCTCTCTTGCGCCGATCGTTGGAACAGCAAGGCTAATGCGCGAGGGAAGTTCATTTTCACTCCACGCTTGCAACGGATCGGTGTGAAGGTGACAACGCAGCCCTACAGGGGGCGTGCTTTGCCGCGAAATTTTCTGCCATCGCCTCCTCCAGCCTGGAGCAACATTCATCCAGATTTTTCGGTCAAATTCAAATGTGGTCTGCTGAATTTCGCGTGTGGAGCGTAGCCGACCAGCTTCTTGAAGGCGATTTTGAAATCAATTTCCCAATATGCGCTCACTTTGCGCCGGCGCCCTCGCCGGCACAGCAGCGGGCAAGCGCCACGCTCTTCGGCAATTGTCCTGCTTACCGCACTGGCTGCCATGTTGCCGCGCCACACTGATCGAATGCCGCCCCGGTCCGGGTAAACTAAGTCGCCAATCATCCAAAAGATCGCACACCGTTCGATGACAGCATCGCCTCGCGCGCCTTGGCCAAGGCCCGTTCGTCCGACCGATAGCCCCACAAGAGAAGGCGGCGGCCTCACGTTGAGCTGCAGCCCTGCCGGCGTTCCAATATGGCCGAAGGGAGGAGAGCGTCCGAATGCTGGAGATAGCGAGATTTGATTACGAGCATCGCTCGGACGGCCAGGAAGGGTGGGACCCACGCGTCGCTCGTATCCAGGCTTCCAGCCAGGTCAGAAAAAGCGTATCAATCTCGTTGTGTTATTAGAAGCTCAAAACGCTCGTTTTATTAAGGATCGCGCGATGCGAAGCATTCTGCTGGCGGCCTCCGCCGTCGCGGGGTTATTCGGCTTGACGGCGCCGGTCTTGGCTCAGGCGCCGGTCGCGGTGGTCGAGGAGGTGAAAGGCAAACCCGCCGGCATCGAGTTCATGGACTATGTCACGCCTGGAAAGGTGATCAAGCTCGGGCCGAAGGACACGATCGTGCTCGGATACATGAAATCGTGCTGGCGTGAAACGATCACCGGCGGCACCGTGGTCGTCGGCGCCGAGCAAAGCCTGGTCCATTTGGGCAAGGTGGACCGCGCCAAGGTCGACTGCGACGGCGCCAACCAGCGCTTGACCAGTCAAGAGGCGCGCGACAGTGCCGCTGCGGTCTTTCGCAACATGACGCCCGCGCAACAAGCGATCACGCCGGCGCGGGTCACGATCTATGGCCTTTCGCCGATCGTCGAGGTCAATGGCCGCGGCAAGCTAGTGATCGAGCGCCTCGACAAGCCGGGCGAGCGCCACGACGTGACGGTGCGCGACAAGTCCCTCCTGCGCGGCAGGTTCTACGATTTCGCGAAGACCGAAAAAGCGCTGGCGCCGGGCGGCGTCTATGCCGCAAGCTTCGGCGGACACGAGATCGTCTTCAAAGTCGATCCTGCGGCCAAGCTCGGCGCAACGCCGGTCGTCGGCCGGCTGCTGCGCTTCGAATAGCACCGTTGTCTCGTCGCCAAGCCCTCTTGCGTATGGGCCGCATGCGCAAGCGCGACGCGCTTGCAGCGCTTGTCTTCGCGGTGGTGTCTGGCCTGTTGTTCGCATCGCCGGCGCTCGATATCGCTCACGGCCTCTCCATCGACGTGCTCACGGCATTGCGCTGGCAGGTGTTCGGCCAGCGCCACGACCGCGCTGCGGCGCCGGTCGTCGTGGTGGTCATCGACGACGAAAGCTTCGGCACCCCGCCCTTCAAGGGCTCGCCGATCCTCACTTGGACGCGGGAAATTGGCCGGGTTTTGTCGGCGATCATCGAGGGCGGCGCGAAGGTGGTCGGATTCGACATCATCTTCCCGACCCTGATCGAACAGTCCGAAATACCGTTCGGCGACGAGATGCTGGGTGCGCGCATCCGCGGCTTCGACCGTGATTTCTTGCGCGCGCTCGCCCTCGGCGCCCGCGCTGACAAGGTGGTGCTCGGCGAGGTCCTGCAACAGGATCAACCGATCCGCCCTTCGCCCGGACAACGGATCGCCGTCGGGCATGACCGCAACATCCGCGCACTCAACACCTACAGCGATCCTGATTATGTCATTCGAAAATTGCCTCTTGCCTTTCCGATCGAAGACAAACTGATCCCCTCGATGTCCGTGGAATTGGCCGCTCGCGCGCTCGGCGTCGCGCCCGAGGTCTCGCCCGACGGTACGATGACGCTCGCCGGCTACCGCCCCCCGAGCGCCGCCCCCGGCACCATGACTCTTAACTTCCAAGGCGGCGGCGAAGAAGTTCCAACTTACTCCTTCGCTGACCTGTACGCCTGCGTCGAGAAGGGCGACAAGGAGTTCTTCCGCCGCCAGTTCGACGGCAAAGTCGTGCTGTTCGGCACCTTGCTCGAAACCGAAGACCGCAAGGTTACGTCGAAACGTTTTGCGACCGGGTCCGAAGGCGCCCGCGCGCCGCGCTGCGCGCTGCCGATGCCGCCTGAGACCGCGCAATTTACCCGCAATTCGATTTCCGGCGTGTACGTGCATGCGACAGGCGTAAACAATCTGATCCGCCGTGAGGCGCTTATCGAGCTCGGTCGCACTTCCGACGGCCTGATCGCTATCGCCTTTGCCGGCCTCACGGCGCTCGCGGCGATCGCGCTTGCGCCACTCGGCGCGACGCTGTTCTACCTCGGTCTTTCCGCAGCGTGGACCGCTGGCGCCACGGTCGCTTTCGCCCAGGCGTTGGTCCTGCCGCTCGTCGAGCCGTTTCTCGCCGGGCTCGCCGCGCTGGCGGCGACGATCGGCTACCGCTTCGTCGTCGCGGACAAGGAGGAACGTTTTCTGCGCCAGACTTTCGGGCTCTACCTCGCACCGCAAGTTATCGAGACGATGCTGGCGTCGAGGAAGCTGCCCGTGCTCGGCGGCGAGATGCGCAACGTCACCGTGTTCTTTTCCGACATCGCCGGCTTTTCATCGTTCGCCGAGACGATGGCGCCAACCGTGCTAGTCGCGCTGATGAACCAATACCTCTCGGCGATGACTGACATCATCGAGCAGCATGGCGGCTACGTCGACAAATATATCGGCGACTCGATCGTCGCAGTGTTCGGCGCGCCTGTCGACGATGCCGATCACGCCTGCCATGCCGTGCGCGCCGCGCTGGCTTGTCGAGACCGGCTCGCAGAACTGAACCGGACCGCAACGCCGTTCCAGCATCTCGACATCAGTCACCGGATCGGGCTGAATTCGGGCGAGGCGTTGGTCGGCAATATCGGTTCGCGCCGGCGGTTCAATTACACCGTGATGAGCGATGCGGTGAATCTTGCGTCGCGGCTGGAAGGAGCGAACAAGTATTTCGGCACGTCGATTTTGGCTTCGGAGGGGACGGTCAAGCTGACGGGCGCGGTTTTTATTTGGCGAGAGCTCGATGCGATCCGCGTGAAGGGCCGTACCCAACCGGTGAGGATTTATGGTCCCGTGGCCGAACGCGGACGCGAGACCCCGGAGCAAATGGCGCTGGCCGCAGCCTATGCCGAGGGACTCGCCTGTTGGCGGGCGCGCGATTTCGCCGGGGCCAGGGATTGCTTCGCCCGCATCGCTGACGCCGATCGGCCGGCGGCCTTGTTCCTGCAGCGGATCAAGAAAATCGTCGCGCGGCCCCTCGACCCGGATTGGGAGCCGGTCTTTTCGCTCGAAGGCAAGTAGGACCGAGGCGCCGATGAGCTCGACGTGACAATTCGATCCGACCCTCGCTGCCCCATCTGCACCCAGACAACGAATTGCACCGTCATGAATTGCGCTATATAAAAAGGCTTAACGGCTATGAACCGGCAACTCGCTCCGGGTCGCTTTGTTTAGGTGGCCTCAACCGCTTCGCGTGAGCCAGCCAGACCGCGACCTCGACGCTCAGCTTGTTCGCCATCGCTTACATTTTTCGCGTGACCGCCAAGGAGAAATCCTTTGCATCTGCCGAAACAGTTCTCAGGCTCCCTAAGCCGTTCAGGGGCGCGGAAGCGACGAGGCGGAGAGGCTCCGCTCCAGCCCCAATCCCGAACTCATAACTCCGCGGCATTTGACGTGCCTCGCCGTGTGCGGGAGGCGGTGGCTTTCTTGAGGTGGGCCGGCGTCTCCTGGGCTTGTGCGCTTTTGTTAGTCCTTGCGCTCGGACCGTCGCAACCGGAAGCCGCTCCGACTGACGCGGAAATGGCGAATCGCTACTTGCGTGCGGCCGAAAACGGAGATCCGACCGCTCAAGTCTATGTGGCCGCCCTTTACTCGGCCGGTGTTGGGTTTCGGCAGTCTGATCGCGAGGCGTTTCAATGGTTCTTACGGGCCGCCGAAAAAGGTCATGCGCAGGCGCAACTCGTCGTTGCCGGGCTAGCCGCCATCGGGAGAGGAATTCCCAAGGACAACGTTACCGCTTATCGGTGGGCCCATACAGCTGCCCGCGCCGGAGATCCGAACATCCGGGCCAGCGCAAATCAACTGATGGAAGCGCTTGCGACAAGGATGTCGGCGGATGAACGGGATGCGGCGATCAGGCAAGCGTCGACCGGGTCATCCGGATCGGGGACAGAAGTTGCGAAGGCGAGCCAAGGCGGCTCCAGCTCCCTTGATGACGCGATCCGGCGCAACCCGCGAGACACCGCCGCCTACTACAATCGGGGTTTGGCCAGAGCGCGAGCCCAAGAATATGACCTCGCGGTCGAAGATTTCGGCAAGGTGATCCAATTAAATCCAACCGATGCGGAGGCGCTCAACAATCGTTGTTGGGCCCGGGCAGTGCTCGGCCGCCTGGACGGAGCTCTCATTGATTGCGACGAGGCTTTGCGGCTGCGGCCGAACTATGCCGACGCTTTCGACAGCCGCGGGCTGGTCAACCTGAAACTCGGAAATCTCGATCGCGCCATATCCGATTTCGACGCCGCACTTCGATTGAAGCCCGAGCTCGCTTCGGCTCTCTACGGTCGGGGAAAGGCGCGGCTGCGCCAGGGCGCCGTTGACCGTGGCAATGCAGACATCAAGGACGCCAAGGCGCGCGATCCGAAAATCGGAGAAACATTCGCGCGCTACGGCGTAAATTGATCGAGGCCGGCCGACCTTTATTGTCGAGCGCCGCTGTCTTTCCTCCGAGCCTCGTCCACGATGGTCAAGATATGGGCGCTCAGCGCGGCAGAAAGAGCCTTATCCCAGCTTGTCTCGAGAGCCTCACCTGTCCCGTCGGGGGACGCGCTGGCTGAACCTGAACCACTCGGGCCGGCATCAGCTCTTGCGGTTTGAGTTGGTGACTCCTTCGAACCCTCCGTTTTAACGCGAGCGCCGTCAGCCAAGTCGGTGCGAGCCGGCGAAACAACCGGCGCACCCGCCGCAATGTCTCCCATGATTTCCACGAATTGCGTGCCGCGGATCCCCATCGTTACCGGCACCCGGCGGATATGCCCGTCTTCCACCACCTGCACCGCGCCGGCCGATACTGCATCGAACGGAACGACGATGGCCGCTGGCTTCTCGCGAAAAACGATGTTCACTTCGACCGACATGCCGATGCGCAGGGGGGTGTCCTCGGGCAATTGCAGAAATACACGGAACGTCTTCTTCGTAGGATCCCCCTTCGGCGTGATCTGCGAGATGTTTGCGCGCAAGGACCGATCCCCGAACGCCTCATTCGATACAAATGCAGATTGGCCAACTGCGATTTTCGTGATTTCTTCCTCGTTGATCTCCGCGACGATCTGCAAGGGTGAAGGCTTGCCCACCCAAAAGAGCACATCCGTCGGTCCCACGATTTCTCCGATCTCGCCATCGCGCCGCAAGATCATGCCGTCCATGGGCGACCGAAGTACCAAGCTGTCCATACGGCTTTGCTGCGCGGCGATCCGAGAATTCGATTCCTTGACGGCGGTTTCTTTCTGCTCCAATTCCGCCTTGGTGATTTTGTCGTTCTTGCGGTCCTTTTCGGCCCGCTCAAGGTCCCGTTGGAGCTGCTGATGTCGGATCTCCAATTCTCTCAGGACGGCGCGTTCCTCGGTATCGTCCTGCCGCCCAAGAACTTGCCCTTTTGTAACTTCCTGCCCCTCGCATCGGCAAAGCTCGACGATGCGCTTCCGCTGCAGCGGAACGACCTTCGCCCACTGAACCGGCTCGACAGTTCCCGTCGCGTAAACGATCTCCGACACCGGGGCGAGGCGCGCCGATGCGACGGTTACCTGCTTCGGCCGCCCAAAGTAAAAGTAGTAGACGCCCGCAGCCAAACACAGCGCCACGACGACGGCAATGACGATGCGCAAGATCTTTTTAACCGAGGTCATCACCGCGTTTGGTGCTCCGTGCCAACCCATTGCTGGCCGGCATTTCTATGCCGATGCAACGGTCGGAGTGTGGTCAGAGTGCAACAATTCACCGCAATGTGAGACAGATCGTGGGTTGAAAGTGATCTCCGCGATTTTTCCATCCACGACATTCACCCGACGATCTGCGCGCGCCGCAAGCGCCATATCGTGGGTAACACACACCACCGTCGTCCCGCGATCGGCGACGTCCCGGAGGATTGAGAATACCTGCTCGGTCGAGACGGTATCGAGAGCACCCGTCGGCTCGTCAGCCATAATGATCTCGGGCTCATTGGAAAGAGCTCGAGCAATAGCCACTCGCTGACGCTGTCCGCCAGACAGCTGATTGGGCCGCTTGGGAATCTGTTCGCCGAGACCAAGCGACGTCAATAATGACGTGGCTCTCTCGCGCATGTCCGACAGGGAGAGGCGGCCCAGAGTTCGCATGGGTAGCACCACATTATCCAGCGCGGAGAACTCCGGCAGCAGAAAATGAAATTGAAAGATGAAGCCGATCGATTTCAAGCGCAGGTCGGCTCTCTGCGACTCGCTCATCTTGGACGTCTCCTGTCCAAGAAGATAGATTTCACCCTCGCTCGGCGCGTCCAAGAGACCGAGCAGGTAAAGAAGCGACGACTTGCCTGAGCCGGATGGGCCCGTAATTGCAACGAACTCGCCTTTCTCCACGGTAAGATCAACGCCATTGATCAACGTGGCCGTAACGGCGCCCTCAATGCGCCTGACGAGATTAACCGCTTTAATGACCGTTTTCACGCTGCGCCGCGTATAATGTCAACAGGGTGGACCCGTGTGGCCTTTCGAACCGGAATATAGGCGGCTCCCGTGCATGAGACGAGCGCTACCATCGCGACGGCGATGTAGTAAGTCATAGCATAGTATATGTAGATGGCTTGCGTCTCTCCATTCAAGGGATTGGTGTACGTAATTTTCGACACACCCCAGCACAACAAGTACCCGATCAGCCAGCCCGCTAAGATGCCGAGCCCGCCGATGATCGCCGATTCCGTTATAAAGATGCCGCGGACGAACCCTTCTTTCATTCCGAACGATTTCATGATGGCGATGTCATGCCGTTTTTCGCTAATGATAGTGGAAATGATACTGTATATACCGAAGGTTGAAACAAGCAGCATCGCGCCCATAACCAGATACATGATCAGGTCTCTGATCTTGAAGGACGAAAGCAGATCAGCGTTGGCCTCCTGCCACGACACCGCCCTGTACTCAGTTTGTTGCTGAATCCGCTTCGCAACGTCGGGCGCCAAGAGCGCATCTTTGAGATGCACTCGTATTTCGTTCACGAGGCCTTGATTCCCGGCAAGAACTTGAGCAGTGCGCATCAGGGTATAAACCTGACTTTCGTCGACGTCGCGAAGGCCGGAGCTGAAGGTGCCCACGACCGTGCCTGAAATCTGGACTTCCCCTGCAGATATCGTGACGTTGGATCCGACCCGGGCTCCAAATTTCTTTGCAAGCGCTACGCCGATAATTATCCCGTTAGAGGCCTTGTAGAGGTCGTTAAGCTGTCCGCTACGCATTTGGCTAGCTAAGCGGGAGACCCCCTCTTCCTCGCGCGGATCAATACCCATCACGGTCACGCCAACGCGTCCCGATCCGAATTGCAACATCGTTGACACTTTGGTGGACGGGGCGATCCCCCCAGGCACCCACGATCTTAGTAACGTCAAGACTGCTCGCGGGTCCCTGATCCCGGTCCGCTTTTCCGTGACGACCGGATTCCTCGCTTGTACGACCGCGTATTTCTCCTCGGCCGCCAAGCGGGAAGTCGAAATCCGCTCATCTTTTACGGTCACGTGGGGCATCGTATCCACGAGCTGTCGGACGAAATCTTTTTGCGAGCCTTGCATCAGGCCCGCCATCAGGATCGTGAACCCGACGCCTATGGCCACTCCACCGATCGCGACAGATGTCTGTCGGATGCGGGTGGTCACGTGAGCCCAGGCGATCTCCACAAGGAGGTTCATCGGCGGCGACCTCGCAACGGTTCCGGTCAATCTATCGCAAACAAGAGGCCGGTGCTACCGGGCCATGGGCGATAGATCTGGTCTCATGCCCCGACGAGTTCCACTAGGAAACCATCGGGCAGGACCTGAAAACGATGGCCCACCTGCGCGTAGATCGCGCTGGGCAACGCCGCCACGCTGACTTGGCGGGCAGGATCCCGATCAGACCAAAATCTTGCCGCCCCAACCAATCATCGAGCCTCGCAATTATCGCCGCCATTTTTTTCCATCATTTGGTCCAAAGAACACGGCCGCGAGGGGATCGCCGCAGCTTCGCAACGCATCCTATTAGGGCGTGTCGGGAACCGCGACGCCGCTGCGGTCAATCGTCGCGCTCGTTCAAGCGCGGCGAGAACGACGGTCTCAGCGTCAATAGGCGCCGGAAATCGCCCGTTGGACGAGAGTCGCGGGGTCGCGCCGATAAGACCGAGCGAATAATGGCGAACGAGGTTCGCCAACAACCTCTCTGTTTCGGGCGTCGAGGAGGAGGCGATCGAGGAGTGTTATCGAGGAAGGTTAATGCGTCCGCGCTTATGCGGGGAAGGGGGCCGGCCGACGAATCGACCGTTGCTGCCGCGCCACACATGTCAAAGAAATGCCTAGAATCGGCCTTCGCCGTTTCTCCGAGGTTGATTTTCCCGGCCGGCGAGCGGCAACGTAGCAAGGGGCAATTCTAACCGGACTCAGTTGGTGGGGGGCAAGCATGGCACGGCTTTTGACTTTGGGCGTCGGTCTTTTGGGCGCTGTCGCGATCTTGGGGCCAGCTTTGGCGGACGAACCGCCGCCGTCGAAGAAGCGGGTCGAGCGAGCGGCTCCGGCGCGTGTTGCCCCGGCTCCGCGGCCGGTGCAGCAGACGAGCAATTGGTCGGGCGGTCAGGTCGGCGGATCCAACGGCGGCAGCTTCGCCAATAACGCCTTCGCCGAGCCGGGCTCGTATATCTGTGCGCCGGCCTACGACGAGTCGCTGATTCCCTTAACGCAGAACTGCTACGAAACGCCGTTCAGCTTCACCGGACATCGCTCCAGCTACACCATCGGTCCGTTCTTGGGATACCGCGTGCAGCTCGGCGCCTTCGTCGTCGGGGCCGAAACCGACTTCTCGTACAAGCGAGCCAATAGCTCGGCCAGCCAGACGACTGTCGTCCCGATCACCGCCATAAACAGCTTCAACGACCCCTCCTACTATCAGCGCACCGACAACTTTTCCGGTTCGCTGAACCAAGGTTGGGACGGCTCGCTGCGCGCACGCGTCGGCGTTCTGGTGACGCCCTGGACATTGCTCTACGGCACGGGCGGCATGGCGTTCGGAAAAGTCAGCGGCTCGCTCGCGTACTACGGAACGATCTACGAGTGCTCCAGCCCGGGCGTGAGCTGCACGACGCCCGTCGGCAACGCGGTCAGCAGCGTCAGCTTCAGCGAGACGCGCGTCGGATATACCGTCGGCGGCGGCGTGGAATATCAGTTCTACGGCCCGTGGTCGGCGAGGCTCGAGTACCGGTACGC
>JBAPYK010000174.1:0-2803 GCA_049284695.1 Rhodoplanes sp. | reverse complement strand
GTCGAGCAGATTGCCGGCGAGCGCGCCGACCAGGCGGCCGGCGATGGCGCCGACCGGGCCGAACAATGCGCCGCCGACGGCGCCGCCGGCGGCGGACAGAACAAGCGCAGCCATGTCGAGAAACTCTGTTGGAGATGCAAGCGCGGCCAAGCCGCGCCGCGTCCGAGATGGGCGCACGCGTAAGCGATCAGCGAAAGCGCGACCATTGCGGTCTGCGTCGCCGTCTCACCTGCGCGCGATGGGAATCCGAAAGCCTACCGCTCCACGCAGGTGCTTCTCAGCGGGCCAACGGTTCGTGGAACGTCTGCAGGGTCCGATTTCGGGAGAGAGCTGCCCTAGATGGAGGAACCGGCGACGAAAATGACCCATTACGGAAGCTCATACCTGCCGGCGAACGCGCGATGCTGGCTCCCATTAGAATGTCTTATAAGCAAGAGCGAGAAGACCCGCAACGACCGCGTTCATCACGATGATGAGCCAAAACATAACGCTATTCTCAGCACGCAGGCGCTCTATTTCATCAGCGGCGGCTCGGATTATTTTTGAAATATCCTCAGAAGAGCTCGATTCTGCTCCCAAATAAGCGGCCACTGAGCGTCGGCGCAAATTATCTACCATATCTCTATCTTTACCCTTATTGGTGTTTTTCTTGTACGAGTAAACAACCACAAAAAGCGTTACAGCTGCCAGCGTGAAAACAAGCCCCCAATAGCTCAACAGCGACAGATTTTCGCGCATCTGATTCCTCTTGCACTAGTCTTCAGCGTTGGTGAAGTGAGTAAATCAAAGAGTTGCATTTTTCTGCTTGAGCCTGCGACAAGATGGTCGGAGGCTTCGGCGGTCCGGTGACGGCGACCCCCGCTCGCCTGCGCGGAGCGTGGTTAGCGCCAACGTGCAAAGGCGTCGCGAATGACCCAACTCACCAAGTGCCCACGATTGTGAGAATCGTGTCGGCAAGCATCAAAAGGAACATCAGAGCAAAAAGCACATAGGCCACCGCGAAGGCGAAGAAGCCTCCGGCGTTGGTCACGCGAGCTGCGAGGTTTGCTAAGGGCGTATGCAGTCGCGGAACGGCGCGCATGATCTCCTCCGGAGGCTCGCGGAAGCGACAGCATGCGCTCATACCCGACCAATGTCATGTGACGAGCTTCACAAGCGGGTCAGAGAGGGGTCAGTGGCAACTATTTTGGTATACAGGCCAGGACTACCTTGACCGGAGTATTGGTGGTCCGACGAAAGACAACCCGATTGGCGTCTTCAAAAACCAACCGGCCCGGAGCAGTCCCGAGCACATACGAATTCAGGATTTTCCCGTTGGGTCCGCACGTGAACGAGCACTCGCCTTTGCACTCTAATTCAGCCACCTGAATTGCCGTCCCGCTGGCCCCGGGAGGTCCCGGCGGCCCTTGCTCGCCCTTGTCGCCCTTCACTAGTTGACGATCGCCACAGGCCATAAGAAGTGCGGAGATTACGCCCAACACAAGGATAGTCCGCATCGTCGCCCCCACAAGTGAAAGAGAAATTCTAGCAAAGCTGGGAGCGAAAAACCTCTCGCACCACCCTGGCGGCTAAGCGATCATAATGTGGAACCGGTCAGCGCCGACCTTGACCGTCCGCTGTCTATGGGCCGCTCGGAATGTCAGAAATTGGCACAGAGCGTCGCTGGTCGGTCGTCAGCTTTCGGCGAGT
This sequence comes from Rhodoplanes sp., assembly GCA_049284695.1. Classification (GTDB taxonomy): domain Bacteria; phylum Pseudomonadota; class Alphaproteobacteria; order Rhizobiales; family Xanthobacteraceae; genus Rhodoplanes. The sequence continues at coordinate 1,114 of JBAPYK010000174.1, read as the reverse complement.
TGCGGATGTGGGACGCGCATATCCGTTGGCGTAGGCGCGCAACGCTGCTTAGGCGAACGACAGGCCGATCGAAACGCCGATGATCAGCACCACGAAGGACAGGGCGACCACGAGCGCGATCGTGCCGCTTGTGACCTTCGGCGTCATGTCCATAGGCTTCGATTCCATATTCGGCATCGCCGCCATGTTCGGCATCGCCTTCATGTTCGGCATCGCCGCCATGCCCGGCATCGATGCCATGCCCGCCGCCGCAACCCCGCCCGCCATCCCGGCCATGGCCGGCGTCGCCGCCTTCGGGCGCACGGTGGTCATCCCGTGCTTCAACTTTTTCGCCACGAGCCAATAGTTCATCGGATACGCCGCGCACAGGCCGACCAAGAGCGCCATGCTCATGATGAACCAGAACGCCGGCGACGACGGATGCGCGCCGCCCGCCACGTTGGCCTTGCCGATCATCGAGACGACCGCCATGCCGGCCATCAGGCAGTTCATCGAGGTCAGCTCAGGAATGAACGTCGTCGTCAGCGCGCGCGTATAGGAGCCGCCGACCATGTCGCGCATGAACAGCGCCTGGAAAATGCCCCAGCCGAACAGAAAGCCGAGCACATATTCCAACAGAAAATCCGCAAATGGCGACAGCGCCAGCAGCGCGGCGATCACCGCGCCGACCAGGATGCCGACCCCGTCGCCGGCCACGCAATGCATGGTCGAGCCGAGCGCCTGTCGCCACGGCGCGGCGACATAGGCCTCGTGCGTCCCGGGCAGCGGTTCGCGGCAGCCAAGGACATAAAGAAAAGCGCCGAACGGTCCGGTGAACAGCGTCACCAGCACGAAGCCCCATTTCATGACCGTGGACTCCGGCGTCGTGCGGATGTCGATCGCGACAAAGGCGACGGACAACGCCGTCAGGATGAACCACAGCAGAATGCCCCCGTTGAGCATGACCGGTCTCCAGGCGCAGCGAAAAATCTCTCGCCAGCATAGAGCCCGCACGTCCGTGCGTCATGTGTCTTCATGTGGCCATCCCCGCGTTCCGCACATCGGCCACGCCGGGAAAACGAAACGCATAAGCGAGCCGGCGGCGCCACCACGGCGCGATCGCGACTTCGGCGAC
>JBAPYK010000173.1:0-5996 GCA_049284695.1 Rhodoplanes sp. | reverse complement strand
GATGTGCGGCCACGTGCCGTGATCCGGTTACGACCTGTGCCCGTCAGCACGAACCTGCCGCGGCTGTCATCCCAACGGATCAGATCGGCTTGGATAGCATTTTGCCGGAGTACCATGGTCATCGGATCCTGGACGTGCGGCGGCGCGATATCGCCGTACACATCGACCTTTTTCAAAGCCTCGATCAGCTGGGTTTCGGGTGTCCTGGCCATGACGCCCATATACCACAGGTGGATATCGAATAAACTGACCCTTGAGAAGTGAGACACGTTGCGGGGGGTTCGGCAGGGTGATGCGTCTGCACGTCGTGTCACGATAAATGCGTGAGTGGCGGCGGAACCGAGGATCGTAGCAACGTCTTGCGGGCCTCCCACTCCCTGCTTGGCCTCCAGCGTTTCGAGAAAGCGGATCTCGCCGCCTTCGAACAAAGTGACCGATCAGGCGGACGACCCCGCGCCTGGTGCCGTTCACGGGTAGGGACGTTTCACCCTGCTTCGGGATGTCCTCGCTTGCCCCGAAAGTCTGGCCGAGATGATCCTGTCGGAAGCACGAAAATTCCCTGTTCTTTGCCGAAAATTCCCTGTTACGCCCTCAAGAATTCCCTGTTCCGTTGCGCAGGGAATTTCCCTGCAAGCCATTGAATTAGTTGGCGGTCTGCGCGCGAAAATCGCCTCGTGATGCCGGATTTGCAAAATTCCCTGTTAATTTCCCTGTTAGCAGGGAATTGCGGTTGGAGACCGGTTCGCAGCGGACTGCGTCCTCAGCCAAACGCATGCAGCCTAGCGGTTGGGTGTCTTGCCCCATGGGATCATCGACCAAATTCGCTCGTGAAAATAGTACAATGCGATTTTGGTCAGGAGCTCGGTTATCGCGATCGAGCCCGCGAACTTGAAACTGCCGGTGATGATGAACGATATTAGGAAGGTGTCCGCGCTGCCGGTCCCACGCCAACTGATCGCCTTGACCATCGACCGAGCATGCGACTCGCTCGGCCGAGCAGACGATCCGTTGGTTGTGCTCGCCGGCGCTCCGAATTTCAGCCGCTTTCGCAACCAGCCAAGTCGCGATTCCTCGGTCATTGTCCGTTCGATCAGTCCGATCCCGACGATATCGTAGCATTCGGGATCGATCAGAATAAAGCCGCCGGTTTCCTTGTTGTCGTCGTAGCGATCGACGGCGAACGGGCGGTCGAGCGTAAGCACGCAATAGCCGATATCGTTGATGAATAACCTGTCGGCAGCGACAGAGTTGCGTGTATCGAGATCGAGAACGCGCAGCTCCGGCTCGATCGTGGCCCTCCCTGTCGCAGTCGCAAGCTTGATGAGGTAGTGGCGGCCGGGCGCCAGCGCATCCTTCCCCATCCAAACGATCCGTGCAGCCAGCCGTTCGGTGACCGTGGGCGGCTTCTCGATTTCTGCAATGACATCGCCTCGCGAGGCATCGATCTCGTCCGCCAGCTTGATGGTCACGGACTGACCGGCCGCCGCCCGGTCAATATCGCCATCAAAGGTCACAATCCGATCAACGCATGAGGTCTGGCCCGACGGCCATATCTGCACCGGCATGCCCACATAGACATCGCCGCTCGCGATCAATCCGCCGAAACCGCGAAAATCCGGCGTCGGCCGGTTGACGATTTGGACCGGCATGCGAAAGCCGTGTTGGCGCGGCGCCGCGGCGACATCCACCTCTTCCAGATAATCGAGCAGCGACGGACCGCGATACCAATCCATGTTGGAGGAGCGGCCGACGACGTTGTCGCCGCTGCGGGCCGAGATCGGGATGAAGACCACCTCGCTCACGCCGAGCTCCGCCGCCAGCGAGCGAAACTCAGCCTCGATGGCGCGGAAGGCCTGTTCCGACCAGCCGACCAGGTCCATCTTGTTGACGGCCACGAGCAGGTGGCGCACCCCGAGCGTCGTAACGATCAGGCTGTGCCTTCTGGTCTGGCGCGTGATGCCCGTTTCGGCGTTGATCAGGATCAGCGCGAGATCGGCAGTCGATGCGCCGGTCGCCATGTTGCGCGTGTATTGCTCGTGGCCGGGCGCATCCGCCACGATGAACTTCCGCCGCTCGGTTGAGAAGAAGCGATAGGCGACGTCGATCGTAATCTTCTGCTCGCGCTCGGCCGCGAGCCCGTCGAGCAGAAGCGAGAAATCGAACTCCTTGCCATTGGTCGTTCCGTATTTGCGCGACTCGGCTGCGAGCGCCTCCAATTGGTCGTCGAACAGCAGCTTCGCCTCGTAGAGCAGCCGGCCGATCAGCGTGGACTTGCCATGATCGACGGAGCCGCAGACGATGAATCGCAACAGGCTTTTATGTTCCTGTTGGCGCAGAAACCTCTCGAGGGCGAATTCGCTCGGGTTCGGCCGCGCCGTCATCAGAAATATCCCTCTTGCTTCTTGCGCTCCATCGAGGCGGCCCCGTCGCGATCGATGACGCGCCCTTGGCGTTCCGAGAACCGTGTCTCAATCGTCTCCCGAACAATGTCGGGGACGGTGGCGGAAGAGCTCTCGACGGCGCCCGTCAGCGGATAACAGCCGAGCGTACGAAAGCGAATGTTTTTGGTCTGCGGCTGCTCGCCGGGCGCGAGCGGAAGCCGTTCGTCGTCGACCATGATCAGCGCGCCGTCGCGCTCGACCACCGGACGCGGCGCCGCAAAATAAAGCGGCACGACCGGAATCCGCTCTTGATGGATGTAGAGCCAGATGTCGAGCTCGGTCCAATTGGAGAGCGGGAACACGCGCACGCTCTCGCCCTTTTTCTTGCGCCCGCTGTAGAGCCGCCACGGCTCGGGCCGCTGCCGCTTCGGATCCCAATGGTGCTGCGCATTGCGCAGCGAGAACACGCGCTCCTTGGCGCGCGATTTCTCCTCGTCGCGACGCGCGCCGCCAATGGCGGCGTCGAAGCCGTGGCTGTCGAGCGCCTGGCGCAACGCCTGCGTCTTCATCACGTCGGTATGCAGTTCGGAGCCGTGCGTGATCGGGCTTATGCCGCGCGCCAGTCCATCGCGGTTCACATGGACAATGAGGTCAAGGCCCAGCTCGCGCGCGCGGCGATCGCGAAACGCGATCATGTCGCGGAACTTCCAGTTCGTATCGACGTGCAGCAGCGGGAACGGCGGCTTGCCCGGATAGAAGGCTTTCAACGCCAGGTGCAGCAGGACCGAGGAGTCTTTGCCGATGGAATAGAGCAATACGGGATTGTCGGTTTCAGCGACGGCTTCGCGCAAGATGTAGATGCTTTCCGCCTCAAGCTGCTGCAAATGCGTCAGTCCGGCAGCAGCGGCCGCATCGGTCCTCAACGCAGCCGACCATCCCTGCTCAGCGAGAGCTGCACTCGATGTCATTACGGCGCACTCCTTCAATCCTTCGGCGGCGCGAAAAGTGCGGTTGCCGGCGAAGCTGCGGGCGGTGCCGGACGGTTGTGCAGACCACACTCTTTCTTCTCTTCCTGCTCCCACCACCAACGGCCGGCGCGTTCCGGCTCGCCTGGCTTGACCGCTCTCGTGCAGGGTGCGCAGCCGATCGACAGGAAGCCCCGATCGTGCAGCGGATTGTAAGGAATGCCGTGCCCGCGCACGAAATCGACCACGCGGCCGCGCCCCCAATCGAGCAACGGGTTCACCTTGAGCAGCCGATGCTGCGGTTCGACAGCGGCATAAGGTACTGCGGCGCGATCCATGGACTGCTCGGCGCGCAAGCCGGTGATCCAGCCCGCGGCGCCCTTGAGCGCACGGCCGAGGGGCTCGACCTTGCGTACGCCGCAGCAGGCGTGCCGCGCCGCTGCCGACGAACGGAAACCGTTGATGCCGAACTCCGCAACGAAGGCCTCGACGGCGCCATGGTCGGGAACGACGGCTCGGATTGGCCGGCCATAACGCCGTTCGGTTTCCGCCCACAGTTGATGTGTTTCCGGAAACAGCCGCCCGGTGTCGAGCGTCACGATCTCGATTGCGAGGTTCCGGACGAAGATGGCGTGCGCGATGGCCTGGTCTTCGAGTCCGAAGCTCGTGGTGAAGACGATCGATCCATCGATCTCGTTGCGGATGGCGGCGAGCCGCTCGAACAAATCGAGCGCGCCAAAACTTGCGGCGAGCCGTGCCGCCGTCGCGCCAACAGCGGACAAGTCAGGCGAGCGGGTGACCGGCCGGCGATCGGTATGCGAATGTTGGGTCATGGGAACAAAGCAGGTGAGAGCCTCTCTGTCCCAGAAATAGAATATCTTTCTTCATTTTGGAATGCCACGACTGAGAAAAAGATGATTTTGCTAAAATCGTCCAAGTTCGTATCAAGTAATCTCCGCCGAGCGTCGCGCGCGTAGCCTTCCGTGCCACGTCGCACTCAGATTCTCTGGTCGCACATCTGCAATTCCCGTGCTCTAACCGCGAGACGTCCGGTTCGAGGAAGACCGGTTCGATGTTGAGGGAGTCCGGGAGAGCCGCACGCGGGAGCGCATGACCGCCTTCTCCGAGACTGTGCCGCAGGGCGACAAAGCGGGAATGGCGTTCGAGCCCGCCTATCGCCGGCTTGCGCGCACAGGCAGGCTTACCCAGCGGGCGCGGGACGCGCGGCAGCGCTTAAACGATTGCGATCTGTGCGCGCGCTACTGTCATGTCGACCGGATCGCAAATGTCCGCGGCGCGGTTTGTCGCACGGGCGAGCGAGCCATTGTCTATTCGGCCGGACCGCATCACGGCGAGGAGGATTGCCTGAGGGGCACGAATGGCTCCGGCACGATCTTTTTCTCGTTCTGCAATCTGCGCTGCGTCTATTGCCAGAACTGGGACATCAGCTGGGGCGGCGAAGGGCGCGAGGTCTCGACCGAAGAGCTCGCCGCCATGATGCTCCGGTTACAGGCGATCGGTTGCCACAACATCAATTTTGTCACCCCGAGCCATGTCGTCGCCCAGATCATCGCCGCGGTCGATCTGGCGGCGGCCCAGGGCCTTGCCCTGCCCCTGGTCTACAACACCGGCGGCTACGACAGCCCTGAAGCGCTCGCGCTGCTGGACGGCGTGATCGACATCTACATGCCCGACATGAAATACGGCGATACGGAGTTCGCGCATCGGTATTCGCATGTCCGCGACTATGTGCGGGTGAACCAAGCGGCAATAAAGGAGATGCACCGCCAGGTCGGCGAACTCGAGATCGATGCGCATGGCCTTGCGCGACGCGGCCTGCTCGTGCGGCATCTCGTGCTGCCCAACCGGATCGCCGGGTCAGAAGAGGTGACGCGGTTTCTCGCCGAGGAGATTTCGCGCGACACCTATCTCAATTTGATGGACCAGTACCGTCCCTGCTATCGCGCCGACGACTATTCCGGATTGGACCGGCCGATCACGCCGTCGGAATTCCACGAAGCGCTCGCGCTCACGCATCGCTACGGCCTTCGGCGGGTCGACCATGACCGGCGACGCTGGCGGCGCATTTGACGGACACGTCCGCACCAAAAAAATTCACCGGTCGGATGGACCTGTTGGTTCGAAGCTGATGTCTTTCCTTTTTGACCCCAGGGACACGTCAAGCCCTAAGAAAAAGGGAGAAAGACATGTGCGCTTCAAGCGATGACGCCGCCCCGGTGAATTCCCGCAAGGCGCCCGCCGGCACGGGGAACCGGACGACGACCGCTGGCCGGGACCTCGTCGATGACCTCGTCGTCGCCAATCACATTCTGTTCGACCAGGGCGTCGTCGATGCCTTCGGCCATGTCAGCGTGCGGCATGACCAGCGCGCCGATCGCTTTCTCCTGGCGTGTAATATCGCGCCCGGCTCGGTCACCGCCGACGATATCCTGGAATACGGCCTCGACGGCGAGCCGATCGCGCCCGACGGCCGCCGGCTCTACGCCGAGCGCTACATCCATAGCGAGATCTATCGCGAATACCCGCATGTCATCGCCGTCGTTCATAGTCACTCGCACGCCATCGTTCCCTTGAGCGTGCTCAAATCGGCGCCGCTGCGCGCCATCTTTCACATGGCCGGCTTCATCGG
>JBAPYK010000172.1:0-1953 GCA_049284695.1 Rhodoplanes sp. | reverse complement strand
CGACACGACCACTGATAGATCCGGAGCCTCCACGCCCGCGGCAGACTACTTAAGCTGCGCCTAACGGGTCGGGGTTCTTGCGACCGGTAGCCCGCCGCTCTCCGGCGGCGGGATCGAGGCGAGCGAGAAACGCCCAAGCGTCCCTCGTCCATCGGGCGTCGAGCAGCGCGTGGTGCCGGGCGCCGTCCTGGTGGGGCAATTCCGGATCGCCAAGCTCAATCGCCCACTGTTTGATGTCGAGACAAAGCTGCGGATAATGGAACGGCATTTCATCCATGCGTCCGAACAACCAATTGAACGCCACCCAATCGTAAGCGGGAAAATAGCCCCAGAACACGGGATGCTCGTCCCCATCGGTGAATTCGCGCAGGGCATAGCCGATTTCCTCGCGCGTCATCCCCTTGCCGTCGAGTTGGGGGCGCACGTTCTCCAACGTCCATAGACTCGCCTTAGACCAGCCGACCTCACTGCTCTCGGCATATAACTCGCGACCGTCTTCGGCGACGAGACCGATACTGATCAGATCGATGGTGAACGGCCTCTCAATGAACTCGGTGTCGATCCAATATTTCACGTATTGACGCTCCTCGGCGCGAAAAGCACAGCGGCGACGCCGTCATCTCGGCTTGCGATGATCGAGTAACATAGGATTCATGACAATCACCTATGGCTAGCCGGTGACGCTGGCGGGAAGCCGCACGCATTCGCGTTCGTTCATCGACACAAAGACTGCCAAGTATTCGCTACACCTCGGCTGCTGGCATCCTCCCCCGTGGGGGAGGATGAAGAAGCGCCGCTTCGAGGATCGGCCACGCGTCAGTCAGTCAAAGCGTCGGTCAGTCGGCGGAAGCAAATTGACCGACGCGATCGGATGGGTTGGAAAGGCTCCCGGCGGCTTTCGGCGGCGATCCCGAGGCGATCTTGGGCTCGGGCGGGCTTTCGAGACGCTCGACCACGACGAGGCGGGTGACCTCGCCCTTGAGGAAGGCATTCAGGAACGCGGGATAGTTTCTGAAGGCTACACATCCCTTCGACTGGCCGTTGGGACCGTGCAAGTAGGAATGGGCGAGCATGCCGTCGCGGCCGTTCATCTTGCTCTCGTCCACGGGAGTGAGGCGGATGGCGCGAACCCCGTGGAACAGTCGCTTCCGCATGGAGAGATTGTAGACATTCGGCGGGGTCGCGCCGCGGTTCTTAACGTGCGCGCGGCGAGGATCGTCGATAAAGCTGCCGAGGCCGGAATGGGCCTCCAGCCGGCGCCCATCGGGCAAGTACACCGTACGCGCCGCGATGTCGTAGATCGCGGTGCGGCTGTCGTCATCGGACGGCGAAAGGAAATCCACGTCGCTCGGAAGCTCCTGCGTGGCCAATCCGGGGAAACGTTCGTCGAAGGACTCGTTCCACCACCCCGATACAGGTACGGCCTCCAGAAGATCCTGCTCGTTGGTGACAGCATCCTGCTCGTTGGTGACAGCATCCGGCTCGTTGGTGACAGCATCCGGCTCGTTGGTAACGGCCTCGAATCCGACGTGCGGTTCCAGGTTTGCGACGCGGACGTGATCGACCGGGGTCTGCGCTTCGGTCGGCGCTCTCAGCGGAAATTTGTCGCGGCGGATCGTCCCGGAGATGCGCGAATGCTCGACGCGCAATCCGGTATCTGCTGAACCTGCATGCATCGCTGGCGGTTTGAGGACGACCCCCAACACCACCGTCGCGATCCCGAACAGGACCGAGCCGACCACCACCCGAATCAATGCTTCCCCCACGCCTACTCTGCGTCGTCGCGACGCGCCGTTTACCGGCAATGAGCATCCCCGACGCAGGCGCTGCGCGCCCCACTAACGCCCCAGCGTAACGAAATGACCTGACTTATTCGTTTTGTCATCAGCAGTTTCCTCCTTGACCGAGGAAAACCGGAAACGGTGGCGTGAAAGCAACACCGGAACGACGACG
>JBAPYK010000171.1:0-2007 GCA_049284695.1 Rhodoplanes sp. | reverse complement strand
TATCGAGACCAATCGTGCTAACTTCGCCCATGGACGGCTCCCCTCATTGTGGTTGCGCTCTGACGCACCACCCTTTGGCACATCAATGCCGTAGAGTGGGCGCCGTCCACAGCATCATTTTCGTCGCCGGTTCCTCCATCTAGGGCAGCTCTCTCCCGAAATCGGACCCTGCAGACGTTCCACGAACCGTTGGCCCGCTAAGAAGAACCTGCGTGGAGCGGTAGGCTTTCGGATTCCCATCGCGTGCAGGTGAGACGGCGACGCAGACCGCAATGGTCGCGCTTTCGCCGATCGCTTACGCGTGCGCCCATCTCGGACGCGGCGCGGCTTGGCCGCGCCTGCTACTCCAGCAGAGTTTCACGACATGGCTGCGCTTGTTCTATCCGTCGCCGGCGGCGCCGTCGGCGGCGCGTTATTCGGCCCGGTCGGCGCCATCGCCGGCCGCTTGGTCGGCGCGCTTGCCGGCAATCTGCTCGACCACGCGCTGCTCGATCGCAGCAGCGGCGGCGGCGGCACGCGCCGCATCGAAGGCCCGCGCCTCGCCGATCTCGACGTGATGGCCTCGACCGAGGGCGCGCCGATCCCGCGCGTCTATGGACGCGCGCGTCTTGCGGGTCAGGTCATCTGGGCGACCAAACTCGAAGAGGTCGTCACCACGACGACCCAGACCACAGGCGGAGGCGGCGGAGGCGGCGGGGGTGGGGGCGGCAAAGGCTTCGGCGGCGGTGGCGGCGGCGGCGGCGGCGCCACGCAAACGGTCACGACGAAGTACAGCTATTTCGCGAATATCGCCGTCGGCCTGTGCGAAGGTCCGATCGGGCGGGTCGGGCGTGTCTGGGCCGATGGCAAGCCGCTCGATCTCTCCGGTCTGAACGTGCGCTTCTATCGCGGCACCGAGGATCAGGCGGCCGATCCGCTGATCGTCGCCAAGGAGGGCACGGGTAATGCGCCCGCCCATCGCGGCCTCGCCTATGCGGTGTTCGAACGGCTGCCGCTCGAGCCCTTTGCCAACCGCATCCCGCAGCTCTCCTTCGAGGTCGTGCGGCCGGTCGGCGCGCTCGAACGCATGGCGCGCGCGGTGACGCTGATCCCCGGCACGACCGAATTCGGCTACGAGCCGGCGACGGTGGCGCAAACGCTCGGGCCCGGGCAATCGGCGTCGGAGAACCGGCATGTCACCATCGCGGTCTCCGATGTCGAAGCCGCCCTCGACGATCTGCAGGCGATGTGCCCGAGCCTCGAGCGCGTCGCCATCGTCGTCGCCTGGTTCGGCAGCGACCTTCGCGCCGGGCAATGCCGCATCGAACCGGGCGTCGACTCGAGCATCAAACAGACTTTCGGCGCGACTTGGTCGGTCGCGGGCCTTGATCGCGCGCAAGCCCATCTCGTCTCGCTGGTGGCCGGGCGACCCGCCTTCGGCGGAACGCCTTCCGACGACAGCGTCGTTCATCTCATTGCCGAGCTGAAGGCGAGGGGACTGAAAATCACGTTCTATCCCTTCGTGATGATGGACATCCCGGCGGCCAACGCACTTCCCGACCCCTGGACCGGCGCGGCTTCGCAGCCGTCTTATCCCTGGCGCGGCCGCATCACCTGCGATCCGGCGCCGGGCAGGCCGGGAACGCCCGACGGAACAAGCGCAGCGCAGGTGCAACTCGATACGTTTTTCGGCGCAGGCGATCCCGAGGCGTGGAGCTACCGCCGCATGGTGCTGCACTATGCGGGGCTCGCCGCGTCGGCGGGCGGCGTCGAAGCTTTCCTGATCGGCTCGGAGCTGCGGGGGCTGACGCGGGTGCGCTCGGCGTCCGGCGTCTATCCCGCGGTCGCCGCGCTTGTGCAGCTCGCAAGCGAAGTGAAATCGATTCTCGGCGCAGGCGCGCGCGTCACCTACGGCGCCGATTGGACCGAATACGGCGCGCATGTGGTCGATCCCGCCGCCAACGAAATGCGCTTTCCGCTCGACGCGCTGTGGGCTTCGCCCGCCATCGATGCGATCGGGATCGACTA
>JBAPYK010000170.1:0-9697 GCA_049284695.1 Rhodoplanes sp. | reverse complement strand
TGCTGCTGCTCCTCGCTGCGCCGGCAACGGCGCAGACGACGGGGAGCTATTCACCGCCCACCGAATTCATGGATTTGTTCTTCGACTTCACCGGCAGCAATGAGCCGGACTATCCGGCCGGTCAGCCCACATTGGGCCAAATGCTGACCCAGGCCATCATCGCCAAAGATTCGGCAAGCGGTGCGCCGGGTCCGCTGGTGCTGGTGGTGGGATCCGATATCTACGTCTACGAGTCGACCAATGGCGCCCGGCTTGGCCACGCGCAATTTCGCGCCGACCGCGCCAGCGGCTTCTATGAGCTGACGGCGATCAGCCATATCGGGCCCGCGCTCGCCTATCTGGCCGAGATCAGGGCGCACGGCGACGCACGCTGGAAGCCGCGCCTTGCTTTATTGCAGACGCATGTCGCGCAGGTGCGGGCGATCAACCGACGCGCCGCTGATAACTGGCTCGATCGGCTGAACCAGCCCGCCTGGAGCGCGCACAAGGCGCAGATTCGCGCCATGGTCGACTATGCCTGCGCCCGAACATTGGACTATATCGCCTCGATCGGTACCGGCGAGGCCTTCATCGCCGCGGGCGTGAACGATGATTTCTTCAATGGCACAACCGCCCGGCATCCGATTCCGTTCAACAACGTGATGATCGGCACCTTCATGCTCGAAGCGCTGCGCGGCGCCATGGACGTGCGCGACGTGCTGAGCCGCCTCAAGCTCGACTGGCGGCGGGCGATGGTGCTGGTGGACAGCCGCGCCGGCACCAATGTCTCGGCGGGGCTGACCGAAGGCACGAATTGGCTGGTGCTGTTCGTGAAAGCGCTATCCGGTTTCACTCTGCCCGACGACCGGATCAAGATCGTCCCTTATGCGGAAGTGCGGCCCTCGCTTGGCCAGGAGCAGCTGGCGCCAGCGGATCTCACCTATTATGTGCAGCGGGTATGGGGCCCGCTATTTTATCGCACGCTGGTCGCTGATCAGGCGTTCGCAACCATCCCCACCATTTACCTGCCGGGTCGCCCGCCGCTTCCGGGCGATTACCATGTCACCCGGGCCGCCGCGATCGACCAGTTCATGATTCGCATGAAACATTCGCTGCGCGATGCGCGCGAGATGCTCTCCAACACGGTCGCGTTCTGGATGGTGCCGGAATTGGCGAACAAGAACTGGGACCCGGCCGCGGTGGACATACCCGGCCTGACCGTCGGCTTTCCGACGGGCGTCGCAGGCTATCCCGCGGTGACGCTGAAATAGAAGCGGCAGGTCGAGAAGCGAGCGAATAGCAAGGGCAAGGGTCACTGTATCAGATGGCAACCGATCGCAGGAGCAACCGGAATTCCCTAGACGCGATCCTCGCCGAGCTGAAGCGCCGGCTGTCCGAGATTTACGATCTCAACGCGGCGAAGTCAGTGCTGACCTGGGACGAGGCAACTTATATGCCGACGGGCGGCGCCGTGGCGCGGGGTCGGCAGGCGGCGTTGCTGAAGCGGCTTGAGCATGAGCGCTCCGTCGATCCGGCGCTCGGACGACTGATCGATCGCCTGGAGCCGCAGCTTGATAAGCTTCCGGCCGACGACGCTAACTTGCTCCGGATCGCGCGGCGTGATTTCGAACGCGCCATCAAGATTCCGGCCGAATACGTCGAACGCATGAACGCCCATAGCTCGGCGTCCTACAATGCATGGGTCGCGGCGCGGCCGGCGAATGATTTTGCCGCGATGATTCCCTTGCTCGAAAAGACGCTCGAGCTGAGCCGCGAATATGCTTCGTTTTTTGCGCCCTACGACCACATCGCCGATCCGATGATCGACGAGGCCGACGAGGGGATGACGACGACCAAGCTCCAGCGGCTTTTCGCCGAGCTGCGCCGCGAGCTCACTCCCTTGGTGCGGGCGATCTGCGATCAGCCGCCGGCAGACGATGCCTGTCTGCGACGTTCTTTCGCTGAGGCGGACCAGATCCGCTTCGGCCTGTCGGTCGCCATGCAGATGGGCTACGACCTCGAACGCGGGCGGCTCGATAAGACCCGCCATCCTTTCTGCACGCGGTTCGCCAAGGGAGATGTACGGATCACTACGCGGGTGAGTGATAACCACATCGGCGACGCGTTGTTCTCGACCCTGCACGAGGCCGGACACGCCATGTACGAGCAAGGGGTGAGCGCGGCCTATGAGGGGACGCCGCTCGGCAAAGGAATCCTATCGGGCATGCACGAAAGCCAGTCGCGGCTGTGGGAGAACGTGGTCGCGCGCAGCCGGCCGTTCTGGGAGCATTACTACCCGGCGCTTCGAAAGACATTTCCTGATCAGTTCGGATCGGTGCCGTTCGAAGCCTTCTATCGCGCCATCAACAAGGTGGAGCCGTCCGTTATTCGCACCGACGCCGATGAAGTGACTTACAACCTTCACGTCATGCTGCGCGTCGACCTCGAGCTTCGGCTTCTTGAGGGCAAGCTGCGGGCCAAGGATCTACCGGAGGCTTGGCGTGCCGGCATGCAGGCCGATATCGGCGTTGCGCCGCCGGACGATCGGGATGGCTGTCTGCAGGATGTGCACTGGTTTTATGAGCGCATCGGCGGCGAATTCCAGGGCTACACGATTGGCAATATTCTGAGCGCGCAGTTTTTTGCCGCAGCGATGAAGGCGCATCCCGAAATTTTGAGCGAGATCGCGCGTGGACGGTTCAACACGCTGCTCGGATGGCTCACCGACAACATCTATCGCCACGGCCGTGCGCTTAAGCCCGACGAGATCGTCATGCGGGCGACCGGACGTCCGATGACGATGGCGCCGTACCTCGATTATCTGCGCACGAAATACGGCGAGCTCTATCGGCTGCCCGCACATGCGTGATTACGGGCGTGCCGGCTCTCTCGCCGGCGCGCTGTCGATCGTCCAGACCACGCACGCGATCGCGTGGCGGTCCTACGGTTTGTCTTATAGGCTTGCGAAAGATGCTTCGATCTTCTCGGGAGAAAAACCCGTCGCGGCGTCAATGACGCGGACAGATGTCCCGTGCGTGCGATCGACGAGAGCGTGCGTGCAGTAATCGTCGTCGATTTCAGACACAGTCAGCCGAGTGGATGGCACCCAAAGCAATGGAATCGCGAGATCGCGAGGCCAAATCCGCCACGCCGAGCCATCCTCAAGTTCAACGATATGGCTTTTCTCGTGACTCTTAACGCGCATGCAGTCCCCCTTCCCAATGAAACGCTGGTGGTCGCATAGGGGGCAAAAGGGGCGACATCACGACTCGTCCAGGGCGTTTCCGCGGAACAGTGCTTCTACTGCCGTAAGTTTAAGTAGTATAACGAATAACCCGACGCCAATAAACGTAAGAAACAGCCCAAGCGGCTCAAATTTAACGCTCCGGAACCGCAAAAAGATTAACGATAAGTAAATATGCGCACTTTTTAGTCCCAGTTTTGCCCAGATGGTGACGAATATGTTGCCGCGTGGTGCGGGGACGTGGGGACAGTACCTAGGCGCGATCAGCAATAACTCATTTTCAAATCGATCAAGCGACACTGCCGCCCGCACGCCCTATTCCTTGTCGTGAAAACGGCAAGCAGAGTAGCGTCGAGGGGGCTCTATGTTGTCTTGCACGTTGGAGCGCGTCGCCGATTTGGGGGCCGGCCTCCGTATCGGACGCCGCGAACTTGGCGGTTTCATTGCCCGCACGACAGGCCGGATCGGGCTGCGGCACATTCGTGTGCTGGCCTTGTTGACTGCTGGCGTTCTGCTCGCAGGCATTCCTTCCGACGCGACAAGCTCGTCGCGGCACGCGAACGTCTCGGCCAAGAAATCACACCGATCCGCGACGGCGTCGTCGCACCGCAAGCACGCCAAGTCTAGTCGAACGAAACGACGCAACGCGGCCCGTAAGGCGGCGTCGCGCCACGCCGCGGCACGTGATGACAAGCCAGCAAAACCGGCGTTGCCCGGCGACCTGGGGGTGATTCAGCAGGCGATCGGGCTGGCGCGCAAGGGCAAGGTCTCCGATGCGACGGCGCTGGCGAAATCGGCCAGCGATCCGGTGGCGCACAAGCTCGTTGAATGGATCGCCCTGCGAGACGGCGACAGCACGGCCAATTTCGACCGGTATGAGGCCTTCATTCGCGCAAACCTGCACTGGCCCGGCATTCCAGCGCTGCGCCGGCGCGCCGAGGTCAAGCTGTGGCAGGAGCGCCGCGATGGCGCGACGGTGCGTGGCTTTATCGGCGAGCAACCGGCCGGCATTGTCGGCCGCTTGGCGCTCGCCCGCGTGCTGATCAGCGAGGGCGATCGGGAGGCGGCCGAACGCGAAGTTCGCGCCGTTTGGCGGTCGGCGGAGCTGTCGGCCGGACTCGAAGATGCGGTGCTCAAGTCGTTTGACGGCGTCTTGACCCGCGCAGATCACGTTGCGCGCATGGACCGGCGGATCGGCGAGAAAGACTTTAGCGGAGCCATGCGCGCGGCGCGCCGCGCAGGGGGCGACGCGGTCGCGATCGTCAAGGCCTGCTCCTCCGCTTTCAGCAATTCCGGCAACGCCCGCAAACTTCTCGACGCGGTCTCGAGCGACGCGCGCAACGATCCAGGCTACATGCTATGCCGGATTCACTCTCTGCTGCGAAACGACAGCGTCGATGCAGCGACCAAGGTGATGCTTGCGGTTCCGTCCGACGATCTGCAGGTTCAAGAGACCGATGAATGGTGGCGCAAGCGCCGCACGGTCGCCCGCGAGCTGCTCGACCGCGGCGATCCCACGGCCGCCTATCAGGTCCTAAAAGACGCCGCTACCCCGGTGAATCCATACTATCGCGCCGAATTCCATTTCATGGCCGGATGGATCGCTCTGCGTTTTCTCGACGACACCGCAACGGCGCTCGCGCACTTTGCGCATGTGGACGACGATTCGAGCAATCCCGTCATACTCTCGCGCGCCGCTTATTGGCGCGGCCGCACCTATGAAGCCGAGGGTCGGACGGAGGAGATGCGCAGGAGTTACGAGGTCGCCGCTCTCCATTCGACCGCCTATTACGGACAGTTGGCGCGCGCGCGCCTCGGCATCAGCGACATGGAGTTGCGGGCGCCGCCGCCGCCTGTACCTCCCGGCAGTTCCGAAGTCGTCCGCGCGGCCGAGTTGCTTTACGCGATCGGCGAGCGCCAACTCGTCTTGTCTTTCTTGACGACCGCCGCCGAAGATTGCGATTACGTCGCCGAGCTCACGGCGCTTGCCGAAGTCGCCACGCGCAATGACGACGCCAGGGCGGTGTTGCTTCTCGGCAAGACAGCCCTCGCACGGGGGCTCCCTCTGGACGTTTACGCGTTTCCTAACATTGGCATACCGACTTTCAAGCATATCGGTCCTGAGCTCGACCTCAGCATCGTCTATTCGATCGCGCGCACCGAAAGCCAGTTCAATCAACGCGACACGTCGCCGGCGCAGGCCGTCGGTCTGATGCAGGTTACGCCGGAAGCCGGCCGCGACACCGCCAAGCGATTCGGTGTCAGCTATGATTGGAAGCGGATGGTCAACGATCCGGTCTATAATACGCAGATGGGAGCGGGGGAGATCGCCGCGCTGTTGCAGGAGTATCGCGGCTCATACATCATGAGTTTCGCCGGTTATAACGCGGGCAGGGGGCGCGTTCAGACGTGGGTCGCGCGATATGGCGATCCGCGTAATGTCGAAGTCGACGCGGTCGATTGGGTCGAACGCATCCCATTTTCCGAGACGCGCAACTATGTTCAGCGCGTCGTAGAGAATCTCCAAGTCTATCGCGTGCGTCTTGGCGAAAGCACCGCCGCCGCATTGGGGCCTGATCTTGGCGCCACCGCCGCTGCGGAAAGCCCCAGGGGTCGTTATCTGAGAGCACGTGAAGCCTTAGCCAGGTGAGGCGGGCGCGCTGAGAGCGTCACGGCGGGCCTCGGCATAAGCACTGAACCGGTATAGTCTAGCCTGCACTCGCCGACGCGTGTCGGAGAGCACGAATCGTCTTCCTGCTCGGAAGGCAAACAGCTTGGAACGACTGCAGGCGGATTATTGCGTCGTGGGCGCGGGGTTCGCCGGCCTTGCGGCTGCGCGACGCTTGCAGCGCGCGGGAAAGCTGGTCGTGCTGCTTGAGGCGCGTGATCGCGTCGGCGGCCGTGTCTGGAACCGGACGGCATCCGACGGCACCGTCGTCTCGGTGGGCGGCACGTGGCTTGGCAAAGGACAGGATCGCATGTTCGCGCTGTGCCGCGAGTTCGGCATGGAGGTCTATTCGCAGTACGACCAAGGCGACACCGTCATGCATCTCGACGGCGCAAACCGGCGGTACCGCGGGATTCCCAAGATCGGCATAGGTGCGCTCGCTAGTCTGGGGCTCGCATTCTGGCGGCTTGACCGCATGATGAAACGCCTGCCGGTCGATGAGCCTTGGCAAGCGAGCGACGCGCGAACGCTCGATTCGCAGACGCTCGGCGCATGGCTTGCCTCGCGTTGGAACGTGCCTTCGGCCACCGCGCAAAAAATACTTCGCACGACCATGACGACGCTGTTTTGCGTCGACCCGAACGAGGTGTCGTTGCTTGGCTCGTTCGTGTTGGCCCGCGGCGGCGGAGGCTTCGAATACTACGTCGACTCGACGATAACCGAGACCCACTTGGTGGACGGCGGCACGCCAGAGCTCGCAGCTCGCCTGGGCACGACGCTTGGCGCTGCGCTGCACCTCTCGTCACCGGTTCGATTGATTAGACAGAACGGCAATGGCGTGGGGGTCGTCTCCGATCGTCTGAGAGTCGAGGCGAGGCGGGTCATCGTCGCGACGCCGCCTTCTCTCGCGAGCCGGATCGAATACGATCCCGCGCTGCCCGCTGCCAAGGCGCAACTGCTTCGCCGCATGGTGAGCGGATCGATCGTGCGCGGAATTACCATCTATGATGAGCCGTTTTGGCGCGACGGCGGCTTGAGCGGCTTGAGCGTCGCTCCCGATTTGCCCGTTCCGGTCGCGCTCGATCAATCGCCGCGCTCAGGGAAACCTGGCATCATCAGCAGCTACATGCTGGGGTCGCAGGCAGTCAAGGCGGCGTCGCTCGATCCGGCCGCACGCCGCGACATATGGCTCAAAGCGTTGGCCGCGCGATACGGGACCAGAGCATTGTCGCCCACGGCGCATTTGGAGACGGATTGGGCCGCGCAAGAATGGTCGCTTGGCGGTATGATCGCTCACTTCGCTCCCGGCGTGCTCACCAATTACGGACATGCATTTCGTGAGCCGGCGGGCCGTATTCACTGGGCGGGGTCTGAATACGCCACGGACATGCACGGCCTCATGGAGGGCGCCGTGCGCTCCGGCGAACGCGCCGCAGATCAGGTCCTCAACGCAGCATAGCTTTAAGTGAGTTGATTGGCGGCGGATCGCCGCCTCATTCGCATCGTAGCCGCGCGGCGACGCGACTGGGCCGACAGATTGCTTGAGGGCTGATAATCGGGCTTGCTTCACGAAATGTTAACGATCGATGCAAGTGGCGTGCGCTTTTGCGACGAACCCTGTGGAACTCGGAGCCGGGTTGCGCGTTATTATCCGGTTTGTATGGGGCCTGGGGGGTCGAATATGTTCAAGAGTGCCAGCTCTAATCATTCGCTTTGGCCGGAACAGACCCGGCCGCGCAAGACCAAACAACAGTTAGTGCTCGTAATTGGCGCGTTTTGTATCGGCGCGGTTGCCGCAATTTCGGCCCACAACGTCCTGACAGAGCTTTCCACGCCCGCTCAAGAGCCGCTGCAGCAGAGCAGCCTCGCCGCTCCGCTCTATGCGACGCCTGGCCCCGCTTTGGCGGAATCGGCGATTGCGGGCAGCGCCAGCTTGGCGGCGGCGAAACTCCTGAGCGCAAGCACCGCGCCGGCTATTCCGAGCAGCGCCACCGATGGGCGCGGCGGAGCAGCTGCCGCCCGCAGCGGCGAAGCTCTCGCCACCGGAGCGGTCAAGGCGACCGAGATTGCGAAGCCGGCCGAAGCTTTGCCCGCCAAGGCGGCTGAGATCGCAAAACCGGCCGCTGAACCGCCGGCCCATGCGGCCGAAATCGCCCAGCCGGTCGTGGAGCCGACGGCTCAGCCGACCGAAGCGGCGGCAAAACCCGCTGCTCCCGAGCGCCCCAAGACGGCCCGGAAGAAGCGCGACCCCAACTACAATGCCCGAAACAGGAACGAGCAGGTTTTCCCGTTCTTCGGATTTATGAACGGGTTTGGGCGTCGCGGCTAAGTTAGGTCAAGGCCAGCTTCGAAGCATGAGGCAGTGACGGGCCCCCTGCGGCGGTGAGCCGCCGGGGGCCTACGCGCGTCCCGGCTTGCACATCCCTGCGCACCGCTTTTTCATTGGTGGTTGTATCGTAAACGCTGGTGGCTCCTTCAAAATTCGACCCGAACCGGTCCCGATGCCTCACATCCGCCTTATCCGCCCCCGATGAATGGGCCGGGGTGTTCGGTAAAGGGGGGGCGCGATGAAGGCGCTTTGGCTTGCCGTCGTCTTGGCCGTCACGGCCACGCTAGCGCACGCAGAAGACATAACGGACATGGTCTCGCAGTATCGGCGAGCGCATGGGCTCTCGACGGTGAAGACCGATCCGCAGCTCACCGCGATCGCCGAACGGCAGGCAAAGGCGATGGCTGCGACCGGCGTCATGGATCACAGCGTCGCCGGCTCGTTCTCTTCGCGGATCGCTGGCGCGCATTCCGGCATCGCGGCAGAAAACATCGCCGCCGGCACCAAGACCTGGAACGACACGTTCCGTGCATGGAAAAATTCGTCGGGCCACAATGCAAATCTCTTGCTGGCCAAGGCTGACAGCGTCGGATTCGCCGTCGCCCGCAACGAGAACACCCGCTACAAGACGTTCTGGGCCATGGTGATCGCCGACAAGTCGCCGAGAAAAAAGAGCACCGGCAAGGTCGCGGCGAAAGGCGAAATGCGACGCAGCTACGCGAGCGCGGAGCCATCCGAGCCGTCGGAAAACCCGATCAACGCGCTCAAGAGCTTTGTCTGCAAATATCTGTGCTGACGGCGGCTCGTTGTCGTTGATGGGACGACAGTCGCACCTCCAACAAATTCGCCTCGGCTTACTCGTCGCGCCGCACGACGCAGATAGTCACGCGTTCGACGCAAGTTGAAAGACTTTCGTCGCACAGACGGTTGTCCGAATTTCGCCTAAAATCCTTTCTTGTCGCCGAGATGCGGCGCGGAGCGATCCCGCCGCTTTCGCGTAGTGTGTCGAGATCGTCGCGGGCGCGGCGAAAAGGGGGATTTCTCCAAATGAGTGAGGCTGTCTACGCGCGGATTCGCGCGAATTCGAAGTTCGCGCAATTGGTCGCGCGGCGCGGCCGGCTGGCTTGGTGGCTTGCCGGCATCGTATTCGTCCTGTTCTACGCGCTCGTGCTGATGATCGCGTTTGCGCCATCCGTCATCGGCGAAAGAGTAGCGCCGGGTTCGACGCTCTCCGTAGGCGTTGCGGCGGGGCTCTTCGAGTTCGTCTTTTTCTGGCTCTTGATGGCCTATTACGTGCGCAAGGCGAATTCTGATTTTGACGCGTTGACAGCCGAGATTGTGGACGACGCGGTTTCGGCCGAAGTCATTAAAGACGCGGCATAGGGGGCACAGCAATGACTCGCATGTTACAGCGCGTCCCATGCCGAGTGAATCAGGATTTCCAAGGCGCGCCGACGGCGCGAGTCTAACGCATTGA
>JBAPYK010000169.1:0-9438 GCA_049284695.1 Rhodoplanes sp. | reverse complement strand
ACTTGCCGAATACCTCGATGAGTCGCGCGGGCTCTATCGCGTCGCCGCTTTCGTTGATGGCCGGCTTGCCGGCTGCCTGTTTATCGGGCCGGCGGCGACGGCGCCGTCCTGGGATGCCGTGAAGGCGTTGTTCGAGATCGAAATGCTGAGCGCGCCCGACCGAAGGGCCCTGCTGTCGGGCAGATCGACCGAGGGTCTCGCCGATCCCGGCCCGGTGATCTGCGCCTGTTTCGGCGTCGGGCTCAACGTTATCCGCGCGGCGATCGCCAGCGGCGCAGCCGCAAATGTCGACGAGATCGGCGCCGCGCTCCGCGCCGGCACGAATTGCGGCTCTTGCCTGCCGGAACTGAACAAGATTGTCAGCGGTGAAAAGCTTGCGCTAACGGCTTAGTCGCAGCGACCCGTCGAGGCGGTCCAGCGCCGGACCTAGCGACGGTTCACCCTCGCGCGGTCGGCTTCGCGGCGACATCCTGCAATCACACTGGAACGCGCACCGTCGCGCGCAGGCCGCCGAGCGGACTGTCGCCGAGCGTGATATCGCCGCCATGCGAGCGGGCGATGTCGCGCGCGATCGCGAGGCCGAGCCCGGTTCCGCCCGCGCCCTCGTCCTGATTGCGCGCGTCGTCGAGCCGCAGGAACGGCTTGAAGACCTCTTCGCGCTGTTGCGGCGGAATTCCCGGCCCGTCGTCATCGACCGTGATGGTGAGCCACCGATGGTCGCGCCGGCCGGCGATGGATATCTCGTCGGCGAACCGCGCGGCGTTGGAGACGAGATTGGCGAGGCAGCGCTTGAAGGCGTGCGGGCGCACCGTGACCACCGGATGGCCATGGAAGTCGACGGCGGTGCGGTGGCCGTGGCGCTCGGCGTCGGCTTTGAGCTCGTCGAGGAAGGCGGCCATGTCGGTCGGCTCCGCCTGCTCGCCGGAATCCCCGCGCGCGAAGGCGAGATAGGCTTCGACCATGCGCGCCATCTCGTCGACGTCCTTGCGGAGCGCGTCGAATTCAGGCCCGTCGCCCAGCAGCGCAAGCTCCAGCTTGAATCGCGTCAGAACGGTGCGCAGGTCGTGGGAAACGCCGGCGAGCATCGTCGTCCGCTGTTCGATGGCGCGTTCGACCCGGCGCTTCATCTCGATGAAGGCGAGCGCCGCACGCCGCACCTCCTGGGCGCCGCGCGGTCCGAAGCTCGGCACGTCGCGGCCCTTGCCGAAGTTCTCCACCGCTTCGGTCAACCGCAGAATCGGGCGAATCTGATTGCGCAGAAACAGGATCGCGACCGTGATCAAGACCAGCGATGTCCCCAGCATCCACAACAGGAAGATTTCCGAGTTCGACGCATAGGCGGCGTTGCGGTGGGCGAAGACGCGAATGACGCTGTCATCGAGCAGGATGCGGATTTCGACCAGCGCCGAGCGTCCGACGGTGTCGATCCAGAATGGCCGCCGGATCTGGTTGCGGATTTCCTTCGACAGCGCTTGATCGAGCAGCGAGAAGAACGGTTTCGGCCCGACGGGGGGGAGCGCCCCGCCGGGCAGAATGTCGACCACCAGGCCAAGCCGCTGCCCGATGCGGCGAAGCCGCACGTGATCGGAATCCTGGGGGAAGGAATTGTAGACGTCGATCAGCGCCGCGACATCCTGCACCACCGCCGCCGACAGCCGTCGGGTCACGGTGTTCCAGTGACGCTCCATGAAGACGAAGGCGACGACCGACTGCAGGATCACCATCGGCGCGATGATGATCAGCACCGCGCGCGCATAAAGGCCACTCGGCAACAGGTTCTTCACCCACCGCCCAAACCGATCCCAAGACGTCGTGACTCGATCGGCCGCCGAGCGCAAATGCGACAGGCCGATGTCGATGCTCGTCATGTCGCCGCCACCAAGCGATAGCCGATCCCACGGACCGTCTGGATGAGCAGCGGATTCGCCGGGTCGGTTTCGATCTTGCGCCGCAGCCGGTTGATCTGCACGTCCACCGCACGCTCGCCCGCGGCGGCGCCGGCGCCGGCGAGCGCAAGGCGCGATACGGTCTCGTTCGGCGCCGTGGCGAGCATGCGCAGCATTTCGCGTTCGCGGTCGGTGAGATGCAAGACCTCGTCGCCGCGGCGCAGTTCATTGCGCGTATTGTCGAACACGAAGGGCCCGAAACATACCTGTTCCGGGACGGGCGCCGGCGCCGGTTGAGCCCGGCGCAGAATGCTTGCGACCCGCAGCGACAACTCGCGCGGCTCGAACGGTTTGGAAACATAGTCGTCGGCGCCGATTTCAAGGCCGCTGATGCGGTTCTCCTTTTCCGCTCGCGCGGACAACATGAGGATGGGCACGCTCGAGGTCGTGCGAATCGATTTGACGAGATCGAACCCGTTCTCGCCCGGCATCATCACGTCGAGGATCAGGAGATCGAAACTCAGGCCGGCCAACTTGGCGCGAGCTTCCGCGGCGTTGTCGGCCGTCGTGACGCGGTAGCCTTCGGCGCTCAGATAACGCGACAGCAGATCGCGGATGCGTCGATCATCGTCGACGACAAGGAGATGCGGCGCATCGTCGGGAAGAGCGACAGGGACGACCGGCATGCCGCGCTCCTTTGTTACGGCCGGGGCCATCGCGGCCGTCCGGCGTGGTTGATGAAATCGACGATGTCCGCTCGCGCGTCGGGATTGATCATGGCGATCAGGAAGCGTCGAGCCTCCGCATGCGCCTCCGGACCAAGTTCCGAAAAAGCCCGGACGATGCGTTCGGTTTGCAACCCGGCGAGCTTCATGGCGAGCGCCGCGCCCTTTGGTGTGACGAATAACAGCCGCTGCCGGCGATCGCTCACGCCTTCCCGCTGCTCGACATAGCCTTCGTCCACGAGCTGCTTGAGCACCCGACCGAGCGATTGTTTGGTGATTCTCAGGATTTCGAGCAGCTCGGCGACCTTCAATCCGGGGTTGCGGTTGACAAAATGCAGCACGCGATGATGCGCGCGGCCGAAACCAAACGCGGCCAGCACATCGTCCGGATCGCTGACGAAGTCGCGATAGGCGAAAAATATGAGTTCGATAATGTCCCACACCGGCTCCTGGGCGGCGCTCGCATTGGCCGGCGCGTCTGTGGAGCGGGACGGCTCAGGTCTCAAATTTATGTCAGCCATGTTGACATATCTGGGTTCGATTGTTACCTCTTTGAGCCAGATGGCGAAACGTTCCGGTGGAAGCGATCGGCCTTTTCGGACAAAACCGAAAGCGCTTTACTATCGTTTGCCTGGTCGCATTTTCGCCGGGAACCCGGTTCCCATTTAGCCGGGACGGACGTCGGCGCGGGCTGTTGCGTTGCCATCGGAAAGCGCGCTCTCATGACCGCGCCAAACATATCGGGACTCTTCTCGCGACGCAAAAGCCGTCATAGCCGGGCCGTCGCGACGGTTCGCCGGTGTCCCAGGGAGGATTGCCATGGCCGTTCCATTCGATCAACTCGACGGCTTCATCTGGTATGACGGCAAGCTGCTGCCGTGGGCCGAGGCGAAGCTGCATGTGCTCTCGCACGGGCTGCATTACGCGAGCGCCGTGTTCGAGGGGGAGCGCGCCTATGGCGGTGAAATATTCAAGTGCACGGAGCACTCCGAACGGTTGAAGCACTCGGCCAACACCCTCGATTTCGAGATTCCGTATTCGGTCGCTGAGATCGACGCGGCCAAGCGCCTCGTGCTCGAGCGCAATGGGCAGCGCGACGCCTATGTCCGTCCGGTCGCTTGGCGCGGATCGGAGATGATGGGCGTGTCCGCGCAGAACAACGCGATCCACCTCGCGATCGCGACGTGGCAATGGCCGAGCTACTTCAATCCCGCCGAGCGCCTCAAGGGCATCCGGCTCGATCTTGCGGACTACCGCCGACCCGACCCGGCGACCGCGCCGTCGCGCGCCAAAGCGTCGGGGCTGTATATGATCTGCACCATTTCCAAGCATAAGGCCGAGCGCAAGGGCTACGCCGACGCCATGATGCTCGATTGGCAGGGGCGCGTCGCCGAGTGCACCGGCGCCAACATCTTTTTCATCAAGGACGAAACGATCCACACGCCGATCGCCGACTGTTTCCTCGACGGCATAACGCGGCGCACCGTGATCGAGCTTGCGCGCCGGCGCGGCGTCAAGGTCGTCGAGTGCCGCATCATGCCTGCGGAGCTGACCGGTTTTTCCGAATGCTTCATCACCGGCAGCGCGGCGGAGGTCACCGCGGTCTCCGAGGTCGCCGACTGGCGGTTCACGCCGGGCGTGATCACCAAGCAGCTGATGGAAGACTACACCGCCGAGGTTCAGCCGAAGGGCAAGGCCGCGGCGGCGTAAGCACGACGCGACGGAATCCGTCCGAGAACGAAGCTATCCGCCATTAGCATCCCGCCGCGTCCCGCAGAGCGGGAAAGCGGACATGCGATGATGGAGGTTGCGGTCAAATCTCCAGCTGCGTGCCGAGTTCGACCACGCGCTCGGTGGGGATGTTGAAGAATTTCGTCGCCGAGGTCGCATTGAGCGCCATAAAGGCAAACAGCAATTCCCTCCAGCGCGCCATGCCGGGATAAAGACTCGGCACGATTGTTTCACGGCTCAAGAAGAACGAAGTTCTCATCAGCTCGAAGTCGAGCCCGTGCGCTTTGCAGGCGGCGAGCGCAGCGGGGACGTCGGGCGACTGCATGAAGCCGTAGCGAATGATCAGCCGGTAAAAGCCGCTTCCGAGATCGGTCAGCGTGATCCGTTCGCTGTCGGGCACGTAAGGGGTCTCGGCCGTTGTCACCGTCGTCAGAACGGTGCGCTCATGAACGGTCTGGTTATGCTTGAGATTATGCAGGAGCGCCGCCGGAACGCCTTCCGTCGTCGCGGTCAGGAAGACCGCGATGCCGCGCGCGCGGGCGACATGCGGGCCGAGGGAGTCGATCACCGTATCGAGCGGCACCGATTTGGCGACGAGCTGCTTGCGGACGAGCTCGCGGCCGCGCTTCCAAGTGGTCAACACCGTGAACGAGAGGAAACCGACAAACAGCGGAAACCAGCCGCCTTGAAAGACCTTGATGATGTTGCCGGCGAAATAGGCGAAGTCGACGAGCAGCAGCGTGCCGGAAAGGAGCGCGACGACCGCCCAGTGCCAACGCCACAGTAAGAGCATCACGAAAGTGACCAGGATGGTGTCGATCATCATCGTGCCGGTGACGGCGATGCCATAGGCCGCCGCCAGGTTGGTCGATGACTGAAACCAGAGCACCAGCGCCATCACCGACAGGTAGAGCGTCAGGTTGGTGAAGGGGACGTAGATCTGTCCTGCCTCTTCGTGCGAGGTGTGCACGATCACCATGCGAGGCAGCAGGCCGAGCTGTACCGCCTGCCGCGCGACCGAAAACGCGCCGGAGATGACGGCTTGCGAGGCGATCACCGTCGCCAAGGTCGCGAGCACGACCATCGGCAATACCATCCAATCCGGAAACAGCCGGAAGAAAGGATTCTGAACCGCCAGCGGGTCGTTGAGGAGCAGCGCGCCCTGCCCGAAGTAATTGAGGAGCAAAGCCGGCAGCACGAAGCTGAACCAGGCGAGACGAATGGGAAAGCGGCCGAAATGGCCCATGTCGGTGTAGAGCGCTTCGGCGCCGGTGACGGTGAGCACCACGGTGCCGAGCGCGAAGAAGCTCAGCATGGGCTCGTTGATAATGAGCTCCGCGGCATAGAGCGGACTAATCGCCTCCAGCACTTCGGGCGCAGCGCCGATATTAATGATTCCCGCGACGGCGAGCGTCGCAAACCACAGGCACATCACGGGGCCGAACATCAAGCCGACCGCGCCCGTCCCATGTCTCTGAATGGCGAAAAGGCCGGTCAGGACCAGGGCGGCGATCGGCATCACATACGAAGTCAGTTCGGGCGCGACCACTTCGAGCCCTTCGATCGCGCTCAGCACCGAAATCGCCGGCGTGATCATGCTGTCGCCGTAGAACAGGGCGGCGGCGAATATGCCGAGCAGCGTCAAGGGATAAGCGACGCGGTAGCCGCGGGTCAGTTCGGTGACGAGCGCGAGCAAGGCAAGGCTGCCGCCTTCGCCGTGATTGTCTGCTCGCATGATGATGAGAACATACTTGACCGTGACCAGCAGCATCACGGTCCAGAACACCAGCGAGAGCATGCCGAAGACATTGGGGGACGTCACCGCCATCGGATGGTGGCCGGCGAAGGTCTCCTTGATGGCGTAGAGCGGACTAGTGCCGATGTCCCCGTAGACGACGCCGAGGGTGGTGACGAGCAAGCCCGCCAGCTTGTTCTTCTTTTCGCTCATCCCGTCTCCGCTCCCGGCCTTCGCTCTTGTATGTCGGAGAGGGCGAATTGCTCAACCATCGGCCTTGATGTGGGTCAAGGTTGCATCAGGTTCGTTGGCAATCCGATCGAATATCTTTCGTAGGGAAGGGCCGGAAACGCAGCGCCCTTAGTCCCGCACCACCGCGAGCCGGTTGGTTCCGGATTCCGCAACCCATGCTTCACCCGGGCGACCAAGCATCTGGCGGACATTGGCGCCGCTCTTGTTGCTGACGAAGGTCTCGTAGGTCTCGGTCTTCGGATCGAATCGCTGGATTGCATTGGCCGGCCAATCGGTCGCCCAGACCCGGTCTTTGTCGTCGACAAAGACCGAATAGGTGCCGGTCGTGCTCTTGGGCATCGGGTACACCTTCCAGCTCTTTGCGGCCGGGTCGTAGCGCCCGATCCCGCCGGAGCGCCACAGGCTCACCCACAACGCGCCCTTGGAATCCGACCAGATGCGCCGCGGGCCCGAGCCCGGCTTGGGGGGATCGACCACCGTCGCCGCGCCGGTCGCGGTGTCGATGCGGGCGATATGGTCGCCCGCAAGCGAGGCGTACCAGACTTCGCCCGATGGCGTGGTGGTAATGCCGTACGGTCCGCGCCCCTTCGGCGCGGCCCACGCCTCGACCTTGCCCTTCGCCGGGTCGAGACGTCCGTAGACCCCGGTCTGGCCGGTAAACCACAGCACGCCCCTCTTATCGAAGGTCGCCGTGTTCAGATTGGCGTCGGGAAATTCCTTCGGCAGCGGGAACAGCTTGACCGCTTTAGTCGCCGGGTCGACGCGCGCGATGGCGTTCTGGCCGCCCTCGGTGACCCAGGCGGCGCCGTCCGGGCCGATGATGACGCCATGGGGAGACGCGCCGGGACCGAGCGGGATCTCCTCGGTTTTTCCGGTCTTGGGATCGAGGCGGCCGAGGAAGCCCTTACGCTGACCGGTATACCAGACCGTCCCGTCCGGGGCGGGCGCAACGTCGTGCGGCGCGGAACCCGGCGGGAGCTGGTAGTAACTGGCTTCAGCGCCGTGCGCCGCCGGCGGAGAAAGTGCGGCTTGCAGCGCAAGCGCCGCGATGGCGATCAGAGCCGGGATGCGGGGCATCGATGTCCTCCCGTCAGGCGACCTGGCGTGCCGCGGCGACCGCTTACTCGGCAGCGTCTCGGCCGGCCGGCTGTCCGCCCCATCGCTCGGCTGCGGCATCGTCTGCCTCGGTTGCGGCGACCCAGGCGGTGCTTCCCGCCCGTTCTTCCTGTTTCCAGAACGGCGCCCGCGTCTTCAGATAGTCCATGAGAAACTCGGCAGCGGCAAAAGCGTCGCCGCGATGCCGCGCCGCGATCGCCACCAGCACGATATTGTCGCCGGGAACAAGCCGGCCGTGGCGATGAATCACGGTGACGCCGATCAGCGGCCAGCGCTGTTCCGCCTCCGCGACATGCCGCGCAATCTCCGCTTCCGCCATGCCGGGATAATGCTCGAGCGTCATCGCCGCGATGCGCTCGCCGCCGTCGCCGCCGCGGCAGATGCCGGTGAACGTCACCAGCGCGCCGATATCGGCGCGTCCGCGCGTCAACGCCGCGGTCTCGCAGGCGGCGTCGAAATCCTCGCGTTGCAGGCGGATCGTCGCCATGCGGTTTGGCTCCTGAGCATTTTCCGGCGAAGTGGGAACCGGTTCGCCGAAGAAAATGCGACCACTAATCTAGCCCCCGGTCATCGGCGGAAAGAAGGCGATCTCGCGCGCTCCGGCGATGGCCGCATCGGGCCGCACATGCTTCTGGTCGATCGCCGCGCGGATCGTGTTCGGATGCTCGAACGCATAAGCGTATTCCTCGCCGCGTCCCGCAAGCCACGTCATCAGGTCTGCGACGGTCGTTACGCGGGCGGGTGGTTCGAGCGCCTCTTCCGTTTTTCCGATGCGTTCACGCACCCAGGCGAAGTAGAGGATTCTCACAAGCGCACTCCGTCAAATCACTCCTCGCTCCGGCTTCAGTCCTTGGTCAGATGATGTAGGCCGGCGCGGAAATAGTCGTAGCCGGTGTACAGCGTCAGCAACGCCGACAACCAAAGGAGCGTGAGCCCGATCCAAGTGACGACCGGGAAGCCGAGATTGACCACCGCAGCCACTACCAGGTCGCCCGCCGTACCGGCGAGCAGGAAGCCGACGGCGACGAGTTGCAGCGCGGTCTTCCACTTGGCGAGCCGCGTCACCGGAACGCTGACCCGCAGCTCCGCGAGATATTCGCGCAGGCCCGACACCAGGATTTCGCGGCAGAGGATGACGATCGCCGCCCACAGCGACCAGCCGCGGATGGTCCCGTCGGCCGCCAGCATCAACAAGCTGGACGATACGAGCAGCTTGTCGGCGATCGGGTCGAGCATACGCCCGATGTCCGATTGCTGGCCCCAACTGCGCGCGAAATAGCCGTCGAGAACGTCGGTGACCGCCGCCGCGATGAAGATAGCGAGCGCAACCCAACGCAGCCAGAGGCCGCCCTCGAGAATGTCCTGCCAAAACATGCAGGCGACGACCAGCGGCACCGCGACGATGCGGGCATAGGTCAGCGTATTAGGCAGCGCAAAGGTTCGCGGCCGCACATTGGTCGACGTCGCGATCTCCATGGCGGTTAAGATAGCCGCTTGGCTTCCTCCGCAACAGCCCTCGCGCGATCTTGGTCGAAAGAAAGAGGCCCTGCTCAACGCGACGATTCGTGGAAATAGTCATGAATCCGTCGTGCAGTTTCGGAACTCACGCCCGGAACCTGAGAAAGGTCGGCGAGCGAGGCCCGTTCGATCGCCTTGAGCGTCCCGAAGTGGCGCAAAAGCGCCCGCTTGCGCGCGGGCCCGATCCCCGGAATGTCTTGCAGGCCCGCTTCGCGAATGTCGCGGGCCCGCTTTTGCCGGTGCGAACCGATCGCGAAGCGATGCGCCTCATCGCGTAATCGCTGCACGAAATAGAGCGCCGGGTCGCGGGGGGCGAGGCGGAATGGGGCTCGCCCCGGCATGTGGAAGGTCTCCCACCCCGCGTTGCGATCCGGCCCCTTGGCGATGGCAAGAAGGGGCAAGTCGGTGATGCCGAGGCCGGCCAAGATTTCCTGCGCCGCCGCAAGCTGGCCTGCCCCGCCGTCGATCAGCACCA
>JBAPYK010000168.1:0-4343 GCA_049284695.1 Rhodoplanes sp. | reverse complement strand
ATCGAGCTGTTGTCGCGCTACGGCTCGGAGGAGACTGCGGTCGAGTTGGACCGGCTCGGCGGCGTCGGCTGGCAGACGCGCAAGGCGCGCATGAAGAGCCGCATCCGCGAGATCGCGGGCGAGCTCATCAAGATCGCCGCCGAGCGCGCGCTGCGCGAAGCGCCGCGGCTTGCGGTCGGGCAGGGGGTCTACGACGAATTCTGCGCCGGCTTCCCTTACGATGAGACCGACGACCAGCGCGGGGCGATCGATGCGACCCTCGACGATCTTTCGAGCGGCCGGCCGATGGACCGGCTGATCTGCGGCGATGTCGGTTTCGGCAAGACGGAAGTGGCGCTGCGCGCCGCGCTCGCCGCGGTGATGAACGGCAAGCAGGTCGCTGTCGTCGTGCCCACGACGCTGCTCGCGCGCCAGCATGCGAAGACCTTCGCCGAGCGCTTCCGCGGCTTTCCCGTGCATATCGCCCAGGCCTCGCGCCTCATCGCCGCGCCGCAGCTCGCCAAGACCAAGAAGGGCCTCGCCGAAGGCGCGGTCGACATCGTCATCGGCACCCATGCGCTGCTCGGCAAATCGATCAAGTTCCGCGACCTCGGCCTCGTCATCGTCGACGAAGAGCAGCATTTCGGCGTCGCGCACAAGGAGCGCCTGAAGGCGCTGCGCTCAGAAGTCCACGTGCTTACGCTGACGGCCACGCCGATCCCGCGTACGTTGCAACTTGCGCTCACCGGCGTTCGCGAACTCTCGATCATCGCCACGCCGCCGGTCGATCGGCTCGCGGTGCGGACCTTCGTGAGCCCGTTCGATCCGCTGATCGTGCGCGAGGCGCTGCTGCGCGAGCGCTACCGCGGCGGCCAGGCTTTTTACGTCTGCCCGCGCATCGAAGATCTCGCCGAGGCCAAGGATTTCCTCGACAAGAACGTGCCGGAGGTCCGCGTCGCGGTCGCCCATGGGCAGATGCCGTCGAGCGTTCTGGAAGACGTGATGTCGGCCTTCTACGACGGCAAATACGACGTGCTGCTGTCGACTACGATCATCGAGTCCGGCCTCGACATCCCGACCGCAAACACGCTGATCGTGCACCGCGCCGACATGTTCGGGCTCGCCCAGCTCTATCAGTTGCGCGGGCGCGTCGGCCGCTCGAAGACGCGCGCCTATGCGCTGTTCACCATTCCCGTCGGCCGCAAGATCACGCCGCAGGCCGAGCGCCGGCTGAAGGCGTTGCAGTCGCTGGATACGCTCGGCGCGGGCTTCCAGCTCGCCTCGCACGATCTCGACATTCGCGGCGCCGGCAATCTGCTCGGCGAGGAGCAGTCGGGCCACATCAAGGAGGTCGGCTTCGAGCTGTATCAGCAGATGCTGGAGGAGGCGGTGGCGAGCCTCAAGGCCGGCGCCGCCGAGCCGGTGCTGGGCGAACGCTGGTCGCCGCAGATCACCATCGGCATGGCGGTGCTGATCCCCGAGGACTACGTGGCCGACCTCGCGGTGCGGCTTGCGCTCTACCGCCGCCTCGCCGATCTCGACGACGAGCGCGAGATCGACGCGTTCGCGGCCGAACTCGTCGATCGCTTCGGGCCGCTGCCGGAAGAGGCGCGGCATCTCCTCGACACGGTGGTGCTCAAAGGCCTGTGCCGGCGCGCCAATGTGGCGAAGATCGAGGCGGGGCCGAAGGGCGCGGTGCTCTCCTTCCGCGACGACACCTTCGCCAATCCGGAAGGGCTCATCGCCTATATCCGCGATCAGGGACCGGCCGCGCGCGTGCGCCCGGACATGAAGGTCGTGTTCTTCGACGATTGGGAGCTCCCGGAGCGGCGCCTCAAGGGCGCGACCGCCATCCTGCGCCGCCTCGTCGCCATCGCCGAGCGGGCGAAGGCGGCGTAACCCGTTGCGGGCTGGGTTGCCGTCGTCGGCAGTCTCACATGAGATGCACGGCGTGCGGGGCGAACAAGCCGATGCCCATCAATATGAGCCCGCCGATGCTGAGCGCGCCGGCGGTAAACGCGAGCGCCAACACGCCGGTGATCACGGCGGCCGAGGCGAGCACGATGCCGACCTGAAAGGCGGCCGAGGCGAGCTCGAAGTGGTGATACTTCGCCATGTTGGTGTCGCGGCTGTGTTCGGCCGCTTGCGCGCGCGCCATCAGTTGCTTGCGGCCTTCGCCGGTGTCCGGCTCGTCGTCGTAGCGAGCGGCGGTGGCGCGCCAGGCTGCGATTTGCTTGTCGATCGCGGCCTTTACTGCGGGATCGGCGCTGGCGCCGGCCTCGATCGCCATCGCCTCGGCCGCGGTGCGCACCGCCGTCATGCGGATCGTCTTGGCCTGAAAGAACGCCCAAAGGTTTGCGGCCTCGACATTATCGCTGATCGCCGAGGTCTGAGCGCTCTTGCCGAAGGTTTCCGAGATCGCGAGGAACAGTGCGATCACCGCGATCAACAGCGCGATCTGCTTGTTGTGTCCGGCGGCATGCTCGACATGCTCCGCATGCTCCAACTTCTCGTGCGCCCCGCCCATGGATGTCCTGCTTGCCCGTTTGTCGCCGTGCACGAATAGCGAAGCTTTTGCGCGGCACAAGGACTTTCGAGCATCGTTGCCACCCGCCCGCAGGCGTGGCTAAGTTCATGTTTCAGCGAATAAGCTCAGGCTAGGCTAGAACGCCTCTCGCCTCCAACCAATTCTATTTGCTGAACTTTCTTCGGCTCTCTAGGCCCGTAGAGCAAATTGAAAAATGCGCGCAGGCCGATTGGAGGGGCAATGCAATAATGATCGACCGTCGATACTTCCTCGCCTATGCCGGCGGAACGGCCCTAACGCTGTTCGCGCTCGGCAGGTTCGGGCACAAGAGGGCGGTTGCCCGCGCGCTCGCCGGCGGCACGCTGGATGTCCGCAACCTTCCGAAATTCGTCACGCCCCTCCCGATCCCACAGGCGATGCCGCGATCGGGGCGCGGCGCCTACGCCGTCGCGATCCGGCAGGTCGCGCAGCAAATTCTGCCGCCGCCGTTGGGAGCAACCACAGTGTGGGCGTACGGCTCCACGACCGACGACGGCTCCTTTCATTCGCCTGCCTTCACGATCGAAGCCGAGCGCGGCGAGCCGGTCGAGATAACCTGGATCAATGATCTGAAGGACAAGAGCGGCGCGTACCTGCCGCATCTCCTGCCGGTGGACCCGACCTTGCATTGGGCCAATCCGCCCGGACCGATCGACACGCGTCCGCGTCCCACGGCGACCCCAGCGGCCTATACAGGGCCGGTTCCAATCGTCACCCATGTGCACGGCATAGAGGGCGGGGAGGATTGGAGCGACGGCTACCCGGAAGCGTGGTACTTGCCCGCCGCATCGAACATCCCGGCCGGCTATGCGTCCCATGGGACCTGGTACGAGTTCTTCCGGAAAAAGTGCGGAGGGGCCGGGTGGTCGCCCGGACAAGCGCGATACGTTTATCCGAACACGCAACGGCCGGCGACCCTGTGGCTTCATGATCACGCGCTCGGCGTCACGCGTCTGAACGTCTATGCCGGACTGGTCGGGTTCTATCTCATCCGCAGCGCCGACCCGGCCGATCATCCGACCGTAGCGGGCGGCAAGGGCCCGGCCGTTCTCCCCAGCGGGCAATATGAAATTCCGCTCGTGATCCAGGATCGATCCTTCAACGCCGACGGATCGCTGTTCTATCCGGACTCGCGTTTTTTCAACGACAGCTATGCCGGACCGTATATTCCGACCTGCGGTGTGTCGCCGATCTGGGTTCCGGAATTTTTCGGCAACTGCATGATGGTAAACGGGAAGACCTGGCCGTACTGCTCCGTCGAGCCGCGCCGCTATCTCTTGCGAATACTGAACGGCTGCAATGGCCGTTTCCTCGTCCTGAAGTTTGGCGACCCGCGGATCGAGCTGTGGCAGATCGGAAGCGACGGCGGCTACCTGCGCGCGCCCGCCAAGCTGAAGCAGCTTCTGCTGTCGCCGGCGGAGCGGGCCGACGTCATTGTCGATTTCTCAAAGGCAAGGCCCGGCGCACGGGTGACGCTGCGCAATCACGGACCGGACGGGCCCTATCCCGGCGACGACGAGGACGAAGCGGCCGATCCGCGCACGACCGGGCAAGTCATGCAGTTCCGCGTGGATCAGCGGCTCACGGCTCCGGATCCCACGACGCACCCCGCTCAGCTTGCGATGCCGAACCTCGCCGCCTTGCAGGGCGGGGAGGAACGAGCCATTGCGCTGCTCGAAGCGTCCACGCTAACGGCCGACGGGAAGGAAATCCCGGTCGAAACCACCTTGGGCGTGGTTGACGCCGCCATCGGTTTGCCGAAGGGCGTAAAGCCTGTCGCCTGGCATGATCCGGTCAG
>JBAPYK010000167.1:0-6705 GCA_049284695.1 Rhodoplanes sp. | reverse complement strand
TCACCCTTCATCTCGCGACGATGCGCAACGAAGTCCTGCGCCGCCGCGTGCGCAGCTTGCGTCTCTTGCAGGCGCAGGCGGCGCCGGGAGCTTGAGCGATGTCACTTGGCCCACACGCCGCGTATATCATCGCCGCCTATGGCATTACGTTCGGCGTGATCGCGGCGCTGATCGCCTGGGTCGTGGCGGATCACCGCCGGCAGCGGCGCATCCTTTCCGATCTCGAGCGCCGCGGCGTAACCCGCCGCTCCGCAAATATTCGGCCGACGCCGATCGAGGGAACGGCATGACTGCGCTTCCGACCAACGAAACGGCGCGTCCGCGACGTTGGATCGTGTTCGTGCCGCTGGCGATATTCTTGGCGCTGGCCGTGCTTTTCCTGTTCCGGCTCGGCGCGGGCGATCCCTCGACCATCCCGTCCGCTCTGATCGGCCGGCCCGCCCCCGACACCGATCTGCCCGCGATCCCCGGCCTTGTCCGGGACGGCAAGTCGGTGCCCGGGCTGACCGCGGCCGACTTCAAGGGACAGGTCACCGTGCTCAATGTCTGGGGGTCGTGGTGTTTGCCATGCCGCGAGGAGGCGCCCTTGCTGATGCGCATGGCCGCGGACAAGCGCTATCGGCTGCTTGGCCTCAACTACAAGGACCAGACGGACAATGCGCTGCGGTTCCTCGAGCGTTTCGGCAATCCGTTCGCCGCGATCGGCGTCGATGCAACCGGCCGCGCCGCGATCGAGTGGGGCGTCTATGGTGTGCCGGAGACGTTCGTGATCGGACGCGACGGCATGATCGCCTACAAGCTGGTCGGCCCGATCACGCCCGCCAATCTCCCACCACTCAAGCTCGCGATCGAGAAGGCGCTCGCCTCAGGCGTGTGAGCTATTCTCTGAAGCCTAGCGCGCGCGGCTTGCCCGCGCTTCATGCGGCATGATAGGGCGCCGGTATGGCTGCGCCCGAACGGCGCGTCTCTTGGGGAGGATCGCCAAAATAGCGGAATCCGCGTTCGCGGGTTCGCGAAGTTTTTTCGCATCCAGCAAAGAGGACAGTATGACAGAACAGAAAATTGGCAATCCGGCGGTCGTCGGTCTGGCAGGCTTCGGCCTGACGACGATGGTCCTGCAGTTCCACAATGTAGGTTGGATGGGTATCGGGCCCGTGATTTGGCTCGGACTTATTTTCGGCGGCCTCGCGCAGATGGTCGCCGGCATGCAGGAAATGAAAACCGGCAATAATTTTGGGTACTGCGCCTTCACGGCCTACGGCTGCTTCTGGATCGCGCTCGCGCTCCTGCTCATCGGCAACCACTACAACATCTATGTGTCGAACAAGACCGACATCGGATGGTTCCTGGTCGCCTGGACCGGCTTCACCGCCATTCTGTGGGTCGGCTCGATGCGTCTCAACGGGGCGCTCGCGCTCACTTTCACGCTGCTGCTGATCGGCTTCATCCTGCTCGACCTCGCGCATTTCGGCTATCCCAAGCTTACCGTGGTCGCGGGATACGAGCTGATGATCTGCGCCGCGATGGCTTGGTACGTCATGGCGCATCTGATCTTCGCCGATGTCTTCGGACGTGACGTGTTGCCGGTGGGCAAGCCCTGGCTCGACTTTACGCGAATAGAGCCGGAGCAGATCGTGCGGACCGGTGTTCAAGAGGCAGAGGCGGGAGCGTAACATGCAAGCACGAACGATAATCGCTGCAATCACTCTGGCTGCCGTCACCGCGTTTGGAAGCGGCCTAGCAACCGCCGCCGACCCCGACGCCGCCACGCCGGACGAGGTCGTGTCCAAAGTCTGGGCCGCGTCGCGTTTCTTGAACGAAAAGGGCGCTTCCGGCTTCGCTGCGTTCAACAGCAAGGACGGCCCCTGGGTGTGGAAGGACAGCTACGTCTTTGTCTATGACTGCCGTCTCGACCGCATGGTGGCGCATCCCATGCGTCCCGACCTGGTCGGGCGCCCGCTGATGCAAATCACCGACAACAACGGCAAATTCATCTTCAAGGAGCTGTGCAAGGCGGGCGAGGACCCGCGTGGCGGCTGGGTCGAATATCTGTGGACCAAGCCGGGCGCCGGCGGCGTCTCCCGCAAGATCTCCTACGCGAAGGGCGCCGATATCGCTTTTTCATCGGGGATCCAGGTGGCCGCCGGCGTCTACGACGACAAGGCGTCCGTGGCTGACCTGACAAAGCTGACTGAAAAGATGGCCGATCCGACCAAATATCCGGCCCATTGACGCGGCGCCATGCGGATGGGGCTTCGCGCCCCGTCCGCTCCCCGGCGTCTTCAGTCGCGCCACAGCGCGAGATCGTCGCGGTGGATCATCACCGTGCGGCCGGGATTGCCGAGAATGAGCAAGATGTCGGCCGACGACATGC
The DNA here is from genome assembly GCA_049284695.1 of Rhodoplanes sp. Lineage (GTDB taxonomy): Bacteria > Pseudomonadota > Alphaproteobacteria > Rhizobiales > Xanthobacteraceae > Rhodoplanes. The sequence continues at coordinate 4,331 of JBAPYK010000167.1, read as the reverse complement.
GCTTGATCCGGTCGGCGTCCTCGGCGTCATAGGCGACGAGCCCGCGCCCGAGCTCGGCGCCGTCGGGCCCGCGCACGATCACCGCATCGCCGCGGGCGAAGGCGCCCTCGACCCGCACCACGCCCGCCGGCAACAGGCTCTTGCCGCGCCTGAGCGCGGCGACCGCTCCGGCGTCGATCGTCAGCGTGCCCTTCGGCTCGAGCGAGCCTGCGATCCACTTCTTGCGCGACGTGACCGGGTTGGCGGGGGTGAGGAACCAGGTCGCGCGCGCCCCGCTCCGGATCGCCCGCAACGGATGCATCACCCGGCCTGATGCGATCACCATATGTGCGCCGCCGGCGGTCGCGATCTTGCCGGCCTCGATCTTGGTCCGCATGCCGCCGCGCGACAGCTCCGAGGAGGGCGCGCCCGCCATCGCCTCGACCGCCGGCGTGATGCGCTCGACCAACGCCACGAAGGCCGGGTCGGGGACGCGATCGGGCGGCGCCTCGTACAGGCCGTCGATGTCGGAAAGCAGCACCAAGAGGTCGGCGCTCGTCATGGTGGCGACGCGCGCGGCGAGCCGGTCGTTGTCGCCGTAGCGGATCTCGTTGGTCGCCACCGTGTCGTTCTCGTTGATGATGGGCACCGCCCGCCAGTCGAGCAGGCGCGCAATGGTCGAGCGCGCATTGAGATAGCGCCGCCGCTCCTCGGTGTCGCCGAGCGTCACCAGCACTTGGCCGGCTCGGATGTCGTGGCGTCCGAGCGCTTCCGCCCAGATGCGCGCGAGCGCGATCTGTCCGACCGCCGCGGCGCCCTGGCTGTCCTCGAGCGGCAGCGCTCCTTGCGGCAGCTTGAGCATCGAACGGCCAAGCGCGATTGCGCCCGAGGACACCACCATGATGTCGCGGTTCGCCCCGTGCAGGTCGGCGATGTCGCCTGCGAGCGAGGCGAGCCATGCCTCCTTCACGCAGCCGGCCTTGGCGTCGACCAGCAGCGAGGAACCAACCTTGACGACGATGCGGCTGAAATCGTCGAGCGAGGGGATTTGGGCCATGCGAGCCAGTTCAGTCCGAGTTCCGCGCCGGTTCGTTTCGGTCATATCGCTAATCAGCCTTGCGCCGGCGTGAGGCCGCGCGCGCGGCCGGCCGACTCCAAGAACCCGCGGACGATCGCAAACAGCTCCGGCTCGTCGAGCAGAAAGGCGTCGTGGCCCTTATCGGTCACGATCTCGGCGAAGGAGACGCGCGCGCCGCTCGCGTTGAGGGCGTGCACGATGGCGCGCGAATCGGTGGTCGGAAACAGCCAGTCGCTGGTGAAGGAGATGACGCAGAACCGCGTCGAGGTTCCCTTGAACGCGTTGGCGACGACGCCGTCGTAATCGGCGGCGAGATCGAAATAGTCCATCGCGCGCGTCAGATAGAGATAGCTATTGGCGTCGAACCGCTCGACGAAGGTGGAGCCCTGATGACGCAGATAGTTCTCCACCTCGAAATCGGCGTCGAAGGAAAACGTCGGGTTGTTGCGGTCCTGGAAACGGCGGCCGAACTTGCGATGCAGGGCGGCGTCCGACAGGTAGGTGATGTGCGCGCCCATGCGCGCCACCGCAAGTCCGCGGCGCGGTTCGGTGCCTTCGACGATGTAGCGCCCCTGCCGCCACTCGGGGTCGGCCATCACCGCCTGGCGGCCGACTTCGTGGAACGCGATGTTCTGCGCCGAATGGCGGGTCGCGGTAGCGATCGGCAGCGCGGAGAACACGCGGTCCGGATAGCTTGCGCACCACTGCAGCACCTGCATCCCCCCCATCGAGCCGCCGGCGATGGAGAATAGCTGCTCGATGCCGATATGATCGAGCAGCATCGCCTGCGCCCGCACCATGTCGGGGATGGTGATGACGGGAAAGTCGAGTCCCCATGGCTGTCCGGTTTGCGGGTTGGTCGAGGATGGGCCCGAGCTGCCCATGCAGCCGCCCATGACGTTCGGACAAATGACGAAATAGCGGTCCGTGTCGATCGGCAGACCCGGCCCGACCATGGTCTCCCACCAGCCCGGCTTGCCCGTCACCGGATGAATATTGGCGACATGCTGATCGCCCGTCAGCGCATGGCAGAGGAGCACGGCGTTGGAGCGCGTGGCATTGAGCGCGCCATAGGTCTGGTAGGCGATCTGAAAGGGTGCGAGTTCGACGCCCGCGTCGAGCCGGAGCGGCTTGTCCGCACCGAAGACAAGGAACGGCGAGCGCGGCTGGTCCGCTTCGCGGACTCGATCCGGCGCGCTAAGTATGGCGGAAGTCCGAATGTTGCTCATGGGGGCGATCGCCGATTCCCCAATATAGGTGTTTGCTTACACATTCGGCCACTCCCGTCGCGGCGACCGGCCTAAATAGACCAGCGGCCCGCGCCGTCAATGTTTTCTTTGCGTCGGCGATGATCCCGAATTATCAAAGAGTTCCGTGGGACGGGCACCCGCGGGGGAGATTGTCTCCATGGCCGGTCCTGAACCATCGCTGACGGCGCTCCGCGCCGAGATCGACCGCATCGACGAGGCCATGCACGGCCTCTTGATCGAGCGCGGCGAGATCATCGGCCGTCTCATCGCGGTCAAGCGAACGACGGAGATGGGTTCCGCATTCCGGCCGGCGCGCGAGGCGGAGATGATGCGGCGGCTGGTCGCCCGTCATCGCGGCATTCTCCCGCTGGACACCGCAGAGAGCATCCTCCGGGTGATCATCGCGACCTTCACCTATATCCAGGCGCCGTTCCGGCTCCATGCCGATATCTCCACGGGTGAAGCCGCCATGCGCGACTCGGCGCGCTTCCATTTCGGCTTCACCGTGCCGTTCAAGGAACATCTCGGCGCCGCCGGCGTGCTCAAGGCCCTCGCTGCCGCGGCGGGGGATCTCGGCCTGGTGCCGGCGGCAAGCGCCTCCGTCGGCGCATGGTGGACCGGCCTCGAAGCGGAAGACGCGCCGAAAATCATCGCCCGGCTTCCCTTCATCGAGCGCGCCGACCATCCCGCCGGATATCCGGTGTTCGCGATCGCCCGCCCGCATCCCGAAGCAGTAATCCGGGACGAGGCGACCGTGTGGAGCGTGAGCGTCTCCGGCTGGGGGATGAAGCCGGCCCAGGCGATCGGCCTCGCCGCCGAAGTCGTCGCCGTCCCGGAGGGGGCATTTGACGGCGCGGCGCTGCTCGTCTCGCTTCCTGCCGGCCGGACGATCGAGGAGATCACCGCCGCCCTGCAGAATGCGGGGGCCTCGGTGCGCTCGCTGGCTCTCGTCGGCAGCCACGCGACCCGCTATACCGTATCGGCCGACGGCAAGCTGATCCCCACCGGCCGATAATTTTCCCAGAGCCGTTTCCACCCGCGTGGTAGGAGCAACAAGCGGCCGTGTGAACGGACCGCCTGGAGTGGAATGAATGCCTGTCTCGCGTCCCGAACCGCGCCCCGGCGTGCTGAAGATCAAGGCCTATGTGCCCGGGAAAAGTCACGCGCCGGGCGTCGCCAAGGTCTACAAGCTGTCCTCCAACGAGTCCCCGCTCGGCCCGAGCCCGCAAGCGGTCGCGGCCTATCGTGACGTCGCCGAGCACCTGGAAGACTATCCCGACGGGGCGGCGACGGCGTTGCGCGAGGCGATCGCCCACGCCTACGGGCTCGACCCCGACCGCATCGTGTGCGGAGCAGGATCGGACGATCTCCTCAACCTGCTCGCCCGCGCCTATCTCGCCGACGGCGACGAGGCGATCCACACCACCCACGGCTTCCTGGTCTACCCGATCGCAACGCTCGGGGCGGGCGCGACGCCGGTGGTCGCGCCGGAGAAGAACCATACGGCCGACGTCGATGCGATCCTGTCCTGCGTGACGGAGCGCACCAAGATCGTCTTCCTCGCCAATCCCAACAATCCGACCGGCACCTTCATTCCTTACGACGAGGTGAAGCGCCTGCATCGCGGCCTGCCGCCCCACGTTCTGTTCGTGATCGATGCGGCCTACGCCGAATACGTCCGTCGCAACGATTATGCTGCGGGCATCGAGCTGGTGGCGACCAACGACAACGTCGTCATGTGCCGCACCTTCTCCAAGATCCACGGGCTGGCGGCGCTGCGGCTCGGATGGCTGTACGGGCCGCCGCATGTGGTCGACGCGGTGCACCGCATCCGTGGGCCGTTCAACGTGAACGCTCCGGCGATCGCGGCCGGCATCGCGGCCATCGCCGACGCGGCGCATGTCGAGCGCGCGCGCAGCCACAACGAACGCTGGCTCGCTTGGCTCACCGAGGAGATCGACCGGCTCGGCCTCGAGGTGACGCCGAGCGTCGCCAATTTCATTCTGATCCATTTCCCGGGGAGC
>JBAPYK010000166.1:0-4429 GCA_049284695.1 Rhodoplanes sp. | reverse complement strand
GCGACCGGCCGTTCCGATTGATTGCGACCGGCCGTTCCGATTGATCGCGACCGCCTGTTCCGGGGGATCGCGACCAGCTGTGGACGGGGGTGACGAGCGTCGTTGGGTGATCTGCGAATCGGCATGGCTTCGCTCCTTTTCCACAAGGAGCGGGGCATGCCTGGAGCGAGATTACCCATGCGCAAGATTCGCGACGTGCTGCGGCTGTCGGCCGCCGGCCTGTCCAAACGCAAGATTGCCGCCAGCCTCGGGGTGAGCGCGACGGCGGCCGGGGACTGCATCCGGCGGGCGCGGCGCGCCGGCGTGGGCTGGCCGCTGCACGAAGGCCTGACGGACGAGGCGCTGGAGGGCCGGCTCTATCCGCCGTCCACGATCACGGCCAAGGATTCCCGGCCACGGCCGAACTGGGCTGCGATCCATCGCGAACTGCGGCGGTCGGGCGTGACGTTGCAGCTCTTGTGGGAGGAGCATCGCGCGACGCACCCCGACGGCTACGGCTATAGCCGGTTCTGTGAGCTCTACCGCGACTTTGAGGCGCGCCTGTCGCCGACTATGCGGCAGACGCACGTGGCCGGCGAGCGCCTGTTTGTGGACTATGCTGGCACGACGCTCGATGTGATCGACGGATCGACCGGCGAGGCGATGCCGGCGCAATTGTTCGTCGCGGCGCTCGGCGCGTCGAACTACACCTATGCCGAGGCCACGTGGACGCAGGGCCTGGCCGACTGGATCGGCTCGCACACGCGCGTCTTTGCCTTCATCGGTGCGGTTTCGGCGATGGTGGTGTCCGACAATCTGAAGTCGGGCATCGCCAAGGCCTGCTTTTACGAACCGGCAGTCAACCGGACCTATGCCGAGATGGCGGCTCACTACGACACCGCCATCGTGCCGGCGCGGCCGTACAAGCCGCGCGACAAGGCGACGGTCGAAGTGGCCGTTCAAGTCGCGACGCGCTTCATCATCGCGAAGCTGCGCAATCGGCGCTTCTTCACGCTGACGGCGTTGAACGCCGCCATCGCCGAACTGGTCGCGCAGCTCAATGACCGCATGTCGCGGCATCTCGGGGCGAGCCGACGCGCGCTCTTCGAGGAGCTGGAGCGCCCGGCGCTCAAGCCGCTGCCGGCCGAGCCCTACGTCTTTGCCGCGTGGAAGGAATGCAGGGTCGGGCTCGACTATCACGTCGAGATCGAGAAGCACTACTACTCGGCGCCGCATCAGCTGTTGCGCGAGAAGGTCTGGGCGCGCATCACGGCGCGCACGGTTGAACTGTTCCACCGCGGCAAGCGGGTCGCGGCGCATGTGCGCGCGTCCTCAAACCGCAAGCACACGACGGTGCGCGAGCATATGCCGTCGAGCCACCGGCGTTATGCCGACTGGACGCCGGAGCGCCTCAGGCGGCAGGCCGGCGAGATCGGGCAAAACGCCGCGGCGCTGGTCGAGATCATCCTGCGCGAGCGGGCGCATCCCGAGCAAGGCTTCCGCGCCTGCGTCGGCATCCTGCGGCTCGCCAAGACTTATGGCCGCGAGCGGCTCGAAGCTGCTTGTCGCCGGGCCATCGAGATCGGCGCGCGCTCCTACAGCTCGGTCAATTCGATTCTGAAGAACAATCTCGATCGCCGACGGCCTGCAATGCCCGCGGACGGGCCGTCGATCGCGCACGACAACATCCGTGGACCTGCCTACTTCAATTAGGAGATGACGACCGATGCTCATCCATCCCACCCTTGATCAGCTCAGAGCACTCAAGCTCGACGGCATGGCGCAAGCCTTCCTCGAACTCGAGGCGCAAGAGGAGAGCCGTAATCTCGCGCACCCCGAATGGCTGGCGCTCCTGCTCGACCGCGAAGCAGCCAATCGCAACACGAAGCGCTTCCAAACCAGACTGCACGCCGCCCGGCTGCGTCACAGCCAAGCCGCCGTCGAGGACGTCGACTTCCGAACGCCGCGGCGGCTCGACAAGGCGCTGTTCCAGCAGCTGGCGACCAGCCGCTGGATCGCCGAGCGCCGCAGCCTGCTGATCACCGGGCCGTGCGGCGTGGGCAAGTCCTGGCTGTCCTGCGCGTTGGCGCACAAGGCCTGCCGCGACGGTTACGCCGTCTACTACGCCCGCGCGCCGCGGCTGTTCCCCGATCTCGAACTCGCGCACGGCGATGGTCGGTTCGCCCGACTGTTCCGCATGCTGGTCAAGGTCGATCTCCTCATCCTCGATGATTGGGGTCCCGATCGCCTCACCGCCAGCCAGCGTCGCGATCTCATGGAGATTGTCGAGGATCGCCACGGCCGCGGCTCCATCCTGATCACCAGCCAACTCCCCGTGCCAACCTGGCATGACGTAATCGGGGAGCCCACGCTCGGCGATGCGATCCTGGATCGCATTGTTCATAACGCCTACCGGCTCGAACTCGATGGCCCGTCGATGCGCAAAATCAAAGCCGCCGAACCGACCGAGCCCGCGGCCAAGACCGCAACCGACGACACGCCGAAAGGAGCCAAGAAATGACCCGCGCCGCCCATCTCCCGCCCGCCCCCGTGGGTCGACAGGGACCTCCCACGCGCGCCGCTGCGCCAGCCGCGAAAGCGCTCCGCGCCGCGCGCGGGTCCCTCCTGTCGACTACGGGGACGGCCTCGTCACGCTTGACCCCGACCAAGAACCCTGAAATCAGCAGATGAACCTGACGGCGCTCTCATCCCCGTCCACGCTGGTCGCGATCGATCGTAACAGGTGGTCGCGATGGATCGGAATGAGTGGTCGCGATCGTCGGAATGCGCAGGCGAATTGCGACGCGGAGGCTGACGTAGCGGGCAGGTTTATCGATTTGGCTCAAAACGGTCTCCGGTAACGGAGCATGCCTGCATGACCGACCTGCATTTTCAAGAGAAGGGACCGGCTCGGATGGTGCAGCCAGTTACGCCAAAGGGCGAGGCCTGGATGATCGATCACACCTCGGTCCGTGTACTGAGACTGTTCGGCGCGATCGAGGTCGAGCGCTGTCTCGCCGAGGACATGTTTAACGGCGCGCGTGCAGACGGGCCGGTCATGGCCCTCACCGGTCTGGTGCTCGCCGTGGCCGTGATCGCGTTCATAGTAGCACTGCACTGATTCGCGCGCTCCGCCCACTAAGCTGTGTCGCGTCGGTGAGGCCGGCTGGGCGCGAGCGGCGTGGCTTGCGGCGAGAACGCGAGCGTTTTGAAATCGACGAGGTCCGGCGCTGGCTGTGTAGTAAGATGGGAGGCCAAGCTCTTTTGATCTAAGACAACCCTGGGCGCTGACAACCCGTGTACTTCGATTCTCCTTCGGTTCGTCAATAAATTGGAGAGCGTTATGACGGGCGGCACGACACCAGAATTCCCTGCCGACATGCGCAAAATGATCGAGCAGAGCGTCGAGCAGGTGAGAACGGCAGTAACACGCTACCTCGAGTTCTTGCAGCGCGTTCCTCCCGGCGATGTCACGGGCGGCTCGGAGCTGAGACCACTCATTTCTGACGTGGAGGCCACGATGGATTCACCGTGGTGTTTAAACCTTCTGTTGCGTCCCCGGTCTGTGCTCCCTTCTTCGCAGTAGACGGTTTTATCAGCATTGTCGAACCGAAGAATATCTGCAGAAAGCGCAAGGCAGCATTTGATAAATTTGTCGATGTGACAATCATCGCCTGCAAGAGACTTAATACCGTCAAGAGACCGAGATGGTTAAATATCGTAATCGTTGTGGAGGCTGACGAGCCCCGCCGCTCGGGTCCTGGATGTTCCGCGGTGTCAACGTCGTGAACAATGGGCAGCGCGTGAGAAGCTTGCATCGGCTCAGCCTCTAGTGCTTCGCCTAGCGCGGGGTCCCTGATTGCGTATGAGGCAGCCTCCGACTCGGCGCTTTCTGTCTCGGCCAATGCATCCCGCGCTTGCCCCGGTGCTCTCTTAAGTTCGGTTCGCCCATGCGATCCCCCGGCGGGAACGACACTGGTGCTCCCGATATCTGTCTCCAGTTGTCGGCAACGCAACGAGGTGTTTGGCGGCTGTATGTCCGCCGTCGCGGTCACCGCAGACGACAAGACCCCGGGGGGCGTCCCAGCACTAGCGACTTCACCTCGCTCGAGTTCGGCAACGGGGCCCGACGACTGGGGTTCGGGCCTTTTCGATTGTCGGTCCATGCGGCGGCGCCGATCCTGCAGCCGTCTGCGTGCGCGCCTGAACGTATCGCTGATGGCGAAGGTCAAGTCCTTGTAGCGTGCGTCTGGCCGCGGCGGGGGGCCGACCTTAACTTCGAGGCTCTCGGCCAGCGCGAGATGGATAATGACCCTGTATCGGTCTCTATCATCGTCCGCGCCGGGGCCCTTTATAACGACCCGACAACCATGCAGCGGGCCAAAGCGCTGTTCTAGATTGGCGAAGTGCTCGTTGACGGCATCGCGGATCTCCGGCGTGCCATCCGTTG
>JBAPYK010000165.1:0-18913 GCA_049284695.1 Rhodoplanes sp. | reverse complement strand
GCGATCCGATCTCATCCTGGCCGATGCCGAGATAGCGCGCGATGTTCTCGAGGAACTGCCCCGAGCCGGAGGCGCACTGGCTGGTCATCTTGTAGCTCAACACCTTGCCGCGCTCGTCGATCGAGATCGCCCGCCCGTGCAAGGCGCCGACGTCGAGCACCGAGCGCGCCGTCGGCTCCAGATAGATGGCGCCGCGGGCATGGGTGGTCATCGAATAGAAATGCCCGGTATGGAAGGGCACGCCTTCGGCTTCCCCGGTGGTGGCGACATAGTTGACGTCGCTCTCGTTGAGCTTGGCGTCCGCCAGGACCTGGTCGAAGGCGACCCGCGCCAGTTGCATCGGGTCGCGCTGTCTGATGCGCATCACCGAGCGCGACAGCCACTCGGCATTGCCACCTTCGACTTTAAACAGGGCCGCCTTGACGGCGCCCGTGCCGACATCGATTCCCGCCGTGATCGTCATGCTGCAGTCTCCATCTTGGCTCCGCCTTCATAGGCGCGGCGGGCGAACTCGGAGGCGCCGAGCGCGCCGGTGTAGATCGACTCCGGATTGATATTGATCGTGACCTCGCCGTAGTTCTCCTTGATGAGCTTGCGCAGCTCGCGCACCGCCGCCTCGTTCTTGGCGACGCCGCCGGTGAAGGTGAACTCGTTGGTCACGCCGCCCGAGCGCGAGATGATGGAAATTGCACGCAGGATAATGGCGCGATGCAGCCCGGCGAGAATGTCTTCGCGCTTCTCGCCAAGCGAGAGCCGGTCGCGCAGCTCGGCGCCGGCGAACACGGTGCAGGTCGAGTTGATGCGTGCCGGCCGGTCGGATTTCATCGCCAGCGGGCCTAATTCGTGCAAGCCCATATTCATTTCATCGGCGATGTAGCCGAGGTAGCGCCCGCAGCCGGCGGCGCAGCGGTCGTTCATCTGGAAGTTTTCGACGATGCCGTGCGGGTCGACCTGGATGCCCTTGGTGTCCTGGCCGCCGATGTCGAGCACGGTGCGGGTGTTCGGATACATCATGTGCGCGCCGAGCCCGTGGCACAGGATCTCGGAGCGGATGTGGTCCTTGGAGAAGGGCAGGGTGACGCGCCCATAGCCGGTGCCGACGAGATAGGTCTCTTCGAGATCGATCGCGAGCGTGTCGACGATCGTCTGCGGCACGTCGGTCGACCCGGTCCTGACCACGCTGTCCTCGGCCAGCACGCGAGCAAGCGCGCGGCGAAACTTTTCGCTGAGTTCGCCGGCCGGCGGACGGTTCTCCACTTCGATGATCGACTTGTCGTAAACGTTGAGCAGGAGATCGTAGGGCAGCTTGGCGACGCGCGCGACCTCTTCAGCCTGGTTGTGGTAGCGCGAGCCAGCGATGTCGCGGAAGAAGTCCGACTTGCGCTTTGCGCCGGGAGCGTACAGCTCGGGCGCTTCGTCGCGCAGATTCTTGAAGACGACGCCGATCGCTTCCTGGACGCCGCTTTCGACGCCGGCGAAGCGGTCGCCCTTGACCTGGCCACGGCAGGTCGCCTCGAGGTCGTCAAGTTGCTCGAGAAACTGCTCCAGCCGGAAGGCCCGTTCGAGCGCGCCGAGGAACGTGTCGAGTTCGCTACTCTGGCCACCTCCCGCGTTCAGGGCGCGGCGAAACAGCGTGAAGCGACCGTCGACGTGGGCCTCCTCGCTGGCGACGCGCGCCGCCGTCGCATAGTTCGAACGCGAATTGGTGATGCCGCGCCCGATCACGTGGCTGTTCTCGTCGAGGAGGACCGCCTTGGTGGTGGTCGAGCCGAGATCGATGCCGACGAAGGTTTTCATATCTTCCGCCCTTGGTAACCTATTTGTCCGGTGACCGGCCGCTCCCATCCTCCCCCGCTTAGCGGGGGAGGATGATGTTCGAACGGATTTCCAATCATTGTCGTCACGCCGCGGCGCGCGCGCCGGCGCGCTTCTGCTCGATCATCTGGAAGTAGCTTTCCAGCCGGTTCTTGATGTTGGCGGCGGAGAAGTAGCGCGGGTCGACGAGGTCGGACTCGATGAAGGCGGCCGGCTTGCCGGTGCGCTTCTCCACCTCGCGCATGATGAGGAGCTGGCCGGCCGAGAAGCTGTTGCAGCTCTTGATCGAGTTGATGAGGAGCCCGTCCGCCTGGTACTCTTCGACGTAGTTCGTCAGCATGTCGATGCGCATCGGCAGGCTGCGATTGGTGTAGACGCCGAGGCAATACTCCGCGAGCGTCTCCAGCGGCTTGTTGGGGTCGTGGCGGAAGCCGAAATCGTACACGCCGCCAACCTTGGTGTAGCTCGAGGCGACGACGACCGCGCCCTCGTCGTAGAACATCTTCCAGAACTGGCGGAAGTTCGTGTAGTTGGGCGGGCCTTCGACGACGAGGCGATACTTCTCCTCGCCCATGTCGCCGTCGGGCGTCACCGGTCCCTGGCCGCTGGCGAGGCGTTCCTCCACCTCGTCGCGCAGGAACTTGTAGTAGTCGATCGCGTCCTGGGTGCCGCGGAAGGCGCCGAAGATCGGGCCGATGTAATAGATGCCGCCGAAATACGCATCGATCGGCGACGGTTTGCTCTTCGCCGTCTGCAGCACGCGCACCAGATTGTCTTCGGCCTTGACCGAGTTCTTGAGATACTCGCGCAGCCGGTCGATGTCGAACTTCACGCCGGAGATGCGCTCAAGCTTGGGGATCACCTCTTCCTTGAGCTGCTTGACCATGTACTGGACCATGTTCGGCGTGATCTTGCCGTCGCCCATATAGGGCGTGTGCAGCATGATGGTCTCGCACTTGTACTGCTCGCGCAGCAGCTCGAACCACTTCATGAAGGTGAAGCAGCCGGTGTAGGACAAGAGCAGCACGTCGGGATCGGGAAATTTCTTCCCGTTCGGCGCGATGTTGCCTTTCGCCGCCATGCCGATGTCGGACTTGACATAGGTGCACACGTCCTCGGAATGGCCGATCTTCTCGGCCTCGAGCACGTAATTGCCCGACACCCGCCGCAGCCCGCTCTGAATGGCGTTGACCTCCGGAAGATTGTTGAGGAGGTCGAAGCACATGATCAGTTCATTGAGATTGCCGGGCACGAAGGTGCAGCAAATCTTCTTGCCGGTCTCGGGCGCGCCGGTGATGCGGTCGTAATGGGCCGCCATCATCGCCTTCTGCTTGCGCATGGAGACGTCTTTTTCGACGTCCTTCGCCGCGGTCTTTGGCGTGACGATCTGGGTCGCTGTCATTGTCCGCTCCATAGCTTGATCGAGTCGGCGAAGGTGCCAGCCTGTTCGCGGATCGGCTGCATCTGGCCGGAGTTCTCGGCGTATTTAAAGGCGATGTAGGGAATGCCGGCCTCGGCGAGCACATGCTGGAGCATGGGCCGGTCGAGCAGGGCCGGGTCGCAGAAACTCGGACACGCGAAGATTACACCTTCGGCGTTGGTGCGTTTCACCGCCCGCACGAGATGCTGGCCCTTCTCCTTGAGGTCGGGCTCGTATTTCGCCGCGGTCGATTCGGAGTGATGCAGGAAGGTAAGCGCAAGATTATGCATCGGGTCGCCGTCCGTCGGCACGTCGGTGGTGAGCCAGCGGTTGACCAGCAACAGGTCGTCGTCGACCACGTAGCAGCCGGCAAGCTCCAGCGACTTGATCAGATTGAGCGGCGGCTGCTCGCAGAAAACGCCGGTGAGCACGATGCGGCAGTTGTCACGGCGCGGCCGCTCTTCAGCGCTAGCGGCAGCGAGGTAATTGCGCAGCATGTCGCTGTGCTGCTCGACCGAGAGCACATGCCCGGCGCGCATGATCAGATAAACTTCGGCCGCCGGCGCTTGCCAGGGCTTCTCGGCGCGGAAGGCGTAGACTTCGCGCACCAGCCGGCGGTTCTCGTTGTACAGCACGATCGAGTTGCGCAGTTCGTCGTCGGTGATCGGCGAGCCGCGCAGCGTTCCGAGGTCGTGGCGCAGCTCGGCGAGTTCTTGGATGTAGTAGTTGCCGCCGATCTCGTCGCGATAGTTCTGCGGCACGTCGAAATACCGCGTATAGACCTGCGGGAACATGATCTTCCACATGCCGGAAAGATTGCGGATGACGTCGCAGATCGAGGGGAACAGCATGCCGTCGACGAAATCGAGCCGGCCGGAGACGCCGAGTTCGACCGTCGAACGGGGAATGCGGCAGATATAGCTCTGGTAATAGGCGTCACCGTGGATCACCTCGAGCTGATCGCCGCCGCCGACGATCCCCAGCGGCAGCATGTCGCCGGCATGGATGATTTCGCGCGGGACGTAGATCGGCATGTAACCGACCACTTTGCGACCCGGTTTCGCCGCCTTCCACTCGCGCGCCGAGTTGAAGTTCAGATCTTCGAACAGCCGCGTCGCATGCGCGACGATTTCCGAGGTCGTGGGCATAATCAACAGTGCTCCCATTTCGCCGGCCGCTTGGCGATGAAGGCTTGCAGGCCTTCCAGCGCGTCGCGGCTCTTCATCAGTTCATCGAGGTATAGTCGTTCGACCGCGGCGAGCTTCGCCCGCACGCGGGCGGCAAAGTCGAAGCGCGCCGCCTGCACGGCGAAGCGCAGCGAGCTTGCGCTCTTCGGCATCAGATGTTCGGCGACGTAGTCGAGCGCGGCCTTCTCGGGGTCGCCCGCCACTTTGGCGATTCCGATCGCGGCGGCGTCGGCGCCGCTCAAGCTGCGGCCGGAGACGAGAAGGTCGAGCGCGCGGGCCGGGCCGATCAGTTCGGGCAAGAGGCAAGAGGCGGCTGGCGCAAAGACGCCGAGCTTCATCTCCGGCTGGCCGAGCGTCGCGTCGGCGGCGACGAACATCAGATGCGCGGCGAGCGCGACTTCGAGCCCGCCGCCGAGACATTGCCCGCGCACCGCGGCAAGAACCGGAATCGGCGATTCGACCATACGGAGGACGAGGCCATGCAAGCCCGCCAGCATGGCCGCGCACTGGTCGGGCAGGTGCTCCTCGACGCTCGCGCCGAAGGAGAAATGCGGGCCCTCGGCCTCGAGGAGGATCGCGGCGATATGGGCGTTGCCGCCATGCTCGGCGAAGGCGCGATCGAGCGCGGCGATCATCTCGGCGTCGATGAGATTTGCCTTCGGTCGGCTGAGCCGCAGCCGCAACAGGCGGCCCTCTGTCTCGCGCCAAACCGTAAGCGGCGTTGTCATCGCGATCTCGCCTTCTCCGGAGATCGTGTCCTGGGCGCAGCGTAACATGAAGTCTTGCGCCGAGGACCTGAGACCCAATGGCTCACCGGATCTCGGAACGGCGGTGCAACGTGGCGTGCTGCACCGCGGCCGAGATACGAGGGAGCCAAGTTCAACATCACTTGTTACCTGCGCCCGGCTGGATGCGGTCGGTCAGCTCGTCAGTCCACGGCGCATTGTCTGCAAGCGCGCGCCGCAGCGCGACAAAATCGGCCTCGCGCCCGGTTTCCTTGGTGCCCTCATTGAAGGCGCGGAAGCCTGCGCGCGCCTCGGTCATCATGTTGAGGGCGAGCCAGGCGCGGGAATTCTCCTTGTTGCGGTTCCAGGCGTCGAGCTTCGGCTTGCGCAGCTCCTCGATCGTCTTCGTGGTGCAGTCGGGGAAGGTGTAGAGGAGCTTGGTGCACAGCGCTTCGATCTTCTCGTCGAGCAACGAAAGATCGACCGTTCCGCGCTTCATCAACGCTTGCCCCGCTTTCAGCGCGTCGCCGGTCTTCGACTTGCCGAACACGATCCGCCCGAACTCGTCGACGATGCGGCTTGTCTCCACCAGCGGATTGGCGACGAACGCGCCGTCGACCTTGAGCGCCGGAACGATGTCGCTGATCATGCCCGTGAAATAAGCTTCGTGGGCGGAGAACGGTTCGCATAGCACGCAGGCGACCATCGCGCGCTCGGCGCCGATGACGACCGGCAGGAAGTCGGTCGCGCCGCCGATCGGGGCGGAGCCATGCTTGGGACCCGCTTGGCCGAAGCGCGCCAGATCCTGCGCCACCGTGAAATCGCAGGCCATGCCGATTTCCTGGCCGCCGCCGATGCGCATGCCGTTGACGCGGCAAATCACCGGCTTGTCGCAGGCGAGAATGGTCGAGACCATGTCGTTGAACAGCCGCATATAGCCGCGGTATTCCTGCGGATTGCCGGCGTAATACTCGGCGTATTCCTTGGTGTTGCCGCCGGTGCAGAATGCCTTGTCGCCGGCGCCGGTGAACACGACGGCGACCACGTCGCGCGCAGCGCTCGCGGCGCGGAAGGTGAGGATGACGCTCTTCACCATCTCGGTCGTGTAGGAATTGAACTGTGTCGGGTTGTTGAGCGTGATCCAGGCGTTATACAGCCCGGCGACGGGCTTGCCGTCGGCGCCCTTCACTGGACGCTTCTCGTAGATTACCCCTTCGGTGACGCTTTTGCGCACCTGCTCGGCAACGAGGCCGTGATCCTTGGGCTCTTCGCCACGAGCGGCAGCGGCTTGTACGGACATGCACGAACTCCCTTGGCCTTCAGGCGGCCGGAACGAGCACGGCGCGGCGTTGCAGCTCGCCGTGATGGACCGCCGTGAAAACTTTGTTGATGTCGGCGAGCGGATGCTGCTCGACGAACGGGCCGACTTTCACCCGGCCATCCAGCACGAGATCGAGCGCTGCGGGATAAAGTTCGGGCGGGCAGCCCCAGTTCCCGAGCGCGCGGGCGTGAAACGCCATCAGGTTGGAGAGGCGCAGCTCGACCTTGTCCATGGTGAAGCCGACGACGCCGAGCGTGGCGCCGCGGTTGAGCAGGCCGAACGCGGTTTCCTGGCCGGCGCGGGTGCCGGAACATTCGAAGACGATCCACTCGTTCGGCCGCAGCCCGCGCTCCTTGGCGAAGCTTTGGATTGCACCTTTGAGCTCGCGCGGCTGGAGATTGCGGGCGTTGAGCGTGAGCGCCGCCGTGTCCGCGCCGATCGCATCGAGCTTGGGCTGGCTGACATCGATGGCGACGACCGTGCCGCCGAAGGCTTTCGCTACTTGCGCGCAATAGCCCCCGACCCCGCCGATGCCGTTGACCACCACGAGATCGCCTTTCTGCACACCGGCTTGCGCCACCGCCTGATACGGCGTCGTCACCGCGTCGGCGACGACCGAGACGTCGGCGAGCGTGAGGCCGGCGGCCTTGAGCCTGCCCTCATCGACCGGACACAGACCGGTTTGCGGTACGACGATATGGCTGGCAAACCCGCCCTGAATGTCGTTGCCGGGCATTTTCTGGTTGGGGCAGATCGTTCCCTTGCCGCGCTTGCAGGCATCGCAGGTTCCGCACGGGATCACCGCGGGCACGATCACGGTTTTGCCGACCCAGGCTTCCGCGCCGGGTCCCGCCGCCGCGACGCGGCCGCTGATCTCGTGACCGAGGCAGAGCGGCAGCGCGTGATTGGTGCGCACGCCGTCGTAGTAGTAGCCGAGGTCGGTGTGGCACACGCCGCAGCCGGCGATTTCCACCACCACTTCGCCCGGCGCGGGCTTCGCTTCGAATTCCGACCGTATGAGCGGCGCCCCCGGCGCCGTCATGACCCAGCGAAACGGCTTCGCGGCCATTCGCATTCCCCTTGTTCGTTTCCTCTGCCCTTTTCGGGTCTCGCGACTCACTGTACCGCCCGATACCGCATTGACAACCAACGAAGGCGGGTATTAGTAAATCAGTACTGGAATGCGTATTTAGAGTCAAGAAAGATTCCAAGTGGAGAGGAACGATCCGCAAAACGACGGATCGACTCTTTAGGGAGCAAACGCGCACTGCTCGCGACCTCGGATCGACGGGCAGAGAAGGGAACTCTGTCAAATGGCCGATTCAGATGTTTCGATCGCCTTCGTCGGCAGCGGCGGGGCCGGCGTGCTCACGGTCGGCGGCATGCTGCTGGAGGCAGCCTGCGCGACGGGCTGGCACGGCTTTCTCACGCGGTCCGTCGGCGCACAGATCAGGGGAGGAGAGGCTGCCGCGATGCTCCGCCTCGCGTCGCACCCGATCGACTGCCACTCCGATTGCTTCGCTCTCCTAATCGGCATCGACTGGAACAATGCGCAGCGGTTCGAAGCGGAAATTCCGCTGGGGCCGCACAGTCTCGTCATTGGCGATCCGCGCGGCGGCGAGCCGCCGCAAAACGTCGCTTCGGCGGGCGCCCGCGTGGCCGACGTGGCGTTCAAAGACATGATCAAGGCGCAGCCAACTTGGCGGGCGAACATGATCGCGCTCGGGATCGCCGCCAAGCTGATCGGACTTCCCCAGGACGCGGTGCGGGCCGTGCTCGGTAAACGCTTCGGCGCGAAAGGGCCGGCCGCGATCGAGACTAATCTCGCCGCCGTCGATGCCGGCGCGAGGGCGGCCGCGGGGTTTGATCTCGGCCGCCCGCCGGCGGCGCCCGTAAAGACCGACGCCAAGCGCTGGCTCATCTCCGGCAATGAAGCGGTCGCGCTCGGGGCGGTGCGCGGCGGGATCCGCTTCGCCGCCGCCTATCCGATCACGCCGGCGACCGACATTCTCGAATGGCTCGCCTCTAACCTCGCCCGGGTGGGCGGAGTTATGCTGCAGGCCGAAGACGAGCTCGCCTCCATCAACATGATCATCGGCGCGTCCTATGGCGGGACGCCGGCGCTGACGGCAACCTCCGGTCCGGGCCTGTCGCTGATGGTCGAGGCCCTTGGGCTCGCGACCGCCGCCGAGATCCCCATCGTCGTGGTCGACGTCATGCGCGGTGGACCATCGACCGGAATCCCGACCAAGGCCGAGCAGAGCGACCTCAACATCGCGGTCTACGGCGTGCATGGCGACGCGCCCCGGCTTGTGCTCGCGCCGCAGTCGGTGAGCGATTGCGTCTTCACCGCGCAATGGTCGGTCTATCTTTCCGAGGCGTTGCAGGCGCCGGCGATCGTGCTGTCCGACCAGCTCATCGGCCAGGCGCAGGCGGCGATCGAGCGGCCGGCCGACCTCGCTTTCATCGGCGAGCGATTGCGGGCTCGCGACATCGCGGCGCCCTATCAGCGTTACGCGCTCGGCGGCGCTGGCGTCTCACCGATGGCGATTCCAGGAACCCACGGGGGCCAGTACACCGCCGACGGCCTCACCCACACGGTGGGCGGCATTCCCACCGGCAGCGCCAGCGATCATCGCGCGCAACTCGACAAGCGACGCGACAAGCTGGAAACCTTCAACTACGGAGCCCACTGGGCGACGCTCGAAGGCGAAGGAGAGTTGGCCGTGATTTGCTGGGGCTCGCTCACCGGGGCGGTGCGAGAGGCAATCGCGCGAGCGCGCGCCGAGGGGGTTGCGGTGCGTCTTATCGCGCCGCGTCTGATCGCGCCGGTGCGTCCGAAGGAGATGGCGGCGGCGCTCACCGGCGTGCGCAAGGCGCTCGTCGTCGAGCAGAGCCACGGCGCTCAGTTCCACCGCTATCTGAAAGCCCATTATGAACTCCCTGAACGGGTGCAAGTGCTGCACGCGCCGGGCCCGCTGCCGTTGCGGCCGGGCGAAATCCATCGCGCACTCATGGAGTGGAGGAACGCATGACCGCCGACCCGCGAGTGAAGGCGCAGGACTACAAGTCGGAGATCAAACCGATCTGGTGCCCCGGCTGCGGCGACTATCACGTGCTGCTGGCGTTCACGCGCGCCTTCGCCGAGCTCGGGCTCGCGCCGGAGGAGATCGCGATCGTGTCGGGGATCGGCTGCTCCTCGCGCATTCCGGCCTACATGAGCTGTTACGGCTTCCACGGCGTGCACGGCCGCGCACTCGCGGTCGCCGCCGGGCTGAAGGTCGCGCGTCCAGACCTCACCGTCGTGGTGGCGACCGGCGACGGCGACGGCTACTCGATCGGCGGCAACCATTTCCTTCACGCCTGCCGCCGCAATATCGACATGACCTACATCGTCATGGACAACCACATTTACGGCATGACCAAGGGGCAACCCTCGCCCACCACCGAGCCCGACTTCGACACCGCGCTGTCGCCGGGGGGAACCGGGCTCAGGCCGTTCCACCCGCTGGTGATCGCTCTTGCTTCGGGCGCGAACTTCATCGCCCGGTGCTTTTCCGGCCAGCCGAGCGAGACCGCGAACATCATCGTCGAGGCGGTCCGGCATCCGGGCTTCTCGTTTGTGGAGGTGCTGAGTCCTTGCGTCACCTTCCGGCCCGACCAGAGGGAGTGGAAGAACCTCGTTCATGCCGCCCCCGTCGCGGCCACCAACGATCCGGCGGTCGCGGCCCGCCGCATCATGACCGACGACGGCTTTAATCTGGGGGTGCTGTATCGGGGCGACCGGCGGCCCTATCGCCCGCCGGTCGGGGTCAGCAGCGCCGAACTGGCCGACCTGGAAAAGGAGTTCGAGATATGAGCGCTTCCGATGAAGGCAACCGCACAACGGGCGGGCCGGCTGGCGGGCCACCCATCGCAAGCCTCGAAGACCTGTTCGCGGTCGCGTGGCAGATCGAGGCCGATGCGGTCGAGCGCTATCGTCTGCTCGCCGACCAAATGGACACGTTCAACAACACGGAGCTCGCCCACGTATTCCGTGATCTCGCCCGTGCGGAGGGCATCCACCGCGATGAAATCCAGCGCATGGCGGGCGATATCGACGTCGTCGCGCGTGCCCGCCAATTGCCTGAATGGGGTAAGGGCGAAAGTCCGGAAAACGCCGACCTCGGCGATGCGCATTACCTGATGACGCCGTGGCACGCGTTGAAAATGGCGCTTGCCGGTGAAGAGCGCGCGCTCAGCTACTTCCAGCATGTGGTCGCGACAACGGACGACCCAAAGGTCCGGGAAATGGCGCGGGAGTTTGTCGAGGAGGAGGCCGAGCACGTCAATCTGTGCCATCGCCTGCTGAAGCGCTACCCGGAACCGCAAGGCGAGGCCTGGTCGGACGATCCGGATCCTCCGGTCGCGCAGGAGTGAGGCGCGGGTCTAATACTTGACCTCGTAATTGCTTACTCGTCATACGCGGGCTTGACCCGCGTATCCAGTTTGAAAACAAAGGTCTTTTCATGAAGATGGATTGCCGGGTCAAGCCCGGCAATGACAAGGAGGGAGATGAGATCGGTTGGTTGGAGTTCCCAGGCTGAGGAGAGCGCGCCTCACCCCTTGATGATGCGGGGTATGAGCATCTGATGGCGGGGGCAGATCGATGTCGGGTTCTGATAGACGGCGCCGGCAAAGGCCTTGAGATAATCGCGCAGGCGCGTGAGATCGACGATCTCGTCGACGAAGCCGGCGTGCGCGCAATAGGCCGGTCGTGACGTGTCGTAGTACTTCTTCGCCATCACGTTCATCTTGTCGGCGATCGGCTGCAGCGGCTTGCCGCTATCCTTGTCCTTGATCGCGCGGCGCGCATAGGTCGCGACCGCCGCCGTCTCGCCATGCATGACGTAGATTTCGGTCGCTGCGGTGCCGAGGGTGAAGGCGTTGTGGCGGTTAGCGGTCGGCCCGCCCATGATGTAATGGGCGGCCGCGCTGCCCTTGCGCAGCACCGTGAGCATCATCGGCACGTCGGTCTGTTGAATGGAATAGATGAGCGACTGGCCAAGCCCGAGCAGCTCCGCTTTTTCGGCGATGTCGCCGACATCGATGCCGGTCGTGTCCTGGAACCAGGCGATCGGCACGCGGTCGCGCCCGCACAGCGTCACGAACTCATTCATTTTGATCAAGCCCTGGCGGTAGAGCTTGCCGCCGATGCCCGGATAGTCGGCGTATTCCGGATAACCGCGCGGCATCAGCCCCTGCCGGTTGGCGATGACGCCGATCAGCTGGCCGTCGATTTTGACGAGGCCGGTATAGACCTCGGGACCGTATTCGGGGCGGAACTCAAGGTGCTCGCTGCCGTCGACCAGGCGGGCCAGGATGTCTTCGAAGGAATAGGTTTCGCGTTGATTGAAGGGGAGGAGGTGGTAAAGGTCCGACGCCGAAAGCCGCGGTTCGGCGGGCTCCGCCACCCGGAAGAACCGGGGATCGTAAGCGGGGATGGCGCGCATATAGGCCTTGATGCCATCGAGCACCTGATGCTCGGTGTCGAACACCTGCGTGAAAAAGCCGGTGCCGTCGAAATGCGTCTCGACGCTGCCAGGCGGCCGCTCGCGCATGTCGCGCGTTTTCGCAATGAGCTCTTCGAGGCCGGCGACATCGAACCCGCCCTTGGGCGACATGCCGGAGACGATGCCCACGCCGCCCACCGCCATGTTGGCGTCCTTATGGGCGAGCAGGATGGTGGGGCTGATGCTCTGATAACCGCCGCCGGCCGGATTGGTCCCGTAGATGCCGGCGAGAATCGGAATGCCCATCTGCTCAAGCTCGGCATGTCGGTAGAAACAGGTGCCGCCCCCGCGCCGGTCGGCATAGAACATTTCCTGGTCGGGCAGCTTGACGCCGCTGCAGTTCACCAGCCAGACGAGCGGAATATGCAGGCGCTTGGCGAGATTGGTCACCCGCAGCATGTTCTCGGCCTGTCCGGGAATCCAGGCGCCCGCCAGCACCTTGTTGTCGAAACCGATGATCACCGCCCACCGGCCGGCGATCTTGCCGAGCCCGTCGACGACATTGGTGGTGCCTTCCTTGTTGTCCTCCGGATTGTACAGACTATGCAGCGGGCACCAGCTTCCCTTGTCGACCAGATAATCGAGACGCTGCCAGACGGTAAGCGCGCCGCGCTTGTTGATTTCGGCCGCGGGAATGCCAACTTCCATGCGCGCGGCCCGCGCCGCCGCGATTTCCGCTTCGATCGCCTCGAGCTGCTTGCGGCTCTCTAGCGTGCGGGCGATGGCCTTTTCCTTAAGGTCCTTGCCGAAACTCGGCATCTTTTCGAAATAAGGCTTCATTCCAAACTCCTGCTCAGATTGTCATGGCCGGCGCGCGCTGCATTTTCGTCGGCATCGCGTCGTCGCGCCAGTGATCGATAAATGGCTTTGCCTTCTTTCGTCATGCGCGGGCTCGACCCGCGCATCCATGCGACGCTTCCGAGCGGGGATCGCCGGGGCGGCCCGGCAACGACGAAAACGAGCAACGGCGGTGCGGCTAATCCCGATTGGGCGTGAAGCCCAGGGCCATGCCGGAGATGATGATCTTCTGCACGTTCGAGGTGCCCTCGACGATCTGCAGCGATTTCGCATCGCGATAGAAGCGCTCGGCGGGAAACTCGGTCGAGTAGCCATAGGAGCCGAAAATCTTGATGCACTCGTTCGCCGCATGCACCGCGGCCTCGGACGCCGCGAGCTTGGCGACCGAGGTCTCGTACTGGCTCGGCTTGCCCTGATCCTTGAGCCAGGCGGCGCGATAGACCAGCATCTGCGCAGCCTGATGCTCGACCACCATCTCGGCGATCTGCGCCTGCACCATCTGGTGCTTGGAGATCGGCTTGCCGAATTGCGTGCGCTCGTTGGCGTAGTTGATGGCGAGGTCGAGCGCGCCACCGGCCACCCCGAGCGCGCCCGCGGCGCAGCCGAGCCGCGTCTGGTTGAGCTGCCACATGCAGATGCGAAAACCGTCCCCCGGCTTGCCGAGCACGTTCTCCTTCGGCACCTTCATGCCTTCAAAGATGAACTCGCCGGTCGGCGAGCAGTGCAGGCCGAGCTTAGTATCGATCGGGCGTGCGGTGCAGCCCTTCATCTTTTTCGGCTCGATGATGAAGGCGGTCATGCCCCTGTTGCCCTTGGAACGATCCGTGTAGGCGTAGAGCAGACCGGCGTCGCCCACTTGCGCCTGCGAAATCCACATCTTGTTGCCGTGGACTTCGTAGTGGTCGCCCTTGTCGATCGCGTGCGTCTTCATGCTGGCGACGTCGGAGCCGGTGTTGGGCTCGGTCATCGCGAAAAAGCCCAGCTGCGTTCCCGCGACCCAGCCCGGGATGTACTTTTTCTTCTGCTCGGCCGTGCCAAATTTGGCGACGGTCAGAGACGGTCCCAGATTCTGCATATTGAACGGGAGTCGCCACGAGGCCGAGACCTTGGCGATCTGTTCCGCCATCAGCACCGACTCTACAAAGCCCATGCCGCTGCCGCCGAACTCCTCCGGCAGGCCGCAGGTGAAGAAGCCGAGCTCGCCCATCATGCCGACGCGCTCCTTCTTGAACTCGTGATTGCGCTCTTCTGCTTCGAGGGTCGGCGCAATCTCCTCCGCCGCAAACCGCCGCGCGGTGTCCTGGATCATTGTTTGTTCTTCGGTCAATTCGAACTGCATCGTTTCCTCGCTTGGCTTTTTGCAGCGCCGTTAATCGATGACGAGGAGAAGATCGCCTGCCTCGATCCTGTCCCCGGCCTTCACTTTGATGGTGGTCACCGCGCCGGCGCACGGCGAATACACCAGATTCTCCATCTTCATCGCTTCGATCACGAGCAATTCGTCATCGGCATCGACTTTGGCGCCGGGCTCGACCAGCACGGACACCACGGTCCCAGCCAGAGGAGCCCGAATTTCTTCCGCCATGTTTTCTCCCCCTTCCCGATTTGTCTCGATAAGTTGCGCACCCAACCAACGAGGCTGGCGCAACGGCCGCCTCTCCGCCGAATAGAACGACGTCAGTGATGGAGCGCTTTGCCGCCTGTGGCAAGCATATCGCTTCGCACTCGCAAACCGGTTTGTAGGCGGCCATGTCAATCCGCGGGCGCCGGACTGACCCGGCAGAGCAGCGCGCGCAGCTGATACGTGCCCATGGCGGGATCATAGGGCGGCTGATTGTCGGTCAGCAGATTCACATTGGCTCGCCATACGCCATGGTCGGGGGCCGGCTCTTCGGGAAACCACCAGCCATGCTGGGCAGCGATAACGCGCGGATCGATGCCGGCGGTCACGCGCGCGCGCTGCTTGATGCGGCCGCGCCGGGTTTCGATCCACATCCAGCTACGATCCTTGATGCCGTAACGCTTGGCGGTGTCGGGATGGATCTCGGCGATCGGGTCGCGATGCGCCTTGCGCAGTTTCTCGACTTGCCGATGTTCAGAGTTGAAGAAGTTGGAGATGCGCGCGCCGGTCGTGAGTACGAGCGGAAAGTCGGCCGCCACGTCCGGGCGGCTGAGCGGGCTTTCGGGCGGTTCTTCGTAGGTGGGTAGCGGCGCATAGCCCATGTCCTCAAGCCGCGTCGAATAGAGCTCGATCTTGCCGGTTGGGGTCTTGAAGCCGCCGTCCTCGTATTTGCGATACTTGAACGGGACGGTGACCGAGCCGCGCTGTTTCAGCTCGGCGAAGGTCATGTCGAGGCCGCCCGCCTTGAGCTGCGCATCGAGCACCGCCTCGACCGGCTCGGTGCCGCAGGGAAGTTTCATCCGCCGCGCGAGTTCGACGAAAATCTCCTCGTCGGATTTGCATTCGAAGGTGCGGACCGCGCGCTGATTGGCAAGCACCACATTGGCCGCGACCGTCGGCAGGCCGGCGACCTGGTCGAGCTCCGGCCAGGACGCCGCCGGCAGCACGATGTCTGCGAGTTCGGCGGTGGGCGTCATGAACAGGTCGGCGCACAGCATGAAGTCGAGCTTCATCAGCGATTCGTAGACGAGCTTGCTGTTGGCGTAGGTGGTGAGCGTGTTGTTGCCGAACACGAGGAACGCCTTCACCGGGTAGGGCCTGCCTTCGCGTATCGCCTGCAACAGCGTCGGAATATGCGCGGCCGGAAGGTCGGCGCCTTCGCCGCCCAACAGCTTGAAGCGGTCGGCCCCGAGCCGCTTGGCGTTCGCTTCGGGGGTCAGATTTTCGATGAGGCTCGGGAACCGTCCGATGCCGTGCATGCCGAACACCCAGCCGCCGGGCACGTCGACATTGCCGGTGAGCGCCGGCAGGAGCGAGATCGCCCGCACGGTTTGAATGCAGTTCGGCGTGTGCTCGATCGCGCAGCCCCATTCCATCATCGCCGGCTTGGTGCGCGCGAACAGTCGCGCCGCCGCTCTGATCTTGTCGGCGGCAACCCAGGTGATCGGTTCCGCCCATTCGGGCGTGAAGCCGCGCACATGCTCGGCGAGCGCGTCAAAGCCATGGGTCCAGCGCGCGACGAAGGGCGCTTCGTACAGGCGCTCGGCGATGATGACCTGGAGCAGTGCGAGCGCGAGCGCGTCGTCGGTTCCCGGACGAAGCTGCAGCCAAACCTCGGCGCGGCGCGCGAGTTCGGTCTCCCGCGGATCGACCGCGATGATTTTCGGATTGTGATCGAGCGCCTCGCGCACATTGAAGCGGGTTTCGCCGTCCGGCCCGGAATTGAGCGGATTGTGGCCCCAGAACAGCATGCAAGCGGGCGGCGTTCCCCCGGTGAAGTCGGACACCGGGAAGTCGCCGAAGGTGAGAATGCAGGTGTTGACGCGCGGGTGGAAGCATTGGGCGAAGCCCGGCTCGCACCAGTTCGGGGTTCCGAGCGCATGACCAAACCGCGAGACCCAGCGGATATGATGGCGGCCCGTGCCGGTGCCGAGCGCGATCGCCTCCGGCCCGAACTCGTTGCGGATCGCATCGAGGCGTTCGACGATTTCGTCGAAGGCTTCATCCCAGCTGATGCGGCGCCATTGGCCGGAGCCGCGCGGGCCCTCGCGCCGCAGCGGATATTTCAGCCGGTCGGGATGATAGACGAGATCAACCGTTATCGTGCCGATTGGGCAGAGGCGGCCGTGGTTGAGCGGCGAGTCGCGGTCGCCCTCCACCTTGATGAGGCGGCCGTCTTGAACGTGCATCAGCACGCCGCAACCGCCATGGCAACTGCGGCAGACGCTCTTCAGCACCGTCGTGGCTGGCTTTCGCGTTTTGGGCTCGATATCGGCTGTCAGTGTGCTCATGCGGGTCGCCACGAAGACAAGGTGTGCGATAGGTCGGGAATCGTCCGTTACGATTTGGCCGCGGGCTGGGTTTGCGCATTTCTTGGTCGACCGTCCGCGCGACCTTTGAGCGACGCGACCGCGACCGTTAAGGCGAAGACAAGCAAGGCCGCGATCGTAAGCGGTCCGCTCGCCGCCCGCGGCCCGACCCACTCAAAGAAATCGGAAACGACCCGCAGCGCGACCGAGAGATGCAGAAGCGCGAGCGCGCCGTAGACCGCGGGATGGTAGCGCACCGCAACCCCGGTCACCGCCGGCAGAATGATCAAGGCGTGGCCGAACACCATCGACAGCACGAAGCCGAGGGCGATGCCGTGCACGGCGGCGTCATAGGCGAAAGCGGCCGAGGCGGGGGGCGAGACGAGCAGATAAAGCCCGGTGACGCCAAGCCAGAAGTAGCCGGCGAGCATGCAAGTGGCGGAAAAGCGCGTCTGGCCCGACTGGCGCACCGTACGCCGGGCAATGTCGTGGACGACGAGCCAGGCGGTGCAGGCGAGATAGCCGACCGCCGTCAGCGGCGCGCTGTCGCTCGCCAGTTCGCCGCGCGCGGCGCCGGCGACGATCAGGGCGATGGCGACGACGAACAACGCTTGCGCCCAACGCGACGGGGCGAGCAAGCGGCTCAGCTCCAGGCGTTCGCCGGCAATGGTGAGCACGAGAAAGGCGAGCCACCAGCCGGTGACCTCGCCCATTGGCCGTCCGCCCAGCCAGGCCAGCGTGCCGATGCCCCATGACGCAGCCGCAAGCGTGAGCACGGCGGTGAAAAGCGTGGGAAGCCGCGCCAGGATCATGCCGGTAGCAAAGGTCAGCACCGCGCTCGCCGTGACGAACAGCACGATCGCGAGCATGGGCGCATCGAACAGGAGCGCGAGCGCGCCCACGGCCGACAACGCCGGCGCCGCATAAGCGAAGGGCCGGTTGAGCGCGACCGCGCGTTCGAGGCTGATCAAAGTGCCGAAGAAGCCGCTGATCATCAGCGCGCCATGCATGGCATCGAGGTGGCCGAGATCCGGCAGCGCAATGCCGATGCGCGTGAGGCCGGTCCAGAATCCGGCGATCAGCGACGCCGCGCCGATCGCGAGCGGGAGATAGCGTAACCGCCTGCTCACCGCGGGCGCCATGCGGCTCAACCCGTCCGGCCGCCGCTCGGCCCGTCAAGAGCGCGACGCCCCTCGTCGGTCATCAGGTCGGGCGACCAGGGCGGATCCCAGATCAGATGCACGCGGATTGCTTCGACGTCGGCAAAACGCCGGCGCAACGCCGCCTCGGCTTGCATGACCATCATTTCGCCGATCGGGCAGGTCGGCGTGGTCATGGTCATTTCAACCACAATGCCTTCGCGCGTCCGCTCGGCGCGGTAGACGAGGCCGAGGTCGACGATATTGATACCGAGTTCCGGATCGTGGACTTCTTTCAGGGCGCGCAGAATATCGGCGTCGTTCATCGGGCGTTCCTCGATGGCCGCCTTCGAAGCGCAGGCTCGTCGGCGGCCAGCGGTGAAGCGGTTCCGTTTCAATCGAAGCGAAACGCGCTCCGTTGTTCTTGTGGCTTGCGGTGACGCAGCAAGCAGGTTTCTCGCTTCCGAAAAAATGCTCTAGGCCGTTCGATCCGCCATGTCTACGGCACGCCGCGCGACACGTCGTCCATGCTCGCGCGCCACGGCGAAAGGATTTTCACGACGCGAAAAAACGGCCGGTCTTACGCGCCTTACTGCGCTTTCGGCTTGTTGCGGAAGTCCTTCACCCGCACCGCTTTGCCTTCCGAGCGCGGCACCTCGCCCGGCGCCTTGACCGTCACGTCGCAGCTCACCCCGATCAAAGACTTGATGTGATGGCTCACCTCGCCCGCCTTCCGGCGGCGGGCGGTGTCGTCGAGCGGACCGCCGGGGAGCATCTCGACCTCCACGCTCATCTCGTCGAGCACGCCCTGCCGCGTCAGCACGAGCTGGTAGTGCGGCGCGATCCCGGGGAATCCGACCAGGACGGCCTCGACCTGCGAGGGATAGACGTTGACGCCGCGGATGATCACCATGTCGTCGTCGCGGCCGGTGATCCGCATGATGCGCCGGTGCGTCCGCCCGCAACCGCACGGCTCGTCAGAAAGCCGCGTGATGTCGCGCGTGCGATAGCGGATCATCGGCAATG
>JBAPYK010000164.1:0-4792 GCA_049284695.1 Rhodoplanes sp. | reverse complement strand
AGCGCATTGATCATTCGACCCAGGCCTCGCAATTCGCGGCTGCGGCTCCTGAGACGGAACAGGAGGACTTCAATCGGGCCGCTATATTCGAGGCCAGCATCGACGCCGTGGCGACCGCGGCGGTCGCCAGGGCGCTTTTCGAGCGCGAGATCGACGATGTGACCATAAGGTCTATTCCGCCGAAGGCGACCTTCCTTGCCCAATCGATGGCTGCGGAAGAAGAAAGCTGCGAGCTACCCCCACCGGCGGTTTTCATTCCCGCGCAGCCCAAGCGGCCGGCCGGCCGCCCCCGGCGCATGCCGCGCAGCAACGAGCTGCCGATTCCGGTCTAGAACGAAATCCGCGACGCTTTACCGGCGCGTAGAGCGCGAGATGGATCACGATGCGCAAGCAATCTGTGGTCCACGCCATGCGCGAGGTCGTGACCGGCAGGCGCACCGCTGGGGGAAACGAAGGGCAAGATCGGCTTCCACGGCGGCAAGGTCGAATAGCGGATGGCGACCAAACGTTCGTCCCTTTGCGCGGTCTGGGTTCCCGACAAGGCGCTAACAAGGGCCTGCACCGACTTCAGCGATCTCGAGATCGGTCCGGATGGCCGCCTCTACCTGCGCAGCGACAAGTCCGCCACGATTGCGCTGATCGACGACCTCACGCCCGGAGGCGGCATGCTGCGCTTACCACCGCGTGGCGGTTGTGCGATCTGAGAGTAAGCCGGAAGGCCTCGCGTTCAGCCACGGATGTCGACCGCCGGCGGCACGGGTCCACTTCCCTGATTTCGTTGGAATGGTCGGCGAGCTTTCCGACTGTCGACGCTATCCGACTCGAAATCGGCGTCGGGCCCCTTTCCGGGCAGTTTCGCCGACGGAGGCCGAAATCCTGGCAAACACGCGACGAGTGCTTCGCCGCCGCTGTCTCGTTTTCGGGGGTCTACCTATGGGATTTTGTGACGAGAGTAACCGCAAGCGGATATTCCGGCCTCCCGCAGTTCCGGCCGTGTGCTCCTTACGCCGCGTCCTCGGTGCACGCTCGGCATTCCGTGCGAGAATCCTCCCAATGACAGGTCTTTTCGGAGTCGTTATTCAGATCCGAAGGATCAAACACCCTCTCAACGCCATGGTGCGTCAACAAAAGCATGCGACCTGCCGGCTCACGCAACCCAAGTGTCCGGTAAAAGCATGAGGCGTACCCTGTATGACAGATGCCTTTGGTGTTCTGCTCCACCTTAACAAGAAGCCCGTCTTGCTCGCAGTTAACACGGATCTCAAAAATCCGCAGAGTATTGCCTGATTTCTCGCCCTTCCTCCACAAGGCATTACGTGAGGGGCTGTAGAACCACGCTTCGCAAGTTTCGATCGAGTTGGCGAGGGCTTGCTCGTTCATATAAGCCAACATCAACACTTCACCTGACCAACAGTCAGCAACTATCGCCCGTATGAGCCCGTCTGCGTCAAATTTAGGGGCGAATACACGCCCCTCCTCGAGCTGTTTCGCTGAGCCGCGTGGTGCAAATCGGGTACTAGGCATTCTTCTACCGCTCGGTTTAGACCTCGATCCGACTAATGGTAAGTATCCCCTGGCAGAGCCGGGGTTTATGAAGTGAACCGCTCAAAGCGGCTGGCTGGGTCGCTGACGCGACCCCATCAGTTCGAAGTTTCCTGCCCTTCCACATGCGACATAGAAGCGTCTCTCTTACCCGCTTATTCTAATGCCCGGCTTTCCCATAGACCCGGAGCGCCATCGCATGTTGGCAAGCCCTGCTGGTCTCGCGATTGTTCCCCTTCCCGCTGTAAAGAGGTTAATATTTAGCTTAGGCGGAAAGGTGGCCGTGCGTGGTAATTGCGCAACAGGTTGCAAAAAAGAGATGGAGCTCTTTGCCGAACTTCGTGAAAAAAACATTCGCAAATGCGATCGCGGATGCCCATGGCACGAACACGTCGGACGAATACCTCGCCATAGGATCGATCTTGGTCACGGATGAGGTAGCGTGGAGCCTCGTCCCATCCGCAGGCCTCAGTGAGCTGCTGGGCAATCCATTCCGCGGTTGGATGCGCCGTGGTCTCCAGCCACAGAAGCCGGCGTCGGTCATGCCGCAGGATCAGAAGACCATAGAGAAGCCGGAAAGAAATCGTCGGCACCACGAACAGGTCCATGGCGGCGATGCCGTCTGCATGGTTGCGTAGAAATGTCCGCCAGCCCTGTGACGGTGGCCCTCTCCTCCGCGCCATATACTTGGCCACACTCGTCTGCCCGATCGCGATGCCGAGTTTGAGCAGTTCGCCATGAATGCGCGGTGCTCCCCACAGCGGATTGGCAAGGCTCATCTCGCGGATCAATTGGCGGATCTCAACCGGCACCTTCGGTCTTCCCCAGCAAGGCCTCGATCGCCAGCGCCAATAGGCTCTGAACCCGGCACGGTGCCAACGAATGACGGTCTCCGGCCTGACGACTGCCAGCGCATCGCGAACGTCCGGAAACAGTCGGTAAAGGCCGACGAATATCCCCCGGTCCAATGCGTTGAAGCAGAGCCTCTTCGGCGCGGTGCGCCGCAGGATGATGATTTGCTGGCGCAGCGCCAAGTTCTCGGCTTCAAGGCTCGCCCGCGATCGGAACAAGCCAATGAGCAGCCACCAAGCCAATTTGCAGATGTCCACATCGGGCGACAGCATCACCCGATTCGCCGTGCCTCGCCAACTGGATGACATTTGCGACAGGGACAGGTAAAACGTGCTCGCCGCAAATCCCGACTTGCAGGCCGAATTCCGCCGGGTGCTGCCGGACTACCGCCCGGAAGACAATCTCGGCTCCGCCTATTGCGTGCGGGATTATGTGGTTGCCGCGCATCTCGGCGGACCGGACGCATTGGCGCAGGCTCACCGGGTGGCCTTTTCCTGTTCTTCGGATTACGCAAGGATAGCCATTCCTCGCGCGGCTTGCGCCGAATGCTCTTGCGCGAGATCGGGCCCAATCGTGCGCACCGAACACATGCTCAATGCGGGCGCGGAAACGTGAGCCAATTCGGTCAAGCTGTTCACACGCAAGTGAGCGCGTGGATCAAATGCGTGGAGATTGGACCGAACTTCTTGGTTTTCGATGACGCCGTCCTTTGCTTGCTCAACGCGCCGACGTGACAATACGGCATCTATTGATTCATCGCTTGGATTTCGGTTTCTTCGCTGCCGCATTTCGCGCCCGCCGTACCTCGCGACGCAGAGCGAAGCTTGGCGCGCTGCTGCGCGCAATTGGGCTATTTCCCATTGCCGCCGCTGGCGCCCATAGTCTCCATGCCACAAAGCAGAAAGGAGGATAGGCAATCGTGAGCGCACCCAACGATATCCCGACACGAAGCGATGTTAGCGATGACACCCCGCTACGTTTGGCCGTGGCGGCGGCAATTGCGTACCCTGACGGTTCGATGACGGCCAGTGGATTACGCCGCGAGGCGGCGCGCGGAAACCTTGTTATTGAGCGGACGGCGGGCAAAGATTATACAACGCTCCGGAATATCGAACACATGAGAATGCTATGTCGCGTCCCGCGAAAGGAGCCCGCCTATGGTTCCGCCCCGAGGATCGAAACCCAGACGGCACGCTCAGGAAGCGAGCCGTTTGGTGCATCCGAGACGGATCGCGCAAGATCAGCACGGGCTGCGCTGCAGAGGATCGCGCGGGCGCCGAGCGCGCGCTCGGTGAGCACCTCGCCCGAAAATACCGGCCCAACCGCACGTGCGGACGTCATCCCGCTGAGGTCCTGATCGCCGACGTCCTGGCAATCTACCTCACCGATATCGCTCCACGGCACTCTCGCGAGGACGAAACGAAGCAGCGCGTTCTGACGCTTGATGCCTGGTGGGCCGACAAGACGCTCGCCGATGTGAACGGCGCGAATTGCCGGGCCTATGTAGAGCACAGAACCCGACAACCGTGGAGGTCCGCGAAGCCGGAGAAGACGTTCAAAGCGGCACGCATGGTTACGGCCGCTGCCGCGCGGCGCGAGCTTGAGGACCTACGGAGCGCGATCAATTACCATCGCAAAGAGGGTATGTGCTCGGAGGTTGTGTCCGTGGTACTGCCGCCGCGAACCAACGCCCGAGAACGGTGGCTTACCCGCTCGGAAGCGGCGCGCCTGCTATGGGCCGCCTGGCGGGCGAAGCAAGTGATGCGCGATAAGGAGACCCTGCGGGCAGTCGGTCGACACGTCGCCCGATTCATCCTTGTGGGCCTCTACACCGGAACGCGATCGTCAGCGATCTGCGGTGCCGCGCTGATGCCAACGGTGGGCCGCGGGCATGTCGACCTTGACAAGGGCGTCTTTTATCGCGCGGCGATCGGCCGCCGGCAAACCAAGAAACGTCAGCCGCCGGTGAAGCTACCGCCGCGCCTGTTGGCGCATATGCGCCGCTGGGCCGACCGAGGACTGGCAAAACAGGTGGTGGTCGAGTGGAACGGCAAGCCGGTGGGAAGTGTGCGCAAGGGCTTCGAGACCGCCGTGCGGGCCGCTGGGCTCGGCACCGAGGTGACGCCCCACATTCTTCGGCATACATGTGCGACTTGGCTGATGCAGAGTGGTGTCGATCTGTGGCATGCGGCTGGCTTCCTGGGCATGACGGTGCAGCAGCTTGAGGCCGGCTATGGGCATCATCACCCCGATTATCAGGAACAGGCCGTCGCTGCGTTAGGGGGCCAGCATGGGGCACGAAACCCCGTGAACAAAAGGCGACAAACGAACGCGAACGTCACAAGAATAGCTGATGTTTCAGAGGGCAAATAGATATACACCTCGTTCGGGACGAGGG
>JBAPYK010000163.1:0-5696 GCA_049284695.1 Rhodoplanes sp. | reverse complement strand
ATGCCAAAATGCTCGCGTAAAAGCTGGACGACCGGCATGAGCCGCGTCACGTCGGCGGTGTTTCCGGGCCACAAGAAGGAGGCGAACGGCCGGTCGATGCTCGTGGCGACCCGCGATCTCGCGGCGCTCTACTCGGCGCGATCTGTTACGGGCAGCAGGAGCGCCCCAAATATCGGCGAAACGATATAGCGCAGAACGTCACCGATAATGGGAATGGCCGGAGGCAAAGCGAACAGCGGCCATCTTCCTGGCCGTCGCCTCGCCGGTTCCTTGATTTTTCGCGCGGTGGACAGACTCCCGGCGGCTTTTTTCCATGAGTTTGCCCGGGACCGACCCGTCTCTGGCGCCACTGCTGCCGAGACGGAACCACTCTTTCGGGCATCCGTTAGCATCTGAGCCTCACCCTGCGGTGGGGCACCGGGTTTTTATCAATGGAGACGCCGCATGGCGAAAGAACCCAAGAAGCTCGACGCGCTGTTTCACGCGACGCTGAAGGACATTTATTTCGCGGAAAAGAAGATACTCTCGACGCTGCCGAAAATGGCAAAAGCAGCCCAGAGCGCAGAGCTTAAGGCTGCCTTCGAAAAACATCGCGGTGAGACCGAAGTCCAGGTTGAGCGCCTCGAGAAGGTGTTCGCGATCATTGAAAAGAAGCCGCAGGGGAAGACCTGCGCGGCCATCGTCGGCATTACGGACGAGGGTGCTGAAATAATGGAGGAATACAAAGGCTCCCCGGCGCTTGACGCTGGTCTGCTTGCCGCTGCTCAGGCGGTCGAGCATTATGAGATGTCCCGCTACGGCACTTTGCGGGCCTGGGCCGAGGTGTTAGGTCTGGATGATGCCGTCGCACTACTACAGGAAACTCTTGAGGAAGAAAAGGCGACGGACGAGGCACTGACAGAAATCGCAAAAACGGCGATAAATCAGCGGGCCGAAGCAGCCTGACAACCTGACATACAGCCTCCGATGCCCCGCTTTTTGCGGGGCTCTTTCTTTCAAAGCAGTCATTTGTGAAGGCGCTGTTGGGCCAACGGCAGTTAGGGAGCAAAAGTACCCATCCGGTGAAGCCGGTGAAGGCCGCAGGTAAGGCTGGATCGGCGGAGATGCTGGGCTGTCAGGCCCCCGATGACGTGGGCCGGGACTTTCTATATAGTTCCAGGGCAGGAGCTCGTGGATCCGTTTTTGCCGGATGATCGGGGAGCGCGTGCGAGCACGTCGGCGAGCCATGCGTGCGGATCGATTTCGTTAGCTTGGCAGTCTCGATGAGGGTGTAGGCCGACGCCCGCGCGCGGACTGCGGCACCGAACCGCGGGCCAGCCGAGGCATTCGCAACGTGCCGCGGAACCCGCCCATCCCCGTCAGGTTATTTTTGCGTCACTCATGTTGAATCCGGCGCAAGGATTCGTGCTTTGCGCCGAGGCAGGAGAGGTTCATGCCAAACGAATCCGACGCAACACAGCAAGAGGCACGGAAGGCCGCCGCGAAAGCAAAGGCGGGCGCCGGCGGGGTCGGCGACGAAATGCGGCAGACCGCCGAGGCCGTGCAGGAGCAGTTCGCATCGGCGGCGGAGAGCACGAAAGAGCAGCTCGGCGCCGCGGCCGAGTCGATGAAGAATAAGGCTCGCGCAATGGTCGACGACCAAAGGGCGGCCGGAGCCGACCAATTGAGCGGCTTGGCGCGCGCGATCAATCTCGCCGCCGACGAGATGCAGGACGAGCTCCCGCAGGCCGCGGGTTATGTGCGCGAGGCCGCCGCAAAGGTCGACAATGTTTCGACCATGATCCGCGAGCGCAGCATGGAAGACCTCATGCACGAGGCAAATGACTTCGCCCGCTCGAATACGGTCGCCTTCTTCGGGATGTCATTGGTCGCCGGCTTCGCGCTGGCGCGTTTCCTCAAGAGCGGAACGCCCAGCCATTCGCAGCAT
Organism: Rhodoplanes sp.; assembly: GCA_049284695.1. GTDB lineage: Bacteria > Pseudomonadota > Alphaproteobacteria > Rhizobiales > Xanthobacteraceae > Rhodoplanes. Next base: position 3,769 of record JBAPYK010000163.1, on the reverse strand, counting down.
ATGTCGGCCGCGCATCATCCTCACGCGCAGCCCCACCCCGTTAGTGAGACCGCAAGCGCCCCGCCGGAGCGTCTTGCGGCGATTCCGAACAGCCAGTTCTGATTTGCAGGAGACAAGTGATATGGGCGTCCAAGAGCACCGAACCGTCCCGGAATTGTTCACCGATCTCATTTCGCAGGTGACCTCGCTGTTCCGCACCGAGACGCTGCTCGCGCGCGCGGAGATCAACGAGAAGATCGCGCAGGCGGGCAGCGCAGTGGGCATGATAGTCGGTGGATCGGTTCTGCTTATTCCGGCGCTGGTGATTCTGCTGCAGGCGGCCGTGATCGCGCTGACTGACCAAGGCTTCCAGCCCTACGTGGCGGCGCTGATCGTCGGCGGTGCGGCTTTGCTGATCGGGCTCATCGTCGCGCTCATCGGCATGAACCAGCTTAAGGTGAAGAAGCTGACGCCGCATAAGACCCTCGAGCAGCTGCAGAGCGATGCGGCCTTTGCTCGCAACCAAGTGAGGTAATGTTCCGATGGCAAGCACCCGTGATCTCGAATCGCAAGCGGAAACCGATCGTTCCCAGATCGCGGCGACGCTGGACGAGCTGCGCAGCCGCATGTCGACGGGCCAGATCGTCGATCAGGCCCTCTCCTATGCGCGTGGCCATGGTGGCGCTGAGTTCATCCGCACCCTCGGCGATCAGGTGAAGACGAATCCCCTGCCCGTCGCATTGGTCGTGGCTGGTCTCGGCTGGCTGATGGTGGGTCGGCCGCCAGCGCCCCGGCGCACCTACGCGCCGTCGATCGTACCGGATGATTCCATCGGACCAGGCGGGAAGTCGCTTGACGAGCGGTTCGACGACTTGGCGCGCGATAGCAGCGCCGAGGTCGCGGGTGCTGTGCGGGATTCGACGCAAGGCGCCGCTGAACGGGCCCGGAGCGCCTTCGCCGGCGCCCGCGACAGCGCCGAGCAGGCGACCTCAACCGCGTTCGACGCGATGGCCACCGCCCGTGATCGTGCTCAGAACGCCGCCGCGACGGCCGGCGAGGCGTTATCCTCCGCCTATGGCGCAGCGAGCGGCGCTGTCGGCCGCGCCTCGGCCGCGGTCGGCGAAATCGGTCGGCGCACGCACGATATGCGCGATCGCGCCTTCGATGTCGGACGCAGCACGGCTGCACGGGCTAGCCAGGCAGGGCAGAGCGTGGCCGAGCAGGCAGGAAGGGCGCAGAATGCGATCTCGGAGCTCATCCGCGAGCAGCCGCTGATCGTCGGCGCCATCGGCCTCGCCATCGGCGCCGTGATCGGAGCAAGTCTGCCGCGTTCGCGACGCGAAGACGAGCTGATGGGCGAGGCGAGCGCGTCGCTCAAGGCCACCGCGGCAGAAACCGCGCGCGAACAGTTTGCGCACGTCCACGAATCAGGCAGCCGCATCGCTGAAAAGGTGCGCAGCGAGGCCGAGGACCAAGGGCTGACCTCCGAATCGGCGCAATCTCTTGTCCGCGACATCGGTGCGAAGGTTTCCGCTGTCTCCGACGTGCTAAGCAAGGCAGGCAGTGAGGACGAGTTGAAATCGGCGAAGGAGAAAGCCGAAGCCGAGATGCCCGAAAGCTCTCACAGCCAGGGTGATTGGTATGTCCACGAAGCGGCAGGCTCGGAACGCTTCTCCGAAGCTGATCCGAACGAGCTGCCGACCGGAACCGAAACCCCACCCGACCCCAGCCGGAAGACCGCCCAGCGGGTCGGCTGACACGACACGAATTGTGGACTCGACTTATATGGATTGGACCAATTTCCGGCCGCAGCGGTCAGCCTCGCTTTGGGCGCTCGCCCTATCGGCGGCGCTGGTGGCAAGCGGCTTTCGTCGGCGCGACGAAGCAGGTGCCTCGCCCGAGCGGCAGGGCCGCCGCGCAGCAAAAACGGAAGCCGACGCGCCGGAGCGTGGGTGGTTCGATGTGCTGGAGCGCGTCTATGAACGTTTCTCCGAGGATCGCGTCATGTCGATCGCGGGCGGAGTGACGTTCTTTGTGCTCCTCGCGATATTTCCGGCGATCTCCGCGCTGGTCTCGATCTATGGTCTGGTCGCCGACCCGGCGTCGCTCGCCGGTCAAGTCGATCAGCTCTCGGATGTCCTTCCGGGTGGAGCTATCGAAGTAGTCGGCGAGCAGATGCGCCGCGTGACGTCGCAAGGGGGTACGGCGCTCGGAATAACGTTTCTGATCAGCCTTGCCATTTCGCTGTGGAGCGCGAACTCCGGCATGAAGGCGATGTTCGATGCGCTCAATATCGTCCATGACGAGAAGGAGAAGCGTGGGTTCTTCCGACTCAATGCGGTCTCGCTTGCTTTCACATTATTCGGCATCGCCTTTATTCTTATTGCGTTGGCGGCGGTGGTCGTATTGCCGATCCTCATCGGCTATATCGGCCTGGAGCCCACGATCGACCAAGCGTTGCGCTTTGGTCGCTGGCCCATTCTCCTCGTCGGCATCGCCTTCGCGCTTGCGGCGATCTATCGGTTCGGGCCCGACCGGCAACACGCCAAATGGCGCTGGATCACTTGGGGCAGCGCAGCGGCTGCGCTGCTGTGGCTCGCCGCATCCGCGTTGTTCTCCTGGTACGCCTCCAATTTTGGCAATTTCGACAAAACTTACGGGACGCTGGGCGCCGCGATCGGATTTATGATGTGGATGTGGATTTCCGCAATGGTCATCCTCGTGGGCGCCGAACTCGATGCCGAGCTCCAGTGCCAAGACCCTTCCATGCGCAAGCGCCCGACGGGCGGGCTGGGCCGGGAAGTGTAGTTTAGGCATCACAAATTTCTCTGCGTAGAATGGGCGTTGCGCAGCCGATGCGATCGCTATGCTTTGCGAGTGAACATCTCAGCGCGCTTGCGCAGACCATTCCGACCGCTTCCGGTTTGATACTAATGAGCGATGAATTCAGGAACGACTTTCCGATGCAAAAACCCGTGTGCAAGCCGCAAAACAGAAAAGCCGACCAGGAAAGCGAATTGCACTCTACCGTGTCCGTATGGAACCGCGTTCCGGTCTTAATCAGCCGGTAGGTCGTTCCGCGGGTCCTATGGCCGCCCCCCGGCTGAGTCCTCGTGGTGGAAGACGAAGTTTTCCTGGCGCTCGAACTCGAACAGGCGCTATCCGGCGAAGGAGCTGAAGTTGTAGGTCCGTCGCATACCGGTCGGTCAGGCTACGCATTGGCCCGCGAGGAGGTGCTCACGGCTGCGGTGGTCGACGTGCAAGTGAGCCGAGTTACGGCCAGCCTGGTCGCCCAGGAATTATCAGACCGCGGCATCCCTTCGTCTTCCATCATACGGCCATAGCGACATTGAGGGCCTACGTCGCGAATGGCCCGAGTGTAAGATCGTCCGGAAGCCGGTCCCGCCGCAAACCCCTGGTACGGCCAGAAGTGGCGCCAGCGTCCTCAAGCGCGACTCGACCGCTGCCGCTACAAGGGCTATGTCGGAATGAACCGCGGGGTGGGGAACCGCACCAGAATTCAATCGCGTTTGCGCGGCGGGTACTCTTTGAGGGAAGTTGATCCATGGTCGATGAACAAACGCTGATTATAATCAGCGCCCACGACTGGAGGGCGCGAATGGTAGCGCGGAGCGGACTACCCAATCCTGCTGGTTGAGGCCAGGCGATTTGATCTCGACCGGAGGATCAAACGGGGTGCGATGTGTCATTTGCCAGACAGTGCCGTCGGGCAACTTCATTTGAATCTCGTTGTCAGCTACACTGACAATTGTAGCTTTGGTTCGGACAC
>JBAPYK010000162.1:0-4264 GCA_049284695.1 Rhodoplanes sp. | reverse complement strand
ATCCAGGCGTACTTAGATCGTTTCCCGGATTTCGCTGCGCTTCATCCGGGCTACAGGGGTGCCTATGCCCCACTACGTTGCCATAGTCGAAGAAGCAGGACCGGAGACCGCGGTGGGGGTGTGGTTTCCCGACCTGCCCGGCTGCTTTTCCGCGGGCGATAACCTCGACGCGGCGCTGCGCAATGCGCCGGAAGCGATCGCGCTGAATGCGCAGTCGCTCGCTGAAGATGGTCGCGCACTTCCGCCGCCACGCACGCTGACCGAACTCAAGCGCGATCCGGAGGTCGCGCGCGATATCGCCGACTACATGGTTGCGCTCGTGCCTGTGGCCCCGCGCGCCGACGCGGCGGAGTGAGACCCCCCGGAAATTCTTTCGTCACCGCCGGGCTTGACCCGGCGGTCCATTCTCCCCCTCCCGCGTAGCTCCGCTACGCTCCCTCCCCCGCTTGCGGGGGAGGGATAGGGAGGGGGTGGATGCGCGAGACAAGCCCGCGCATGACGAAGAATAAACATCCTCCCCCGCAGGCCGGCGAGGATGAGCGTGCGGCGGCTCGGCAATCGCGCGGCTATTTCTTTCGTCACCGCCGGGCTTGACCCGTGGTCCATGCCGAATTGCGGCAACCGCGCAAGCCTCGCACAGGCAGGCCGTGCCCTCTTCAAGTCTGCGCGGGCGCGGCAAGTCGGAAATACGGTATCGCTGCGTAGTTCGGTTTGGTATAAAATTTAGAACAGCTCTAATCTCACGAAAGCCCCCGATATATGGAATTCCGCATGCGATCGGTGTGCGCCATGGGCACATTGCTCTTTGTCGCCATCCGGCCCGGGTCGGATGCAGCCGCCACGGATTTGGACGCACTCGTTCGCCTGCTGGTTCCGGCCTACATGGCGCAGAACTTCGCGGCCGTTTGCTCCAGTCAGGACCCTCAATTCCTCTCGGAGCTGAAAAACGGCCCGGCGTCCATCAGCGCGTTCGCCGAGGGGATCAAGAAACGCGTCACCGCCGACCTCGCCGCGGACGAAGCGGAAAAAGTGAGGGTCACGGCGGCGGACACGGCGCGACAGGTGGCGCGCCATGAGCTTCAGTTGCTGAGCCAGCAGCCGGCCGGCGGACCGCCGGTCTCGATCAAGACATGGTGCGACCGGTCGGCCAAGCCTTTCATCATCGAGGCGTTGCGCCGGCACGCAGAGAAACAGCAGGAGTTCGAAAAGCAACTGGAGGACGCCAAGCGTTGAGCATTTTCCGGCATCGCTAAAATTCTAGAGCATTTTCCGGCGAAGTGGGAACCGGTTCGCCGCAGAAAATGCGGCCGCTAAAGGAAAACAAGAGCGAATTCCGATTCCAAAGAAACGGAATTCGTTCTAGCCGTTCATAAGCGGGAAGCCCGCTCGTTTGACCGAGCGGGCTTTGCCTCCTCGCGCGACGACGTTCAGTAATTGACGGTGGTGCGGACCCCGAACACCAGGGCGTTGCGCAGCGGCCTGAGGCCATCGGGGTCGGCCGGATCGGCGACATGGCCGCCGGGGTTGATGATGTATTGGAAGTCCGGCTGGATGGTCCAACCCGGCACGATCTGCGCCTGGTAGGTCACTTCCAGCACCGCCTCGTAACTGCGGATGGGCGGCGGCAGGCCGGGCAGCTCGCCCTCTTCTTCCGGCGGCAGCGTGGCGAAGTACGCGACGTCGCGGTCGAACGCCTGCGCCACTCGGGAAATGCGCGCATAGCCAAAGGCGATGCCGAAGGCGTCGTCCGGCCGATAGGGCACGAAACCCGTGAAGGTCAAGCCGGCGTCGAAATAAAGATCGATCAGGTTACGGTTGCTCGGGCTTGCCGACGCGCGGGCGAACATGCCGACGCCCTTGTCGTCTGCCATCCCCGCAATCCGGAACAGCTGCTGATCGATCACGCCATAGATGCCGCTATTGTTTCGGTGGCGGACCGGTATGCCATTGCTGTTCTCTTCATCAGCGAGGAGACGGCCATCGGCGCCAAAGCGCTGGTCATCGAACGAGTCGAAGTGATACCACCCGCCGAACTTGAGCGTGCCGGGAAGCCCGGTCACGGCGGTGTACTTAAACTGCCCCTCGCCGATCACGAAGGGCGGATCCTGCACGCGGAAATTCACGCCGTATTTGTCGCGCAGCTGCGGGTCCTGGTCCGGATCACCAGGACCGGCAGGATCGCCGTTGAACACCGCGACTAAAAATGAGGTCTGAGGCGTCGGACTGTATTTCAGCCGCACCGCGGGCGTCGCCAGCGGATAGGCAGGCCCGCCGCTGGGCAAGTCGGCTGCGGTGATGCCCGGCCATCCGAACGTGCCGTTGATGAACAGGCCCGCGTACTCGCTGGTGATGAATTCCGTGTCGGCGGCGAGTTGGCCGATGCGGACCGACGTAGTGTCATTGAACAGTTTCTGCTCGAACCAGGCCTCGAACAGGCGAACGGTCGGCAGGGCTTCGATGTTGCTGACCGCCAAGATATTGCCGATGTAATAGCCCGAGAGGCCATGTCCCTGAATCCAATAGCCGTTGACGTGGGTCGATCCGCCCTTCCACCCGATCAGCTTTTCGAGATCGGTTTCGATCGCCAACTCTGTGCGGCCGACATAGGTGTTCCCCAGTTTTTCGCCGCCCTGGCTGTTGCGCCACCCCTCGGAGATCTGGTTGACCTGATAGGTTATCCCCATCGACGCAAGCCATGGGCGCAGTCCAAAGGTGGTGCCGAGCCACGGCGGCAGACTGCTGGCGATCGAGGGCTCGCTTGGGGACTCCTCCTCCCGAGGGCTGGGGGTGGCGAAGGGCTCCTGCTGCGCCCAGGCCGCCGTCAGCGGCGCGCTCACGCATGTCGCAAGCAAAAGCGCCGCCGCAAACCGCGCGAGCGTGCCGCGCTTTCGACCGAACCGACCGTCGCCTTTGCCCGAGCCTGTCGATCCAATGCCGTTCTCGCCCAAAGAAATCTGATCGAATGTCATGGCAGCGTTCCTTCGCTGAAGAGTGTCGGAAGATGAAGTGACGGACGCGGAGGACGCGCGAGATCGACGCCGCGCCGCAATGCTTGGCATCGCGGCCAGCGACAGAGTCTCGTTCAGCCTGCACTCGAGGGAGAACATGGCAGCGGCCCTCGCGTCGGTTTCGGAGTCACCGCTGCGAAAGTCCGCTCCGTATGGGGCACCCCGCCCATCGGTTGGGTGACGGTGCTGGCAGGTCTCCTGGCTTGCGGGTTCTCGCTTGGCATCCGGCCTTCCCAGTTTCCCAGTGGCCGTAACGGATGCGGCTATCCGCTCACAGTTGCGGGGGCAGCCACGGTTTGCGCCATCCACAGAGGACGGCGGTCCGTGTTCCCTCTTGCCTCCCCGGGCTTGCGACCCAGGGAACCAGCACGAGCGAAGTATCTTGGGGGCGCTGGCCGGGAGTCCATCCGGAAAATCACGCAAACCGGGCATCGCCAGTTCGCCCGACTGCGGGTGTGGCCGGCTGGCCACGCGGCTGCGTCTGGTCATTGCCCTTCCCCCGAAAAGACGACGGACCTGATGCGGGTGCGTTTGCAAACGAATTGCAACATAATCCTAAGCGCCGAAGGGAAGCAGAGCAAATAGAATAGGTTGGAGACTAGAGTATTTATAAGTTAGTCGACAGCAGCTGTAAGTATTAAAGCTTACGCTCAATATTTTATTGGCACGTGACTTATTTGCCACAACAGCAAAAAGCGTTAGGTATTACGAAGTTTAAACTGCGCTTCCGCGCGCGCATTTGCTCGCGGCCAAAGGATCGAAACCTTGCGCGTACGTGCAAAGGCTGGGTTATGCGGGCGCTCCCGCCTGCGGCGGACCGACCCGGAACGGACGCATCATCTCGTTGTCTTCGTGCTCGAGCAGGTGACAGTGCCAGACGAACTGACCATCCTTGGCGAATTTCAGGCGGAACCGCGTGACTTCTCCCGGCATGGCGATCACGGTGTCCTTCCAGCCGTGTTCTTCCGGTCGCGGCGGGCGCGGTTTTCCCTTCAACTCCCCGGTCTCTTTATTGAAACGCTGTCGGTCCACGACCTGGAAAAACGCGTGGTGGATATGAATAGGGTGAGCGTCCTCGGTGAAATTGTACAACGCCCACGTCTCGGTCGCGCCAGCGTCCGGGTTCTCGCTGACCGGATCATGCCAGGCGACAGGCTTTACGCCCTTCGGCAAACCGATGGCGGCGTCAACCACGCCCAAGGTGGTTTCGACCGGGATTTCCTTCCCGTCGGCCGTTAGCGTGGACGCTTCGAGCA
>JBAPYK010000161.1:0-1756 GCA_049284695.1 Rhodoplanes sp. | reverse complement strand
GTTTTGGGCGCCGGCGTCTTCAGCCGCATGGTTATTTTTGAACGCTCCGCGCGGCGTCTGCGATCACGGCCGCGACCTCTTTGGGATGCGATTCGTACACGGAGTGGCTTGCGCCCTCGATCACGTTCGTGGGGGCCTTTGCCCTCGCGTAATACCAACGCTCGAGATCGGGATTGATGATCTGGTCATTGCCGGCGACGATTCCCCAGGTCGGTTTCGTCTTCCAGGCCGCCGCCGTCATCGGCGTGTTGAAGACCTTGACTGCAGCCAACACCTGAGAGCGCGCTTCGAACTCGGCCTGCTCGCGCGGAAGATCGGGCGCGAACAGCGTCAGAAAATCCGACTCTTCGCCGTGGCGCGAAAGCACGGCTCAACATACTCGAAAGGGGGCGCGGCTTCGAGAAACTTCCGGTCGTCGCTGAGTCCGAGTGCCTCACGCCGTTCCAGGTGCTCCGCCCCGGGTGCAGAAATCCGCAGCCGACCGGCGATAGGCCCAGCCGTGCGAGACCTGCGCCATGTCCAGGGCCTCGCGCAGCGCAGCGCAATCGGCGGCGCCAGTCGGTGCGCGAGGGCGAACCCGACACCCTGCTAAGAAAAAGCCCGGGCTCGGGCCCGGGCCTTCCGTTAGTGGCTCCGCTTCTCCAAGCCCGGAGAGCGTAAGTTCGCGACTCAGAAGTCCATACCGCCGCCGGGAGGCATGGCCGGGGCGGGGGTCTGCTTCTTCGGTAGCTCGGCCACCATCGCCTCTGTGGTGATCAGAAGGCCGGCGATCGAGGCCGCGTCCTGCAGTGCAATGCGCACCACCTTGGTCGGATCGATGATGCCCTTGGCCATGAGGTTGACGTAGTCACCATTCTGCGCGTCGAAGCCGAAGCTGTACTCGTCCTTCTCCAGGATCTTGCCGACCACCACCGAGCCGTCCTCGCCGGCGTTGATGACGATCTGGCGGGCCGGCCAGGACAAAGCCTTGCGGACGATCTCGACGCCGTGCTTCTGGTCCTCGTTCTGCGTCTTGACCTTGCCGACGGCTTTGATGGCGCGAAGCAGAGCGACGCCGCCGCCCGGCAGGATGCCTTCCTCGACCGCGGCGCGGGTCGCGTGCATCGCGTCGTCGACGCGGTCCTTGCGCTCCTTCACCTCGACCTCGGTCGCCCCGCCGACGCGGATCACCGCGACGCCGCCCGCAAGCTTCGCCAGCCGCTCCTGCAGCTTCTCGCGGTCATAGTCGGAGGTGGTCTCCTCGATCTGCGCCTTGATCTGGGCAATGCGCGCCTCGATGTCGGCCTTCTTGCCAGCGCCGTCGACGATCGTGGTGTTCTCTTTCTCGACCATCACCTTCTTGGCGCGGCCAAGCATATCGAGCGTGACTTTTTCGAGCTTGATGCCGAGATCTTCGCTGATCGCCTGCCCGCCGGTGAGGACTGCGATGTCCTGCAGCATCGCTTTGCGCCGGTCGCCGAAGCCCGGCGCCTTCACCGCCGCGACTTTCAGGCCACCGCGCAGTTTGTTGACGACGAGGGTGGCGAGCGCCTCGCCCTCGACATCCTCGGCGACAATCAGGAGCGGCTTGCCGGTCTGCACCACGGTCTCGAGCAGCGGCAGCAGTTCCTGCAGGCCGGAGAGCTTCTTTTCGTAAATGAGGAGGTAAGGATCCTCAAGCTCGACCCGCATTTTGTCAGCGTTGGTGATGAAGTACGGCGAGATATAGCCGCGGTCGAACTGCATGCCCTCGACCACGTCGAGTTCGGTCTCGAGC
>JBAPYK010000160.1:0-4388 GCA_049284695.1 Rhodoplanes sp. | reverse complement strand
GGGCCGAACGGCGGGGCTGGGAGCAACTCGCACAATCGGCGACTGGCCTCGCAGCGTTGCATAGCGCCGAATTGAAACAATCAGCGCTGATCCCGGCCTATTTCAACGATTATGGAACAGGCTGTCTTGGCGCGATTGGCGTGCTGGCGACGCTGCTCCACCGCGCCGAGGAAGGCGGCAGTTGGCTCGTGCGCGTCGCGCTGGCGAAGGCCGCCATGCTCGGCACGCGCTTTGCCGACAATCGCGAAACCGCGGCGCCTATCAGCATTGCAGAACTTGAGCGGTATCTGGTCGATCAGGATTCACCGATCGGCCCGCTGACGCGGGTTGCGCCGGGTATCCAGCTGGAGAAGTCGCCCGCTTACGTTGACCGCGCCGGCAGTTTTCCCGGCTCGTCGACTCTCGATATCGGTTGGGGCCCGGATGTGCTCGTGCCGCACGCGGTGCCGCACCGGCCGACGTCGATCTTCCGCCTCGGCGTCGCCCACATGCGTGGCTCGCAAGTTCTTTAGCGGTTGCATTTTCTGCGGCGAACCGGTTTCCATTTCGCCGGAAATTGTTCTAACCACTCGCCGCCGACGACGACGCGACAGGCTTAGTGGCCCGCACGATGTTATAGCCGTTGCCGAACACAAATACTTTGGACGTCCGCCAGATGATCCGTTCAAGCTCCACCATCGAGCGCATCGGCATGCGAAACTTCCACAAGAAGAGATGCTCGAGGAAATTCCCGGTCAATGCGTAGGCCCAGAAGTGCAGGCGCCGATACTCGATCGGGTCGAAGCCGAGGCGGCGCATTTTGTAGACGAGCAGATTTGAGCCGAGAAAATTGTATCGCCAGTTATCGACGAAAGCGGTGACGCTTTTATAGTCCTTCTCGCGCCGGCAAAAATCGAGCGATCCCGGCGAACGGATGAGAAGCCGCCCGCCCGGTTTGAGCATCCGCCAGCAGCGCGCAAGGTAAGCGTCCAGGTCTTTCGTATAGCCGATCGATTCCAGCGCGTAGATCGCATCGAAACTTGCATCCGGCAGATCCAAGGCATCGAAGTCGGCGACCATAACCTGGAGGCGTCCGCCGAACTTTTTGAATTTTCGCTGGCAAATCTCTTCCTGCGCGCGCGAATTGGTCACGCACAATATTTCGACATCGCATCGGTTCGCGACATAGTCGGCCGCGGCCCCGGACCCGCAGCCGAGTTCCAACAGTCGCATTCCAGGGAACGGATTAAGGAGAATATAGTCGGCCGCATAACGATGCCCGAACAGGGTCCGGGGGAAGACGCAGGTGCTGTAATTGGCGTTCTCGCTCCGATACCGCCCGAATACGTCATCGTAGGTGCGGTTTTCGTCATCATGCTTGAAGAAATCTTCGGCTGTCGGCGCCCATTCGGTTTGTTGGCGGCGCTCGAATTCGTTCAACTGATGGCCGATTCTGCTCGCGTCCTTCGGGTGGGTCGCGAGCAGGAACAAGACGTAATGAAACAAATTGTACGCCGCAAAGACCCCACCGCTGATCACCGCCGCCCACGCGATGATCCAAACGAACTCCATCGCGTAACTCCCCTTGAAATGTGGTCGCGGACCACACCGCTAGGTTTGGTCAGATGCGGTAACGGCAGCCCCAAGACCGACGCTTGGTAGCGCCGGTTTGTCGAACCCAGCGATCACGGATCACCTTCCCCCGAATAGCACTCCACCCCACTCCCCGGTCAATCGTACAAAAACGAAATCACTCGATCGGCTGATGTGGTTCCTGATCGAGCGCATCGCGCACCTCGGAAATCTCCACCGCGGTGTTGTGGGCGCGCTCGGCCATGTGATCGCGCAGGCGCTCCGCGGCGTCAGGGAAGCCTTCCAGCGTCTTACGAAACAGGTTGCGGGTAATGCGCATGACGGTCGCAGGCTCAACGGCGGTCGCCGTCACCGGCCGCTTGATTTCGATGATCAGAGCAAGCTCGCCCAAGAGCACGCCGGGCCCGGCGATCGTGACCTCAGGCCCATCGTTGCGGCCAACCGAGTAGTTGCGCCCCGGTTCCAGCTGGAACGCGCCGTCCTGGATCACATAGCCGCAGTCGGCGGGCTCGCCCGCCGTGAACAGAACTTCGCCCTCGTCAAGTTCGCGGCTCTCGCAGCCGATCGCGAGCATGCGCAACGCGTTCGACCCCAGGAGGCGGAACGTGGGGACCGCCTCCAGGCAGGCGATGTCGTCTTCGATACTCATACCGGGCGGCTAAATTTCATGGCACCAGCTTGTAGCCGCCTGCCTCGGTGACGAGAATCGCCGGGTTGCCTGCGTCGCGTTCGATTTTCTGGCGCAGCCGGTAGATATGCGTTTCCAGCGTATGCGTTGTCACCCCGGAATTATACCCCCATACTTCCTGCAGCAGCACCTCGCGCGAGACCGGCTTCTGCCCGGCGCGGAAGAGGAAGCGCAGAATCGCGGTTTCCTTCTCAGTGAGCCGGATCTTGTTGCCTTTGGGACTGACGAGGAGCTTGGAGCTCGGCCGGAACGTATAGGGGCCGATATTGAAGACGGCGTCCTCGCTCGCCTCGTGCTGGCGAAGCTGCGCGCGGATGCGCGCGAGCAGCACGGCGAAACGGAATGGCTTCGCCACATAGTCGTTGGCGCCGGATTCGAGGCCGAGAATGGTGTCGGAATCGGTGTCGTGGCCGGTCAGCATGATGATCGGCGACTTGAACCCGTTCTTGCGCATGATGCGCACCGCTTCGCGGCCGTCGATGTCGGGCAGGCCCACGTCCATGATGACGAGGTCGATCTGACCGGCCTTGGCGACCTGCACGCATTTCGCCCCGGAATCGACCGCGATCGGGTCGAATTCGTCGTGCAGCGACAGCTGCTCCACCAGCGCTTCGCGCAGCTCCGTCTCGTCGTCGACAATCAGAATCTTGCGGGCGTTAGACATGGCTTGCGGCTTTCAGGGCGCGTCGCGGCCGAGCGGAAGGCGGTTCGCCGCAGTCCTGCGACCATGCAAGAATAACAGAATAAAATCCGATTCGGCCTGAATGAATCCGCTTGGACGCTAGGACGCCCCCATCGGGACACGGCGCGAAGTAAAACATTCGGGGATAAAAGAGCAAGCCTAGATGAGTCATCGCCGGCCAAACACAACCTTAATGCTCGCAATAGGGGCGCGCCGTCGGCGAAGCGCCCTTTCGCGGGTGACGGTAACGGCCGCGGCTGGAGACCGGAGCCGGGGATGGCTCGTCGCCGGGCCGCTGCGTCTGCAAGTGGCGCTCGGGCGCTGCGGCGTCAAGGCGAATAAAGTCGAAGGCGACGGGGCGACCCCGCGCGGCCGTTTCCGCCCGCTGCGCGTGTGGTGGCGGGCCGACCGCGGCCCGCGCCCACGCACGGGCCTGCCGGTGCGAAGGATTAGCCCGGCGGACGCCTGGTGCGAGGACCCGGCCGACCGGCGCTACAACCGGCCCGTTCGGCTCGCCGAGGGAGCGGCCGGCGACCGGCTGTGGCGGCAGGATCACCTCTATGATCTCGTCGTGGAGATCGACCACAACACGCGGCCGCGCATCGCCCACCGCGGCAGCGCCGTATTCATCCACCTTGCCCGGGCGGGATTTGGACCGACGGCGGGATGCGTCGCCCTCCAGCCGAAAGGCCTCCGAGCCTTGCTCGAACGGTTGTCGCCGAAGACGCGAATCATGATTCATTAGTTCGTGGCGACGGCTTCAGCCGCCAGCGGGCGCTCGCCGAAAATGGCCGCGCCGACGCGGACATGGGTCGCCCCAAACCGGATCGCGAGCGGAAAATCCCCGCTCATTCCCATCGACAACAGGGCTAGCCCGTTCCGGCGCGCGATCTTAGCGGTCAGAGCGAAATGCGGGGCGGGCGGCTCGTCAAATGGCGGGATGCACATCAGGCCGGCGACGGACAGCCTATAGGTCGTTGAACAGACGCGCACGAAAGCGTCGACATCTTCCGGCAGCACGCCCGCCTTCTGCGGCTCGGCGCCGGTGTTGACCTCGACGAACAGGACGGGACTCCGCCCATGCCGCTCGATCTCCTTGGCGAGCGCCGCGCACAGGCTCGGCCGATCCACCGAATGGATCGCGTCGAACAACACGACCGCCTCGCGCACCTTGTTGGACTGTAGCGGGCCGATCATATGCAGTTCGATGCCGGGATGCGCGGCCTTAAGCGCGGGCCACTTCGCTTTCGCCTCCTGCACCCGCGCCTCGCCGAAGACGCGATGGCCGGCGCCAATCAAAGGATCGATCGCCGCGGCCCTGAACGTCTTCGACACCGCGATCAAGGTGACCGAAGCGGGGTCGCGCCCGGCCTCGGCGCAGGCCACAGCGATCTCGCGCTTGACCGCGGCGAGCCGTTCCACGGGGGCGATCGCGGCGGCGGCATC
>JBAPYK010000159.1:0-6361 GCA_049284695.1 Rhodoplanes sp. | reverse complement strand
GATCTTGTTAGTATCTTGGCTTGGGCCGGGCATCACGGTGAAGCACGAATTTTGTGCTTCGTGCTTTTGCCGCCCAGGAAATTGCGCAAACGCCATGCTCAAATATTGATCGAGATGTGAAAAGGTTTTGGTCGGATAATTCGAAGGGTAACGCGCAGCCATAGCCTGATCGATGCCAGCTGAATGAGGGCGAGGTAATTGCCGCGAGCTTGTCGTAGCGCGGCGCCGGCCTAGGAGATTGGGCAATCTGTCGGCAGTGCAGGGGCGAGTTCTCTGTCAGTGGAATCGCCCGTCTTCCGAGCGCGCAAGCAATCCTGTGCACGTCGTCGACCTGGTCCTGTTTATCTTTGTCGCGGTGGTCACCGGTCACTTGGGGCGAGCCTGCGCCACGCCAAGATGCGCGAGCAAGCCGACGCGTTGCGAGCAGAACGCCAGTCGCCGCCGACACGGGTTATTCCGGTTGGCGTCAGTACGTATGTAACAAGTTATCCGGGACGCCGCGGTCACGGCGCAAGGATCGGCAAGGCCAGGGCATCGGCGATCGAGCGGCCGAACCGCAGCTCGAAATCGGGCGCGGCTAGCTGCGCCGACTCGGCGCGCTCGGCCTCGCCGTACCCGGTCAGCACGTGCATGGCCCCGGCAAGACCGGCGCGCTTGGCTGCTTGAATGTCGATCGTCTTGTCGCCGACCATCCAGGATTGCCGCAGGTCGAGATCGAGATCGGCGGCGGCGCGCAGCAGCATGCCGGGGTTAGGCTTGCGCGCCGGATGATTTGGGACGGCGAAGACGCCGCGGCCGCTGGCATGGTGAGGACAGGCATAGACGGCGTCGAGCCGCGCGCCTTGCGCTTCCAAGACCGACGCGATCGCATGCTGGACTGCGGCAAAATCGGACCAGCCGAAATAGCCACGGCCGATGCCCGATTGATTGGTCACCAGCACAACAGAAACGCCGCGGCGGTTGGCTGCGGCGATCACGCCTGCGACTCCTGGCAGGATGGCGACGTCTTCGGCCCTGCACAGATACTCGGTCTCCTCCACCACGACGCCGTCCCGATCCAGGAACAATGCCGGGCCGCCGCGCGCCGCGCCGTCGCGCACCTCGCACCAAACGCCTTCAGAATCGAGGGGATCGCCGGCAGTCCGCATGCGCCTTATCCAATGGTCCGGCCGCCCCGTGCCACCCAGGCAAGGGCCTTGCAGGCCAAGTCGTGAGCGCCCGCTTCGGCCGGCAGAGAAACAGGTTATACTGCGACCGACAAAAGCAGGAAGGGCAAATGATCGACAATAGCGATAAGGTCGCCGCGTATTTTCGCCGGTCTTGCGAAGCGTTGGACCGGGCGGCCGGCGACCCCGCCTTGCGGGAGGCGATCGACGGAATTGCGGGGGCCATCACGCGGGCGTTCCGCAATGGCGCGAAACTATTGATCGCCGGAAATGGCGGCAGCGCCGCGGATGCGCAGCACATCGCCGGCGAACTCTTGTCCCGGTTCGGGTTCGACCGCAATCCGCTGCCGGCGATTGCGCTGACCACCGATACGTCGATCCTGACCGCGATTGGAAACGACTACGGCTATGACCGGACGTTCGAGCGCCAGGTGCGCGGTCTCGGCCGGCCGGGTGATGTCTTCCTCGCGCTCTCGACGTCGGGCCGCTCGCCCAATGTGCTTCTGGCGCTCAAGGCCGCGCGCGACCTCGGGATAACGACGATCGGTTTCACCGGCGATGGCCGCCGGGAGATGTCGGCCTATTGCGACATTTGCCTCGCGGCGCCGTCAGGAGAAACGCCGGTGATCCAACAGATCCACATCGTCGCCGCGCATGTGATCTGCGGGATCGTCGAGCAAGAGCTGTTCGGCGGCGCGTCGGTCAAGGCCGCTGAATAGCGGCGGTCTGGACTGCATTGACGGCTTCGTGGAGGGTCGTGAAAATCCGCGTTTGCCCGATCACGGCGGTAATGCCGTGCCGATCCATGTCGGATCGCAGGTACGGACTGACACGCGCGAAGATTATGCCGACTTTTTGCCGGCTCAATTCATTGAGCAGATCGCGTATGGATTGCGCGGCGGAATAGTCCATATCCGTAATGGCGCCCGCGTCGACAATGAACCACCGGACAGGAGTGGGCGCTCGCTCCACGAGGTTACGCACTTCATCGACAAAACGGTTGTCGTTCGCGTAAAACAGATCTGCGCCAAACCGGTAGATGATCAGGCCGGGCGCGGTCTGCACGCCCGGCGTCGCGGGCGTCAGCGTCCACTGGTCGGTTGCATCCGGGACGAGCACAGCCGTATGCGGGCGATAGCTATGCCGGACGTGTCGAATGAGTGAAAGAGCGATCGCCATCACGATGCCCCACTCGACGCCGATCGCGACCACGCCCGCGGCGGTGAAGACCGCGAGATTGAACTCGCCCGGACTTTCATGGCGGATTGCGCGCAGCCCCTTCACGTCGATCATCCCGACGGCGATGGTGAACACGATGCTGGCCAGTACGCAGCGCGGCAAGTATTGCAGCGGGCCGGTCAGGAACAGCAGCACGATTACTACGACGCCAGCAAAGACCAGTTGTGCGAGCTGGCTGCGCGCACCCGCGCTCTCCGCCATAGCGGTCTGCGTCGGGCTGCCGTTGACGACGAAAGCTCCGCTTATTCCGGCAGCCGCATTCGCCGCCGCCAGCCCAAGGATGTCGGCATTCTCGTCGACGCTCTCATGATGCCGCACGGCGAACACCCGCGATGTCGCCGCGCTTTGCGCGATGATCATGACAAAGCATGAAGCAGCAACCGGCAAAAGCGCCAGGGTTTCGCTCCAGCTGACCTCCGGCAATTTGATTGATGGCAAACCACCTGGAACCGGACCGATGACTGCGATGCCATGCTCGACGAAGCGGAATTGAGCGCTCGCCGCAATCATCCCGACCACCACGACAAGCGCAACAGGCACCCGCGGCGCCAGTCGATCGCCAAAAAGGATGCTGCCTGTCACCAAAGTCGAGAGCCCCAACGTCGGAACATGGAGTCCCGGCAGGCCCCACAGAATCTCTTGAACCTGAATAAGCGTGCGATGCGAGGACACCTCCACGCCGAGCATGTCGCCGAGCATCGCGATGCCGACTTGAAACCCAACGCCGGTAAGAAATCCAATCAGCACGGTGCGTGAAAGGAAATCGGCGAGAAAGCCCAGCTTAAAGATCCGCGCCACGATCAAGAGCATGGCCGTCAGCAGCGCCAGCATGGCAACGAGCGCCATGTACTTCTCGCTGGCGGGCTCCGCCATGGCAGACAGCGCATTGGAGAAGATCGCCGCGGTCGCGGAGTCCGCCGCCACGACAAGATGGCGCGAGGAGCCAAAGATGGCGAAGGCGACGAGCGGCAGCAACACCGTGTAAAGGCCGGTGACGACGGGTGTGCCGGCGATCCGGGTGTAGCCGAGAACCTGTGGAATGTTCATCGAGGCGAGCGTCACGCCCGCCAGAGCATCGCGGACAGCCTCGCGCGGCTTGAAAGGATAGAGGCCCGCAAAGAGGTTCAATCGCATGGCCCTGCTCCATCTGCTTTACGCGAAAAAAATGCAAGAGGGGGCGCGATTTACAAATCGGTTGGTCGGTCGCGGCGCAGGCGAAGGTCTATTTGAACACCTATGAGGGGGCAAAATCCGCCGTCAGAGTTTTGCGACAGCGAGGGATCGCAAATTATGTGAGATTCGGCCCGCCTCCTTGATAATGTTGCGCGGCTTTTTGCCGTGTTTGCGCGGCAGCATGTCGTCTTACCTCGGGCCGCTTCCGTTCGCCCAAGCAACGAAAACGAAAGTGAAACAGGGCGATGAGGGCCTCCCATCCAGGCAGTGAAGCGCCGGGCCGTGGCCAACTGATGCAGGCCGTCATGTTGCTCTGGCTTGCGGGCACCGGGCTGCGCATGACGATCCTGGCCGTACCACCGGTGATCCCGATGATTCGCGACGATCTCGCGCTCTCGGCGACCGAGGTCGGGGTGCTCACCGGCATTCCATCAGTGCTGTTCGCTATCGCGGCGGTCCCGGGCTCCCTTTTGATCGCCCGGTTTGGGGCGCTGGCGACGCTTATTTTTGGCCTGCTCGCCACCGCGGCCGGCTCCGCCTTCCGCGGGATCGCGCCGAATATCTGGCTGCTCTATGCGGCCACCGTGTTGACCGGGTTCGGCGTCGCGGTGATGCAGCCTTCGCTGCCGCCGCTGGTGCGCGCCTGGTTGCCCGACCGGATCGGCTTCGGCACGGCGGTCTTCACTAACGGTTTGCTGGTGGGCGAGGTGTTGCCGGTCGCGCTCACTTTGCCGGTGTTGCTGCCGCAGGTCGGGGGCAGCTGGCGCGGAACCTTCATTGCCTGGGCGGTCCCTTGCGCCGCAATCGCGGTGCTGATCGCGACGCTGGCTCCAAACCGCCAAGCGGGCGCCGCGTCCGGCTTCGTGGCGGGGCGCAAGTGGTGGCCGGATTGGCGCAGCGGGGTGCTGTGGCGGATCGGTATCATGTTCGGCACCGTCAACGCGATCTACTTCACTGCGAACGCATTCGTGCCCGAGCTCTTGACCCGCACGGGGCGACCGGACCTTATCAGCATCACCCTGACGGCGCTGAATTTGGGTCAGATCCCGGCCTCGCTCCTGCTGCTCGTCCTTGCCGGGAGCCTGGTGCGCAAGGCCTGGCCGTATTTTGGGTGCGGTGCGTTATGCTTTGCCGCGCTGACGGGCATCATCGTCGGATCGCCGCCCGTCGTCGTTGCCGGCGCGGCCTTGATCGGGTTCTCGTGCGCCGCCGTTCTGACCATGATCTTTGCGCTGCCGCCGCTTCTCGCGCGGCCCGACGACGTGCATCGGCTTGCCGCCGGCATGTTCACCATCAGCTACTCATGCGCAGTGATCACGCCGGTGTTGAGCGGCCTCGCCTGGGATCTGACCGGCGCGCCGCGCGCCGCCTTCGTGCCGGTGCTGCTTGGGGCCGTGATCCTCGCCGCGCTATCGCCGGGCCTCGGCCGGGTGCTCAAAGGCGGCGTTGATCCTCGGGCCGAAGGCGGGAGGCTGTCCGGATGATGCGCGGGCTGCGAATGGCTGTTCTCGCCGCCGTGCTTGGCTGCCTTTCAGGCGTGCCCATCGCCTCTGCTCAGCAGCGGCCGGCGCTTGAGGAAGGCTTGGAGGCTGCAGCTATCCGAAAATACAAGGCGGAGCTGCGGAATATCCAAGAACTTGTCCGCCGAGGAGATCCGAATGGGATTTTTCATCTTGGATTGATGCACTACAAAGGCTGGGGCGTTTCTCAGGATTACGCGGAAGCATTGAGATTGTTTAATTTGGCTGCAGCAAAGGGCCATCCCCAAGCATTAATTTGGCTCGGGGACGCCTATGCAGAAGGCAAAGGTGTTCCGAAGGACTATGTCGAGGCGCATAAATTTTATGACCTTGCCACCTCACAAGCCAAGCACGGAGAATTGGAGCTTTCGGAGCTCTATCGCGGTCTGGCTGACAAAAAGAAAAAGGATCTGGCTTCAAGGATGACCGCGGCGGAAATCGCCGAAGCCCAGAAACGCGCGCGTGAGTGGAAGCCAACGGGGCTTACGGGGCGAGAGCGATCGCAATGAGAAGAAGGCTCGACTAGCAGTCATCGCTCTCAGCTGGTCTGAGATTTAGATGCCGGCCGGACGTCACCTCCGAGTACACTCGCGATTGCTGCTTCCGGGAGTACCGCCAGCACTGAGCAAGCACTGCGCCGCCACCACTAGGCCGACAGCACCGCCTCGTGGTGGCATCGCTCGCAGATCACGAAGAGCGCACGGGTTCGCCGATGGGTTGAGCCCGTCGAGCAGCGATCGTCGACGGACCATGCTCGTTCTTAGAGTTTGCCTCCCTCTGGCACGTTACTTGCCGGGGCTATGGCAACCGCGACGCTGGGCTGAGAGCGTGGCGGAATCGAGTTTGCAAGCGGGGCGCGGATGCGGATTTCCGGCCTTATCGCTTCCACCGGTGAAAGAAGGATCGGTGCTTTGCTCGAAATGCTCGAAGCGTTTCCTATCATTGCAATGGCGGCTGCAATCGTTTTTCTCCCACTGCTCAGCGAGGAACCCCCTCGGCCCTTTTCTGCCGCGAGTGACGAAGATATCGATTCCCGACGGTTTGATCGCTCACCGGAGCTGTGGCAGGAACGCCACGGGACGAAAATCGCTGATTGTTGCCAGAAATGTTGCCAGACACGGCACCGCGCTTGGCCGTCCTAAGATCAGATTAGGTCTTTGATTTCCGCGTGGTGGGCCCGGCAGGAATCAAACTGTATTGGCGCATCAATAGCTTAGCTTTTCCCGACTTCCCGACCATCTATAGCGCCAAAAACCGCCCCTT
>JBAPYK010000158.1:0-1600 GCA_049284695.1 Rhodoplanes sp. | reverse complement strand
TCGCCTGCGTGCGCGGCCGCCAGGCGCGATAGAGAAAATCGCCGCGCACTTGGCCGTTGCGCGAGAGCGTGTAGGCGCCTGCCAGCATGAACAGGGCCCCATAAAGCATATACGAGGCGTCGAACGCCCAATCGGTCGGCGCGCCGAACATGTAGCGCGCGAACACCTCGTAGCTCGTCGAAAGGGTGAGAAGGAGGATGCACCAACCGAAGGTTTTGCCGACAGCCGCGCTAAGCGCATCAATAAGATAGAGAAAGCGCTCGCCAATCCGCGCCTCCGCCGTG
This sequence comes from Rhodoplanes sp., assembly GCA_049284695.1. GTDB lineage: Bacteria > Pseudomonadota > Alphaproteobacteria > Rhizobiales > Xanthobacteraceae > Rhodoplanes. Next base: position 1,316 of record JBAPYK010000158.1, on the reverse strand, counting down.
CGGCGCACGGCAGCCCGAAACTCAATCACGAAAAACACCAGAACGATAGGGATCGACGCCAGGAAAGCATAGATCGGAAGCTGCTTAGGGCCGCCGATCAGATTAAGAATACCGGATGGGTCCATCGATGATCCGGCTCCCCAGGAGAAAAACCGAGAAGGCAGTCACAACGGCCGCGCTCTGCGCGGACGGCATCCGCGCAGAGTCGCTGAGCCGGAACCGATCGGGTCAGCCGAAGAAATGTTTGTAGGCCGACTCCAGCGCTGCGCTGTCGAGGTTGTTGGTCGACAGGTAAGGCTGGGTCCGCTTGACCCACGCCTTCTGCGAGTCGATCACCTTTTTGAAGAAAGGTTCCTTCGACTGCGCCGCGATCACTTTGTCCCAGGCATCGAGTTGCGCCACCAGAACGGAGTTCGGCGTCTTGATCACCTGCACGCCGCGCGCTTTGATCGCATCGAGGTCTTTTGAATAGCGATCATAGGCGGTATAGATTTGATCTGCCGAAGCGGCGTGCGCGGCATTGCGCAGGATCCCTTTTATCTCGGCAGGAAGCGCGTCGAATTTTGTCTTGTTGAAGATAACTTCAAAACACTCCACCTGCTGGTGATGGCTTCCGGTCATGTAGACCTTAGAGACGTCCGGGAAGCCGAGCAGGATGTCGGATGACGGATTATTGAACTCGGCGGCGTCGAGCAAGCCGCGGTCCATCGCCGGCACGATTTCGCCGCCCGGCAGAATGGTCACCGCCGCCCCCATTTCTTTGTAAACGTCGGCGGAGAGGCCGACCGTGCGATACTTGATATTCTTCAAATCGTCGGGCGAGGTGACCGGCTTCTTGAACCAGCCGAGCGGCTGGGTCGGCATCGGGAAATAGAGGAACCCGACGAGGTTGAGTTTGAGAATGTCGTTGACCAGTTCTTTGTAGAGCGCCTCGCCGCCGCCGGCATAGAACCAGGCCAGCATGCTTTGCGCGTCCCAGCCGAAAGACGGCGGCGTGCCGAACAGCGAATAGGCCTTGTGCTTGCCATACCAATAAGCGCAGACGCCATGGCCAGCATCGAGAATGCCTGAATGCACCGCGTCGGACATCTGGAACGCGGGCACGACGGCGCCGGCGGCAAGCACTTCGAGCTTCAGCCGGCCGCCAGTCATCTGGTTGACCTTGTTGGCGTAGTCGACGGCGTCCTCGTGGAAAATGTCCTTGGTCGGCCAGGTCGATTGATATTTCCAAACTAACGTCTGCGCGCGCGAGACCTGCGGCATGGCCACCGCGGCCGCCCCGGTTGCGCCGGCAGCAAGCAGAAACTTGCGCCGCG
>JBAPYK010000157.1:0-19282 GCA_049284695.1 Rhodoplanes sp. | reverse complement strand
TTGCGCTGGCGCGGCTCTTTCTTCTGCTGCTCGAAGGCTTGAGCCAGCGTGACCGACGGGCCCGCCAGGCGGAACGTGTCGACCTGGATCTCGCCGTGGCGCGACTGCCAGTGGGTTCCCGCATCAGTCGCGCGCTGTTGCGGCACGAGCTTGGTCGGCAGGCCGAACTGCGCGCCGGTGGTCCGGTCATCGATCACCTGCCAGCCGGCCCGTTGCTGGACGGTTTTTGCCGCCCGCTCGAGCCTCAGCCGCTCGTCCGGATTGAGGACGCCGGTCTCCTTGCCGGCGATGTTTCTTTGAAAGGATTTGACCGCCGCAACCGAGGCCTCGCCGAAGTCGCCGTTCGCCATGCCGTTGTAATCGCCCGTCCAAATGAGATCGAGCTGGATGGCGATGCGTTCGGCCTCCGGAATGGCCGCGTAGGCGGGAGGCGGCTTGCTCGGCGCTGGCTTTGCCGGACGGGCGGACGGGCGCGCGCCCTGTGGCCTCGCCGGCGCCGGCGCGAAAAGCTGTGCGGACGCGTCGGCGGCGAGCGCCAGGCAGCCGAGGAGAGTCAGAAGCGCTGCGCCGCCACGTCTCATGCCGGTCTCCATGCGTGCTAAGTAGATCGGGCGGACTCTAGCCGAACAGCCGCCGCTTGGGCCAGATCGACCATGCTGAGCGACGACGAACTCGAACGCTATGCCCGCCACATCGTGTTGCACGAAGTGGGCGGGCCGGGCCAGGCCGCGCTCAAGCGCGCCCGCGTCCTCGTGGTGGGGGCGGGCGGGCTCGGCGCGCCGGCGCTGCTCTACCTCGCGGCGGCCGGCGTCGGCACGCTCGGGGTCGTGGACGACGACGTCGTGTCGCTGTCGAACCTGCAGCGGCAAGTGATCCATGCAACCCCCGATCTCGGCCGGCCGAAGGTTGAAAGCGCAGCCGCCGCGATCGAGCGGCTCAATCCCCATGTCGCAGTCGAGGCGCATGGGGTGAGGCTTTTGGCCGAGAACGCGCTCGCCTTGATCGCGCAGTACGATCTGGTCGCCGACGGCTCGGATAATTTCGCCACGCGCTATCTCGTTTCCGACGCTTGTTTTTTCGCGAAGAAGCCGCTCGTCACCGCCGCCGTCGGGGTGTTCGACGGCACCCTGACGACAATCCGCGCGCATGAGAAGAGCGGGGACGGCCGGCCGAACCCGACCTATCGGTGCCTGTTTCCCGAACCCCCGCCGGAGGGAACCATTCCCGCCTGCGCCGAGGCCGGCATCCTCGGCGCGTTCACCGGCGTGATCGGCTCGCTGCTGGCGCTCGAGGTGATCCGGGAGATCGTCGGGTTCGGGGAAGGGCTGGTCGGCCGGCTGCTAATGGTCGATGCGCGCGCGCTGCGGTTCCAAACATTGTCCTATGCCTGGGACCCAAAAAATCCGCTGACCGGCGAGCAGCCGAGCATTCGCGACCTATCGGTCCATGTCGGCCGGACGCGATGAGTCGCGGGATTCGGGCGGTGGCCGGCCCAGAGCGTTGCATTTCGGCAACGTCGATGCCGTTTCCGCGCTGGATCGTGTCCTTACGCTTCCTTAGCCATCTGAAATCCCCGAAGGTGTGGTGGGAATTGCTGGGAAGCCAGCAGGGGGCGACGTTGTCGCGATTGGCGCGGATCATCGTTGTTGCGGCGCTGGGGCTCGCAGCCATGGCGGCCGAGGCGCGCGCACAACCTGCGCTTGTCCTCGTTGAGGAAAATGACGCGCTCGTGTCTCAGCGCGACTATGGCTACACCCAGGGCTTCCTCGCCGCGCTGGCGTTCAACGACTTTTTCAACAAGTCCTTCGTGGACGCGCCGTTCGATCTCATCGGCGGCTTGGTGGTCACGCTCGGCGCGCCGCCCGGTCCGGCTCGCCGTCAGTTCAACTGGGTCGTCGGCCAAAGCATCTTCACGCCGGAAAACCTCAAGCTGGTCCCGCCCGACCCGAACGACCGGCCCTATGCCGGCTGGCTCTACACGGGTTTCTCGCTCGCGCAGGAAACCGCCGGGGTGCAGCTTGATTCGTTCGAATTCCTCGGCGGGGTGGTCGGACCGGCCGCCGGAGGCAAGACGGTGCAGTGCGGTTTCCATTCGGCGCTCGGACAGTCCTGTCCGACCGGTTGGAGCTATCAGCTAAAGAACGAGCCGGCCTTTCTCGCCGCCTGGGAGCGCCGCTGGAAATTCGGCGTCGAGTACGGCGACGGCTTCGGCGCCGACGTCGTTCCCTCGCTCGGCGCGACCGTTGGCAATGTCTACACCTATGCATCCGCTGGTGCGTTGCTCCGGTTCGGCCGTTCGCTGTCGTCGACCTGGGGGCCGACGCGGGTGCGTCCGGCGCCGTCCGGCGCATCGTTCTTCTCGCCCAATCCGCAGGGACCGGCGTGGGGATTTGCCTTCTTCGCCGGCGCGGAAGGGCGTGCGGTCGGCTACAATGTCTTCCTCGACGGCAACACTTTCGTCTCCAGCCCGTCGGTCAACCATCAGGTGTTCGTCGCCGACTTGGTGGCGGGCGCGGAAATCTTCACCCAATACGGCAGCCGCGTTGCTTTCACCGTGACCAAGCGAACGCAGGAATTCTCCTCGCAGCCGGGCGGCGGCGACCTGTTCGGGTCGATCGAGGCGCGGGTGCAGTTCTGATCGGCGACGCTTGGTTTGAAGCCGCCACGCCACCTCTTCACGCGCTGACCGCACCCGCACCTTTAGCTTTGAATAACGTTGCCCAAAGGGCGCGCTTCGCGCTGATCAAAGAAATCCATTTAAGCGATCGCCGATTCAGGATCGTTTAACCCTATCCCTCCATTGTGATCCGACGTGTTTCAGAAGCGAGACGGCTAGTCAGGCCGTGACGCGAGTTCCGTCCTTTCGGGGGGATCAGAGCGGTCGAAGCGGCTCAACGAGCGCAGTTGGGTCGCCGCCTCAACATGAAGCAGTGCAGTTTATGACGTGCGCGGTCACGACGTTCCCTGAGTTCAGTCCTTTTGACAGCCTTGCCGATGCTCTTGGCGCATTGCGCCGGAGCGCTTTTCGCCGCGCCCTTATCGGCCTCGGCACGGTCGCCGGCGCCGGCGCGACGGTCGCCTTTGTCACCGTCGCCGCGGTCTGGATCGTCGCCGTCGGCTTTTCAGTCCATCCTCATTTGAGCGCGAGAGCGCCGGTTGGGCTGTCGCGGATGGCCCAGAGCAGCGCGCGCCTTTTGCAGGTCGCGATGGCGGAGCGTGCGATCTCGGCGCAAGCCGTCGCCGCGCCCGCTCCCGCCGAGGACGCGACGGTTGAAACCGAGCCGGTCCTTACGGCTACTCCGACCTACATCCTCGCAAGCGCCGCGCCGATACTGCCGACAGGCGCCTTTGAGCGCCGAGTTTTCGGATCGCTGTCATCGTCCCTGCCACGTCCGGCGAACGCTCCCCGCGCGCAAGCGAAACTTGACGGGGCCAGCGCGGTTATTGGTCCTGCCGCGGTGCGGGCCGAGCCGGCCGACGCGGTGATCACCGCGTCAATCCCGCAACAACCGTTGCCCCCGGAACGGCCTCACAACGGGTCGATCTTGCTGCGCCATGTCGATAGCAAGACCGCGGTTTATGACATTGCCGCGCAAACCGTCTATATGCCCGACGGAACCCGGCTCGAGGCGCATTCGGGACGCGGCAAGCACCGCGACGATCCAGACGCCGTCCACAAGAAGAACCGCGGCCCGACGCCGCCGAACGTTTACGATCTCAAAATGCGCGAAGCCTTATTTCACGGCGTGCGCGCCATTCGCCTCAACCCGGCGCCCGGCAGCACCATGTATGGACGCGACGGCATGCTCGCGCACACCTACATGCTCGGGTCCAGCGGCGCGTCGCTTGGCTGCGTGTCGTTCAAGAACTACAATAAATTCCTGCAGGCGTTCTTGCGCGGCGAGGTAACCCGCATGGTCGTGGTTCGGCGTCTCGGCACCGAGATTTCGCAGCTCGCGAACGCGCAGCGCAGCTCGGTTGAGTAGAGGGCAACGGGTCGGTCTTTTGCGGTTATCCTGTTGGCCGCGACGCAAGCGCGGGAGATGGGCGTGACCGGAAACCGAGATTGACGTCGTCGGCGAATATCTTCCCCGCCACGCGCGCCACAGCCGGCGCTTTAAATGCGATTGTGGCCTTGGCGACACACTGCCTGGCAATTCACGGGGTTCGCCTCCAGGGGCGTGGTGCCTCGGTCCTAAAACAAGTTATCGTTTGAGTCGTGGGACTGCGCATTTTTTGGTGCGGTGGGGGGAGGAATGGCTGGAATCGCGTTGCCGGGCGCGTTAATCGCAATCGAAGGTCCGGACGAGGGTCGTCTTAAGCGGTTTCCCTTTCGATGGTCGGCGCCCTTGCGTGTTGCAGGGATGGTCGTGCTGGTCGCATTGTCTGTCGCCGCCATGAGCCGACCGAGCTTTGCTGTTTGTGATCCGGCTGCCAACACAAACCCGCCGGCGGCGACGTGCTCCGGCACGACGGTCAACCAGGGACCAGGCTCCCCGAATATTGGATACGGCGGTGCGGCGTTTAACTTCGGCGTGACCGTGCTCCCGGGCGCGACAGTGACTGGAACGAATGCCGGTATTTTCGCCGACACCGCCACTGTGACCAACTTCGGCAATATCCAGGGAATATCTGCGATTGGTCTCGGGATCAGTGCCACGACCGCGACCATCATCAACTCTGGAACCATCTCGGGGAGCATATTTGGCATCTCTGGCACGACTGCCAACGTCACCAACTCCGGAAGCATCTTCGCAACAGCCGCGAACGGTGTCGGCATCGGGGTCGTGACCGCGGTCGTGAACAACTCCGGAACCATTTCAGGGGGCGCCACAGGCATCGGAGCAGTTACCGCCAATGTGACCAACTCCGGAACAATTTCGGGGGGCAACACAGGCGTAGCAGCCACCACCGCGAATGTGACCAATTCGGGAACTATTTCGGGGGGCGACACGGGCGTTGGAGGCATTACCGCTAATGTATCTAACTCCGGAACTATTTCGGGGGGCAGGGTAGGCGTCGGAGGCAACATTATTAACGTGGTCAACTCCGGAACCGTTTCGGGCAACAGTTTCGGTATCACGGGCGACACCGTGAGTTTGATCAATACGGGCGCCGTTTCAGGCAATGTCGGGTTTCAGGCCGGAATCGGAAACGTCACCAACGCCGGAACCATTATTGGCACCGGCGGCACGGCGCTGCGGTTCGGTGCCGCTGCCAGCACGCTGACGCTCTTGCCCGGCTCGCGCATCTTCGGCGCGATCGACATGGGCGGTGGGCCGGATTTTGTAAATGTCGTCACCGGGCGCGACATCTCCTGGCTGGTGACGCTCTCAAACTTTGCCGGCACGATCAATGTATCAGGCGGGCAGCCTTTCGTGATTAGCGGCAACCAGATCGCCACCCTCGATCCGACGCTGTTCGCAACTTTCGACCGCGCACTGATGGACTTCTCGCGCGGAGTATCGTCGGCCATCCCGATGTTCGAGGGCTTCAGCAATATGCCCGGTGGATCGGCTATCGCCTTTGCCGCCCCGCAATCCCCGGCCTCGCGGGTGGAGGAGGTGTTCGCCTCGATCCCCGGCCTCTCAGCCTATGCTGCCGATCCCATGGCATTCAAAAACCCGACCGTGGTTTTGGCCGACGGCGCGGCGCTTTGGGCGCGCGGCTTTGGCGGCGAACGCATCCAGCCGTCGGATGGCATCCTGTTCAAAGCCACCAGCGATTATTACGGCGGCATGATGGGCGGGGACTGGTTGGTAAGGCCCGAGCTGCGGCTTGGCGCATTCATCGGAGGGGGTGCGACCCGCACGTCTCTCGATCAGAACGCAGGCTGGGCGAATAGCGATCTCATTTTTGGCGGCGGCTTTGCCCGCTATGCATTCGGCAAGTCTTTTCTTCAAGCTGCGGTGCAGGGCGGGCCGTCGCAGAACAGCACGAGCCGCACGATCGCGAGCAATCTTGCTCCCAATTTGCAGGCCGCGACGGCGAATTACGATGGCTGGTACATCAGCCCGGAAATGACCTACGGGCTACGTCATTCTCTCGGCAGCTATAATGGCGTGACCTGGACAATGATGCCGAACCTGCGCGTCCGTTATCTCTATGGCGCGTTCGACGGGTATACGGAAACAGGCTCGAACGCGAACCTGACGGTCGCAGGTCGCGCCGTGCAGGACCTTGAAGAGCGCGGCGAGGTCAAGCTTATCGCCCAGACCCTCTATGGCGTGTGGCTGACGCGGGTGAACGTCTATGGCGGCGCGCTTGGCGTCCAGCGTCTCGGCGACTTCACTGTGAACTCACTCTTGCTCGGCCTGCCACTGCCGTTCGCCACGCCGGGCAAAGACGATGTCTGGGGCGGATTTGGCGGCGGCGGTCTTGAAGTTTACGCCGGGTCGGTGGGTCTGTTCGCCGGCGCAGAATGGCTCTCGCTGTCCGACTCCAGTACCGTCGTCAGTGGCAAAGGCGGCCTGCGCGTGAGCTTCTAAGCCCGGCAGGCAGACTTCGCACAAGCTCTACCTCTGCGCTCTGCTCATCCGCCTCTTGGCGCGCGTTTATTCGCTCCTTTCACCCCCAGCGCCTCCGTCACCAATTTTCCCAGCGCGGAAAAGTCCGCCTTGCGCGGCGCGGTGCGCCGGTACGCAAGGCCGATGGTGCGACCGGGCTCGGGCGGCAAGAATCGCAACAGCTTGATGCGGGGGTCGCGCGCTTCGACTTCGATGGCGACCTGCGGCAGCAGCGTCACGCCGTAGCCGTTCGCGACCATCTGCATCACCGTCGTGAGGCTGGTCGCGCCGAGGCTCATCGACTGTTCGCCGCGCGCGCCGGCGCAATAGGCGAGCGCCTGGTCGCGCAAGCAATGCCCTTCTTCGAGGAGAATGAGCGGCTCGCGCTCGATCGCGCGAGCATCGACTTTTTTGCCCGCCGGGCGCGGATCGGACGCCACGACCGCCAGCGCAAACGGGTCATTGAACAGCGGCACCGTTTCGATCTCCGGCTCTTCGAGCGGCAGCGCGAGCATCAGTACGTCGAGCACGCCGCGTGACAATTCCTCGATCAATAGCCGCGTCTGGGTCTCGCGCAGCTCGATGCGCAGGTCGGGGTATTGGCCCTGCAGCGCCGGCAAGATTTTCGGCAGCACGTAGGGCGCGAGCGTCGGGATCACGCCGAGCCGTAGCCGCCCGGTAAGGATGCGGCCCTGATGCCGGGCGAAATCGACGAGGTCGCGAGCGCCCGCGAGCACCTCCTCGCTGCGCAAGGCCAAATCCCGCCCGATCGCGGTGAGCACCGCCTCGCCCGGCCGGCGTTCCACGAGGTCGACCCCAAGGGTCTTTTCCAGGTCGCGGATCTGCATCGAGAGCGCCGGTTGGCTCACGGCGCATTCGCTCGCCGCCCGACCGAAATGGCCATGGCGCGCCAGCGCCGCGAAATATTTGAGCTGTCTCAGCGTGATCACACAGATAAGATAATCTGATCGCGAGGCTGAAACAATTCGATTAGACCTAATCAAAAGAACGTAGGATGCTCTAGCCAACATCCGGGTCGGGGACCCGGGCGCATCACACCAAAAAGGGCGGAGGAGTTTTTTACACGGCGGATTCCCCTAACTCACCACGACCGCCTGCAATCCAATCGGCGACAAGAGGGCAATTGGGCTCTCTGTCGGCACGACTCCCAGGCGTTGATCGTTCTATACGGAACAACATGAAGAAATTGCAGGACACGATCGGAGAGAGACATGGACGCAAAGACTGACGAGAGCGCGGGCGGGTGCCCGTTCATGCAGCATACGAATATGGGAATGAGGTCCAACCGGGACTGGTGGCCGAACCAGTTGAACCTCAAAATGCTCCACCAGAACTCCTCCCTGTCCAATCCCATGGGCGCGGCGTTCAACTACGCGGAGGAGTTCAAGAAGCTCGACCTGAAGGCCCTGAAACAGGACCTCACCGCACTGATGACGGACTCGCAGCCGTGGTGGCCCGCGGATTTCGGTCATTACGGGCCGCTCTTCATTCGCATGGCATGGCACAGCGCGGGCACCTACCGCATCGGCGACGGTCGCGGCGGCGCCGGACAAGGCCAGCAGCGCTTCGCGCCGCTCAACTCTTGGCCGGACAACGTGAACCTCGACAAGGCGCGCCGGCTGCTCTGGCCGATCAAGCAGAAATACGGCGACAAGATTTCCTGGGCCGACCTGATGATCCTGGCCGGCAACGTCGCGCTCGAGTCGATGGGCTTCAAGACCTTCGGCTTTGGCGGCGGTCGCGCCGATGTCTGGGAGCCTGACGAATACACCTATTGGGGCGCCGAGGACGCCTGGCTTGGCGACAAGCGCTATTCGGGTGACCGGGATCTCGAGAATCCTCTCGCCGCCGTGCAGATGGGTCTGATCTACGTGAACCCGGAAGGGCCGAACGGCAACCCGGACCCGCTCGCTGCCGTCAAGGACATCCGCGAGACCTTTGCGCGCATGGCCATGAACGACGAGGAGACCGTCGCGCTCATCGCCGGCGGACACACGTTTGGCAAAGCCCACGGCGCTGGCGATGCGGCGCTGGTGGGCCCGGCGCCCGAAGCCGCCGGCATCGAAGAGCAAGGCCTCGGCTGGAAGAGCAGTTTTGGCAGCGGCATGGGCGATGACACGATCGGCGGCGGCCCCGAGGTCACCTGGACCACGACGCCGACGAAATGGAGCAACAACTTCTTCGAGAACCTGTTCGGTTACGAATGGGAACTGACCAAGAGCCCGGCCGGTGCGCAGCAGTGGGTGGCGAAGGATGCCCCGGAATCGGTGCCGTATGCGCAAAACCCGTCAAAGCATCGGCGGCCCACCATGCTGACCACGGACCTCTCGCTGCGGTTCGACCCGATCTATGGACCGATCTCGCGGCGCTTCTACGAACATCCGGATCAGTTGGCAGACGCGTTCGCCCGGGCGTGGTTCAAGCTGACCCACCGCGACATGGGCCCACGCTCGCGCTATCTCGGCCCGGAGGTTCCCGCCGAGGAGCTGCTCTGGCAGGACCCCGTCCCCGCAGTCGATCACAAGCTGATCGATGCGAAGGATGTCGCTGCCCTCAAGGGCAAGATCCTCGCATCGGGACTTTCCGTCCCCGAACTGGTCTCGACGGCCTGGGCCTCGGCCGCCAGCTTTCGCGGCTCCGACAAGCGCGGTGGGGCGAACGGAGCACGCATCCGCCTCGCGCCGCAGAAGGATTGGGAGGTTAACCAGCCTGCGCAATTGGCGAAGGTGCTCAAGACCCTTGAGGGAATCCAGAAGGCGTTCAACGACGGCGCGTCCGGTGGCGAGAAGGTTTCGCTTGCCGACCTGATCGTGCTCGGCGGTTGTGCAGCCGTCGAGCAAGCGGCGAAGAAGGCCGGCGTCGACGTGACGGTTCCCTTTGCGCCGGGGCGCACGGACGCCTCGCAGGAGCAGACCGATGTGGAAACCTTCGCTCCGCTCGAGCCGGTCGCGGACGGGTTCCGCAACTATCAAAAGGCCAAATACGCCGTTTCGGCAGAGGAACTGCTGATCGACAAGGCGCAATTGCTGACGCTGACCGCACCGGAGATGACGGTTCTCATCGGCGGCATGCGCGTCTTGGGCGCGAACCACGGGCAGTCGAACCTCGGCGTCTTCACCAAGCGACCGGGGACACTGACCAACGACTTCTTCGTCAACCTGCTCGACATGGGCACGACGTGGAAGGCGGCCTCGGATGCCGAGGATGTGTTCGAGGGGCGCGATCGCAAGAGCGGCGAACTGAAGTGGACCGGCACCCGCGTCGACCTCATTTTCGGTTCGAACGCCCAGCTGCGCGCCCTTGCCGAAGTCTATGGTTCGGCCGACGCGGAGCAGAAGTTCGTGCATGACTTCGTGGCGGCCTGGAACAAGGTGATGAACGCCGATCGCTTCGACCTTGCCTGATTTCGGCGGAGCGGTCTTCCTGGTGTTCAACCTTAAAAACGTAGATGCCCGGCCTTGAGCCGGGCATCTCTTTTAGGGGGTCATCTCGAGGGGGGTCCCGAGCTACTGCGCGGCGTCCTTGGCGGCGGCCTGCTGTTCGGCGGCCGTTTCCGCTTCGTCGACCGTCTTGAGCGCGGCCGGATGCGGCATCGAGATGATGTTGTAGCCGGAATCGACGAAATGGACGTCGCCGGTCACGCCGGTCGATAAGTCCGAGAGCAGATACAGCGCCGCGCCGCCGATTTCCTCGATGCGGACGGTGCGACGCAGGGGCGCGTGGCGCTGCTGATAGTTGAACATGAGCCGCGCATCGGCGATGCCGGCGCCCGCGAGCGTGCGCACCGGTCCCGCCGAGATCGCGTTGACGCGGATCGCCTGCGGGCCGAAATCGGCGGCGAGATAGCGCACCGAGGCTTCGAGCGCCGCCTTCGCCACGCCCATGACATTGTAGTTGGGCATCACGCGCGTGGAGCCGCCATAGGTCAGCGTCACCATGGCGCCGCCATGCGGCATCAGGGTCGCCGCGCGCCGGGCGATTTCGGTGAAGGAGAAGCAGGAAATCACCATCGTGCGGATGAAGTTCTCGCGCGTGGTGTCGGCATAGCGCCCCTTCAGTTCCGCCTTGTCGGAAAAGGCGATCGCGTGGACGAGGAAATCGAGCCCGCCCCACTCGCTGCCGAGCGCCTGGAACATCTTGTCGACCGAACCGAGGTCCTCGACATCGCACGGCGCAACGAGGTCCGATCCGAGCGAATGGGCGAGCGGCTTGACCCGCTTGCCGAGGGCTTCGCCCTGATAGGTGAAGGCGAGCGTCGCTCCCTGCGCGGCGAGCGTTTTGGCGATGCCCCATGCGATCGAATGATCGTTCGCAACTCCCATCACCAAGCCGCGCTTGCCGGCCATCAACCCGCTTTTGGCGACCGGCGGCTCAGACGCCATGATGACCGGCCTGCGCGGAGGAAACTGAACGACGGCGGGGGGCGCCGCGTAGCCATCGATCTTCATCGGGTCGAACCCTCCCTCGCGGAGCCGGCGATCGCACCCGTGCTCCGCTTGCCCGCCGCGCCGATTCGGCGCAGTCCACGCCGTTTTTTATGTCGTCGATGCAACATCGGCATGACATGGCGGCGGTGCGATCCTGACCCGGTGGAGAACCCGTTCTTTGCAAGATGAGATGCCCCCTTCGACTGGCGCGGGCCGCGACCCAGCTAGGCGTCGACGTGCTTGAACACGAGCGAGGCGTTGGTCCCGCCGAAGCCGAAGGAGTTGGACAGCACGCAGCCGAGCGTCACATTGTCCCGCCGCTCGCGGACGATCGGCACGTCGGCGCAGGCGGGGTCGAGGTTTTCGATATTGGCGCTCTCGCAGATGAAGCCGTTGTTCATCATCAGGAGCGAGTAGATCGCCTCGTGCACGCCAGTGGCGCCCTGTGAATGGCCGGTGAGCGACTTGGTCGCCGAAATGGGCGGGCATTTGTCGCCCGAGCCGAAAACCTCCCGGATCGCCTCGATCTCCTTCACGTCGCCGATCGGCGTCGAGGTGGCATGCGGATTGATGTAGTCGATCTTCGGCCCTACGCCCTGCAAGGCCTGGCGCATGCAACGGGTCGCGCCCTCTCCGGACGGAGCGACCATGTCGACGCCGTCCGACGTCGCGCCATATCCCGCGAGCTCGGCGTAGATTCTGGCGCCTCGCGCGCGAGCATGCTCAAGCTCTTCGAGGACGACCACGCCGGCGCCGCCGGCGATCACGAACCCATCCCGGTCGGCGTCGTAGGCGCGCGAGGCCTTCTCCGGCGTCGCGTTATACTTGGTCGACAGCGCGCCCATGGCGTCGAACAGAACCGACAGGGTCCAATCCAGCTCCTCGCAGCCGCCGGCGAAGATGATGTCCTGCTTGCCGGCGCCGATGATCTCGGTGGCGTTGCCGATGCAGTGGCTCGATGTCGCGCAGGCCGAGGAGATCGAGTAATTCACGCCCTTGATCTTGAACCAGGTGGCGAGCGTCGCCGAAGCCGTGGACGACATGGCCTTCGGCACGGCGAAGGGACCGACCCGCTTTGGCCCCTTGCTTCGTGCGACGTCGGCGGCCTCGACGATGGTGCGGGTGGAGGGCCCACCCGACCCCATGATGATGCCGGTTCGTTCGTGTGAGATCTCGTTCTGCTCGAGGCCGGCGTCGCGGATTGCCTGCTCCATGGCGACGTGGTTCCACGCCGCGCCGCCGCCGAGAAAGCGCATCGCCCGCCGATCAATCGCCTCCTCGGCGTTGAGCGTCGGCGCGCCATGCACCTGGCTGCGAAAGCCATGATCGGCATAGTCCTTGGCGCGTGAAATCCCGGATTTCGCCTCGCGCAAGCTCGCCAGCACTTCCTGGGTGTTGTTGCCGATGCAGGAGACAATGCCCATTCCGGTGACGACGACACGTCTCATTTCATTGGTTCCCGTATCTGTCCGGCTGACCGTCTCAAGGCGTGTACGCGACGGGTCAAGCCTGGCTCGGCTGCATCACAGCGTCCCTGAACAAGCCCACCTTGAGGTCGAACGCACGGTAAATGATCGACCCGTCAGCCGAAAGCCAGCCGTCGGCGATCCCGAGCACGAGTTTCGAGCGCACCACGCGTTTGATGTCGATGCCGTACACGACCTTCTTGACCGTCGGAAGAACCTGTCCAGAAAACTTCAGTTCGCCCAGACCGAGCGCGCGGCCTTTCCCTTCGGCCCCAAGCCACCCGAGAAAAAAGCCCAGTAGCTGCCACAAAGCGTCGATTCCGAGGCATCCCGGCATCACCGGGTCGCCTTTGAAATGGCAAGGGAAGAACCAGAGATCGGGTTTGACCTCGAGCTCGGCGCGCGCCAATCCTTTGCCGTGCTCCCCGCCCTTGTCGTCGATTTCGGCGATGCGATCAAACATGAGCATGGGCGGCAGCGGCAGCTGAGGCCCTTCGGTGAATAATTCGCCCCGGCCGCAGGCGAGCAAGTCCTCATACTCGAAGCTCGACCGTCGATTATGCATTCCGTATCATCCTCCCGGCGGGCCCAGCGGCACGCCCCCGCGCGTCGGTTGGCTCCGCTTCCGTGCCTGATCCGTATTCCTACGGGGTTCGTCGTCCGGCTGGCCGAAAAATCCTTTATTGCGCTTCCCTAACACAGACAATGGGCGGCTGAAAACACGCCCATCATACGGAGCCCGCAACGGATTCCTCGATACTCCTACGAAAGACAATATTGCGAAGCGGTTGCAACAAGGGGCTAAGCGAGTTAAACTCAGCCCAATAAATCAAAGGAGGCGTTTCCCGCCCGATGCGAACGACGTTTCAGCCCCCCAACAACCTTGGACCGCAAGCCCAGGCGGCCGGAGGCGCGCTCGCGCTGTCCGACCTCAATGGCTGCCCGTGGCACGATGTCAAGACGATGCTCCGCAACGTTGGCTTACGTCCGACGCTGCAGCGCATGGCGCTCGGCTGGATATTGTTCGGCAAGGGCCACCGCCACCTGACGGCGGAAATGCTTTACGAGGAGGCGACCCGGGCGCGGGTTCCGGTGTCGCTTGCGACCGTTTACAACACGCTGCATCAGTTTACCGAGGTCGGCCTCTTGCGGCAGGTGGCGGTCGACGGCGCGAAAACCTATTTCGACACCAACGTTTCCGAGCATCATCATTTCTTCATCGAAGACCGCAACGAGCTCGTGGATATCCCCACGGTGGAGACCGGCGAGGGCTCGCTTCCCGCGCTTCCGGAGGGATATGAAATTTCCCGTATCGATGTCGTGGTGAGGCTCAAGCCAAAGGACAAATGATTCGGCGCCGCTTCGAGCGATTCCGTTCCGGTGGAAAAGGAGTTCGCTCTGGTTGTCCTTTCGTGGTCGCATTTTCTGCGGCGAACCGGTTCCCACTTCGCCAGAAAATGCTCTTAGCGTAGCGCCACGAGCCGCTGATACGCCACGTCGCAAAGCGCACTCTCAATCAATCGATTTTTTCGCCCGGATAGACGCCCCACAGGCGATCCTGGGGGACATACCCGTTAAAATGTTCGCCGATAAAGTGGCATTTCGCGCCGCTGCAGCGCTTGATCATGCCGAGGACGCCCGGCTCGAGCCTCGCCTTGACCGCGCTGTCCGGATCGGCGGTCTCATAGAGCGGGGCCAGCTCTTCGCTTGTCTTGCGCTTGACGACGAAGGCCGAACGACGGCCCGATAGCAGGGAGTGATAGACCCAGCCCTCCGCACCTTCCCAATCGCGGATGCGGCGCCAATTCTCGAATTCCGCGGTGATCTCGACCGGAAGCCCGGCGCGGGCGAAAACCCAAACGACCTCGTGGTCCTTGGACGGCCCGCCGCGCACATTGACCCGATCCGACTTCAGGCTGACAAAGCGCGGTACCGGAAGCCCGCTCTGCGATCCGGTTGCGAGTTCGCCGCCGGCGGCCTGCGCTCCCTGACCTGCCGAAAACGCCAGCACCAGCGCGGCCGCGCACAACCCTAGCGCCTTCCGCAGACCGCGAATCCCAAACATGGCGGAAAAGGCAAGGCCGATCGTCATGTGGGCTATCCCGACAATGCGAAGCCCCGTGGCGCATTGTGTTATCCCGGCCATCTGATAGAGAAGGACCATTGCGGTTCCTCCTTGAACGCTCAGAGCGCGGGTTTTCAGTGTCTGCGATGTCGGTTAAAGAGGGCTGAAAGGGCCGCGCGCC
This sequence comes from Rhodoplanes sp., assembly GCA_049284695.1. Taxonomy (GTDB): domain Bacteria; phylum Pseudomonadota; class Alphaproteobacteria; order Rhizobiales; family Xanthobacteraceae; genus Rhodoplanes. Next base: position 4,616 of record JBAPYK010000157.1, on the reverse strand, counting down.
GGCCTCTTTTCGGGGCGCCGCGACGTTATGGGGCAAGGACTTATAAAAACATGCCAAATAGAAAAAAACCTCTAGTTGTTGTTACCCGCAAGCTTCCCGATATCGTTGAGACCCGGATGCGGGAGCTATTCGACACGCGCCTCAATATCGAGGACAAGCCGCTCAGCCAATCTGAGCTTACAGAGGCTTTGGCGACCGCCGACGTGCTGGTGCCGACGGTCACCGACCGTATCGACGCCCATGCGCTCGGCCACGCCGGCGAACGCATGAAGCTCATCGCCAATTTCGGCAACGGCGTCGACAATATCGATGTCGCCGCCGCCCTTCAGCGGGGGATCACAGTCACCAACACGCCCGGCGTCCTGACCGAGGACACCGCCGACATGACCATGGCGCTCATCCTTGCCGTTCCCCGCAGGCTCGCCGAAGGGGCCGCGGTCATGATCGGGGAGAAGCCGTGGGGCGGCTGGACGCCGACCTGGATGCTCGGACACCGCATCTCGGGCAAGCGCCTGGGAATCATCGGCATGGGACGGATCGGCCAAGCGGTCGCCCGCCGCGCCCGGGCGTTCGGCCTGCAGATCCACTACCACAACCGCCGCCGGGTGCCGCCCAAGATCGAGGAGGCGGTGGAGGCAACCTATTGGGAGAGCCTTGATCAGATGCTGGTCCGCATGGACATCATCTCGGTCAATTGCCCGCACACGCCGGCGACCTACCACTTGCTGTCGGCGCGCCGGCTGAAGCTGCTGCAGCCGGAGGCCTATATCGTCAACACGGCGCGCGGCGAGATCATCGACGAGAACGCGCTGGTTCGCATGATCGAGGCGGGCGAACTTGCGGGCGCCGGCCTCGACGTGTTTGAGCATGAGCCGGAGGTCAACCCGAAACTGTTGCGGCTGGCGCGCGCCGGCAAGGTTACGCTGTTGCCGCATCTCGGCTCGGCGACCATCGAGGGCCGGGTCGACATGGGCACCAAGGTCATCATCAACATCCAGACCTTCATGGACGGGCATCGCCCACCTGACCGCGTGCTGCCGTCGCAGTTGTAGTCAATCGGTTCCGGACGATTTCATTGCTGGTCGCGCTCGCGGCGCGAAAGCCCGCGCGCTCAGGGATTGCGATAGCGTGTATTCAGCGGGGGAACCGCCCGCGGTCGTGCGGCGTCGAAAAGTCGAGCGCGGGGCCGAGGGGGACGATGGCCGTCGGATTGATCTGACGGTGACTGCCGTAGTAGTGCCGCTTGATGTGGTCGAGATTGACGGTCTCGCCGAACCCCGGCGTCTGGTAGAGGTCGCGCAGGTAGTTCGACAGATTCGGATAGTCGGCGATGCGGCGCAGATTGCACTTGAAGTGGCCGACATAGACTGCATCGAAGCGGACAAGCGTGGTGAACAACCGGATGTCCGCTTCGGTGATCACGCCGCCGATCAGATAGCGGTGCGACGCGAGCCGCTGCTCGATCGCGTCGAGCGCGCCGAACAACGAGAGAAAGGCTTCTTCATAAGCGGCCTGCGTCGTGGCGAAGCCGGCGCGGTACACGCCATTATTGATGGTGCGGTAGACGAAGGCGTTCACGTCATCGATTTCGGCGCGCAGCTCCGGCGGATAGAAATCCGCCCTCGCGTCGGTGAAGGCGTCGAAGGCGGAGTTCAGCATGCGGATGATCTCAGACGATTCGTTATTGACGGTCGTCCGCCGCGTCTTGTCCCACAGCACCGGCACCGTCACGCGGCCGGTGAAACGCGAATCGGCGAGGCGATAGATGTCGGCAAGCGTGCGCGCGCCATTGACCGCATCGCCGGTCGAGCCTTCGCTCTCGTCAAAGGTCCAGCCGGCGCCGCCCATGTGCGGCGAAACCACCGAGACGGAGATCGCGTCGTCGAGTTTCTTGAGCTTGCGCAGGATCAGCGTGCGGTGCGCCCAGGGGCAGGCGAGCGAGACATAGAGGTGATAGCGGCCGGGCGCGGCGGCAAATCCACCCTCGCCGGAGGGGCCGGGCCGGCCGTCGGGCGTCACCCAATTGCGAAAGGTCGAGTCCGAGCGGACGAACCGCCCGCCGCTTGCTTTCGTGTCGTACCACTGATCCTTCCAGACGCCGTCCACCAGCAGGCCCATGTGCACGCTCCTTTGCGTCCGTATGTAAGGAGCCGAGCCGCGGTGTTGAACCGCCGGAACAGCCACCGCGCGTTGGCGGCCGCGAGCGCAGAGAAGCGCCTGCCGGGCCGTGCCTCATCCTCGCCGCAGTAGACCCGCGGCCGCCCCAATGCTAATCGCTCGCGGAACGGTCATGAGCGATCTCTCCCTCACCATCCTGCCCGAGAGCGCCGACGATGCGCCGGCGATCGATCGGCTGCACGAGCGCACCTTTGGTCCCGGACGCTTCGCGCGCACCGCCTATCGCATTCGCGAGGGCGGGTCGCACCGGCTCGATCTGTCGTTTATCGCGCGCATCGGCACGCTGCTGGTCGGCTCGGTGCGCCTCACGCCGATCCGCATCGGGGAAACGCCGGCGCTGTTGCTCGGGCCGCTCACTGTTGAGCCGCCGTTCCGCGATCTGGGAGTCGGGTTCGCCTTGATCGAACGGGCGCTCGCCCAGGCAAAGGCCAAGGGGCAGCGCTTGGTTGTGCTGGTCGGGGATGAGCCCTATTACGCCAAAGTGGGTTTCAAGAGCATTCCGAAGGGCCGCGTCATGATGCCGGGCCCTGTGGACCCTGCCCGCCTGTTGGTCGCCGAGCTGGAAACAGGCGCTTTCGAGGGCGTCTCCGGGGCGATCCGGCCCGAATGGGAACTTGCCTGACTTTTCAGCATGGACGCGCAACCTGTTGACCGTCACCCGCAAGGGTTTCGTTGAGGGCGACAAGGGCCGGTCGATTGCGCCGTCAATCCGAGCCGCGGCCTGGTCTGCTCCGCCTGGGCGGCCCCAAACGGCGTGCGGCGGGCGACGGCTTCATGCGGCATCGGTCACTGTCGACAGGCGGGCCTGATTTTGCCAAGCACGTTTATCACATCCTCACTGCGGTCTACACCCAAGGCAGCAGCGCAACAGGTCGATCGAGGCACAGCATGGGCAAGGATGTAGGGAAAGCGAAAGAGAAGAGCTGGGTGGACGCCGAGCTCGAGGACAGTTTCGACGAAGAACTCGAGATGGAGCTCGACGACGAGCGGATCGCCGAAAAGCTGCGCGGCATCACCAGCCGAAAGCACGAACCGACCATCGAACGCCGTGTCTATTTCCGCGAGTTGCTGCGCCTGCAATCCGAGCTGGTGGATCTGCAGGATTGGGTTGTCGAAACCAAATTCAAGCTTGTCGTCCTTTTCGAAGGGCGTGACGCCGCCGGCAAAGGCGGCGTCATCAAACGAATCACGCAGCGGCTCAACCCGCGCGTCTGCCGCGTCGTCGCGCTGCCCGCGCCCTCCGACCGCGAAAAGACGCAATGGTACTTCCAACGCTATGTTCCGCACTTGCCGGCAGGCGGCGAGATCGTGCTGTTCGATCGCTCTTGGTACAATCGCGCAGGCGTTGAGCGCGTGATGGGCTTCGCTACGCCCCAGGAGGTCGAGGAGTTCTTCCGGGATGTGCCCGAATTCGAGCGGATGCTCGCCCGCTCCGGCATCAAGCTCGTCAAGTACTGGTTTTCCATCACCGACGAAGAGCAACAGCTTCGCTTCCTGATGCGCATCCACGATCCCATCAAGCAGTGGAAGCTGAGCCCAATGGACCTACAATCGCGCGTGCGGTGGGAGGCGTATACCAAAGCGAAGGAGGAGATGCTCATGCGCACGAGCATCCCGGAAGCGCCGTGGTGGGTCGTCGAGGGCAATGACAAGAAGTGCGCGCGCCTGAACTGTATTCAACACCTGTTGCAGCAGGTGCCATACAAGGACATTCCGCACGAACCGCTCACGCTTCCCGAGCGCGTGTTCGACTCCAACTACGAACGCAAGGTCCTGCCGGAGGGGCTGTACGTCCCCAAGGTCTATTGACCGCTGTGGAGTTCGCCCGCTTGCGAGCGAGCGGGTTGGAATTGTTCGAGGTTTCTCCGGGCGATCCGGCGGAAAAAGGGAACCTGCCTGACTTTTCGGCATTTATTCGCGTTGTCGACGCAGTGCGGCCGTGGCATACGGCTCCGCCCGTCCGGGCAAGACCAGTCCACCGGTCATGGCAAGGTAGGAGGGGTTCCCTGATGCAGAAGCTTTTCGGCGCCGTTTTTCTTACCGCTGCGCTCATGGGCGCGCCGCAGGCCTCCGCCCAGGAGATCGATCTCTCCACCATCACCTGCAAGGACTTTTTCGAGGGCGACAAGGATCGGATCGACTTTGTCGTCGCTTGGTTGCTCGGCTACTACACCGGCGAGGACGACCCGCCGGTGATCAATTTCGTCGCGCTGAAGGACAAGGCGGCAAAGCTCGGCGCCTACTGCGCCGCCAATCCTACCCACGGCCTCATCACCGCCGCCGACGAGGTGATGTCTCCACCGCCGACGAAGTAACGGATTGAGTATCTATCGTTCCTCGCGGCAGATTATCCGGCCGATCGGCGCTCCGGGCGCCGGGCGCGACCAGGCGTGAGCGCGGCACAGCGGCGCTCAGGCGTTCGAGCCGCGGGAAGCAAC
>JBAPYK010000156.1:0-3684 GCA_049284695.1 Rhodoplanes sp. | reverse complement strand
ACCATCATCGCATCTGGGCGGCGCTCGACCGCGTGCGGGCCAAGCACCCCGAGATGGTGCTGCTGCATGGCGGCAGCCCGCGCGGCGCCGAGAAGATCGCCGCCTGCTGGGCGGACGCCCGCAAAGTGCCGCAAATCGTGTTCAAGCCGGACTGGGCCCGGCACGCCAAGGCGGCGCCGTTCAAGCGCAACGACCAGCTCCTCGAAGCCCTGCCGATCGGCGTCGTCGTTTTCCCCGGCTCCGGGGTTACCGACAACCTCGCCGACAAAGCAAGCAACCTTGGCATCCCGCTGTTCGACTTCCGCAAGACGGGCGCCGCGTGAACCCGCACGCAGGCCAAGCTGGCGTTGAGCCAGCGCCCGCTCGGTCAGGAGCCGCCGCGACGGCGTGTTCATGGTCTCCGGCAGGATCATCAGCCGCCGGTCGCAATTTCGGCCAGGGATATTGCGAAATAGCGGCGGCGCTGGATCGCCGCCTCCGCTGAGGCGGGCACTCTCGTGCGCCGTCTTGGCGTGCCCTGTTGTGCAGCCCGACATCTCGCGTAACCGTTCGGCTCCCCTTTCAATTACCCACAAGTATTTGACTCTATTGAATGAGTCTGGGCGTTAATTCTTGAATCGGATGAATCGGTTGTGATTCATTGCCGGGCACCTCGATTCCTGTTGGGGGGTGCCCGATGGTTTCTCGAACGCCGGATTTTGCCAGCGCGGACGCTGGCGGCGACGAACACTGGACGCGCCGCGAAGTCGAGCCGGGCGCCTTCGGCGACGCCCGGCTCGGCCGTCGTTTCGGCGAACTGCTCCGGCAACTTGGCGATGGCGTGGGCGCCAGCATTCCTCTGGCCTGCCAGGATTGGGCGAATACCAAAGCGGCCTACCGATTTCTCTCCAACGCACGGGTGGACGAGGCAGACATTCTGAGCGGCCACTTCGCGGCGACGCGCGACCGTTTCGCGGCGAGCACGGGCACGATCCTGCTGCTGCAGGACACCACCGAGTTCGTCTTCCAGCGTGCCTCGCCGCATGCAATCGGATTCACGAAGAGCATCAACAGCGGTCGCGACAAGCGGGGCCGGCTGCGTCACCATACCTTATGCGGCATTCTCATGCACACCAGCCTGGTGGTCACAGTCGACGGCCTGCCGCTGGGCCTGTCTGCCGTCAAGGTGTGGACACGCGCCAAGTTCAAGGGAACGGCCGCGTTGAAGAAGAAGATCAATCCGACCCGGGTTCCGATCGAGAAAAAGGAAAGCGTGCGCTGGCTCGACAATCTGCGGCAGTCGATCGAGCGACTCGGCGATCCAGCGCGCTGCGTTCATATCGGCGACCGCGAAAGCGACATCTACGAACTTTACTGCCTGTCTCAGGAGTTGGGTACGCACTTCCTCGTCCGTACCTGTGTTGATCGCTTGGCCGGCGATGGCGGCCACACCATCTCCGCGGAGATGGCGGAAACCAAGGTCAAGGGCCTGCACCGCGTGGAGGTGCGCGACGACAAGGGCGAGGTCAGCCGCGCCAAGCTGGAAATCCGCTATCGGCGTGTCAATGTGCTGCCCCCGATCGGCAAACAGAAGCGCTACCCCGCCCTGGAGTTGACCGTTCTCCACGCCACCGAGCGCGGAGCCCCCAAGAACCGCAAACCGATCGATTGGAAGCTGCTGACAGACTTGCCAGTGCGCAAGTCGGCCGAGGCGATCGAGAAGATCAACTGGTATGCCATGCGATGGAAGATCGAGGTATTCCACAAAATCATCAAATCCGGCTGCAAGGCCGAGGAGTCTCGGCTCCGCACTGCCGACCGCCTCGCCAATCTTATGGCGCTGTTCTGCATCCTCAGCTGGCGCATTCTGTGGCTGACCATGCTCAACCGGACCAAACCTGACGCGCCACCAACTACCGCCCTCACGCCAACCGAAATCGCCCTGCTCGACAGGCTGATCTGCGATACCGGCAACCGAAACTGCGCGGTCGGTACGCTCACCTTCTATCTCACGAAGCTCGCACGCGTCGGTGGCTATCTCGCCCGATCCCGCGATCCGCCCCCCGGCATAATCGTCATCTGGCGCGGCCTAACTCGCCTCACCGACATCCAATTGGGAGCCGAAATCGCCAGCAATCCACTTGTGGGTAATTGAAAGGCTTACCGGAGGCTTACACCGATTACGGCATCGAGAACTTGAAACAGATCATCGCAGACATGCGAGCCGACGGCCGCGCGCCTCGCCGCACTCTCTCAACGGACTAAGCATTCCGCGGTGCTTACAGAAGGCTTACGAAGCACCAGCGTCCTTGGTAGAACTTGAAACAGATCATGCAGACATGCGAGCCGACGGCCGCTCGCCTTGCCGGGCTCTCTCAACGGACTAAGCATTCCGCGGTGCTTACCGGAGGCTTACGCATCGAATCGCTTTGCGCCAGTTCGTCTTTGAACAGCGTTGCTTTCATTCTCAGGCCAGCGCCGGGAACCTGCATGTAAACGCTGGTGGGCGCCCAGTCGTCGCCCAACAGGAGGGGCAGACCGACCACGCCTTCGTTGCCGACCGTTCCGACCTCGGCCGCATCGCCGTTCGCCATGGTGTTCACCCGGGAGCCGACGCCAGTCTACGGCCCAGGGCGGGCAGGCTAAATCTTTGAGGTTCAACCGCATCACTGGCCCGTTTTCATGGAGGACGTAACGCCGCCGAACTCGCCAAACGGGCGGCCGAGGCCGACGCCCGGCTCAAGCGGCTTTATGCCGCCATTGAGCGCGGGCTTGCCGACCTCGACGATCCGGCCCTCAAGGACCGCATTGCCGAACTCAAGGCGACCCGCGACCAGGCGCGCTTGGACGCCGAGCGGGCGGCCGCCGCGTTGGAGACAAACGGCCAGGCGATCACGGTTGATCATCTACGTCGTTTCGCCGAGATCGCTCGGCGCCGGATGCGCACCCCGCAGGGGTACCGGCGCGACCATCTTCGCGCACTCGCTCAGCGGGTTGAAGTCGCCGACGGCGAAGTCCGCATCATGGGGCAGAAAACGACGCTGTTGCGCACCCTTGCCACGATCGGCGGCGTAGAAACGGCGGCGGGCGGCGTTCGCATTTCTGTTCCGAACAGGCGGAGAGGGAGTCCGTCTGTCAAGAAATATTCTTCAATCAAAATCAATGGCGTGCGAAGTTCTGGCGGTGTCCCAACCAACGGCTTTACCCACGAGGGAGCTGTGGATTTAGGCGGTCGCTAATGTACGGTCGCGAACACGAGCCGCGATACATCGATCGCAAGAAGAGCTAGCAGATCAAGATGCGGATGAGGTTATTGGTCTGCTAGTTCGAGAAGCTTGAAAAGTGATCGCACGAGCACGAGTCGGCGCCGGCCTATAATTACTGTTTCGATGCAACCTTCGCTGATCAAGCTGTAAATCTTTGTTCGGCCCAGGCCTGTGGCCTGACATGCTTCGGCTATCGTACAAGTGAGGCGCTGAGTAAACGGAATACCGACGTTCATAGGGGCTCACCGAGTTGGCTAAATGATTGACATGCGATCTGACAAGCTATGCACCGCAACCGGAACACGAAGGCCAGCCGCGGTTGGTTGCGGTACTTGGCGGCCAAATAAGGAAAGCGTCGGAAGGCGCTCCATGCAACAGGTCAGGAAATCAATCGTGTTATGTCGAATGAAAAGAAACGATCGGTGCGGAGTCGACTCGA
>JBAPYK010000155.1:0-8556 GCA_049284695.1 Rhodoplanes sp. | reverse complement strand
ATCACGTCAGCGAATATCTACTACAGCTCACGACGGTGGGGGCATTATAGAACCCTCGAAAGGGCAAAGGCTCGACTGATCGCGAATATAACGAAGGCCGCCATTTGACTGACGGCACTTCGCGCTGAGCGAATCTGGCTCTTTCGTTAGGCAACGGCCGCTCGTCGCACCGATTCAGCGCGCCGCCCGGCCGGCCGCAACTTGTGAGCAACCTCATCGCCTTTGCGACCAACTGGCCGTCGCCAATCATTGCGGGAGTCACATCGCTTCCCACACTCGCGGCTCGCGAATAGGTACTCCGAGTCAGCGTGGCGACGTGCGTTCGGTCATGGCGAGCAACATCGCCAAAGGATCAACCGTCGAAGAGCGCGGCTGATCGAACTCGCCCCACCGCGCGACGACGATTCGCGAAGGCGTGGACTCCTGCGGAAAAATTAACATCCCGATGGGCGCGGCGACCAGGACCGTCACAGCAAGTAGGGCCGTCATAGAACGCATTGCGTTTCCCCGGCGATTGTTTCGCCAGGATGTTATCGATGGCGAGGTAGGTGGAACAATGTCGGAGTTCGTCCTAAATTTCGACGGCCTGCCTCACTTTAACGCCGCGGTTAATAGTGTGTTAATTGGCTTCACTCCGGCTACGGTCATGCTCGACGTCGCCCGAGCGCATGAAGAAGGTCCCGAGCAGCAAGTCAGCCCAATCCTTTGGCGCGAGCCGTCCGAATTGCGGTGACCTGAGCCTTATTGGCGCGCAAATTGCAGCAAGGAGGCGCAAGCCGCCTTGCGGCGCCCCTAACGACTGTCAGCCACCTCAAATGACTACCGCACAAAAGAAAATAGCTCTGGCGGCATTCGCACTCACCACGCAGATGACTGGGCTAACCCTTAGCGTCCATGCCCGCGACTATGGCCAATACAATAATGTCCCCCACCACATTCGCGACTGGTTCAAGGGGCTAAAAAATCCCCGAAACGGAGGAAGTTGTTGTGACCAATCGGATTGCGCGCGGACCGAAGCGCGCACGCATGGAAATGAATGGGAAGCCCGTGCACCGAACGGGGCCTGGCTAAGCATTCCAGATGATCGGGTTGTATATAATCAAGGCAATCCGACGGGAGAGCCGATCCTGTGTGCAATTGAGGATGAGGAAGGGTGGCGGGTGTTTTGCTTCGTTCCCGGCCCGGGCGGATGATCGGGCCATCCTGTCGGACGCCGAAGCCGTTGTGCTTGATTTCGTGAAGCCATAACTCGCGCGTTGGCGGGCGCGGCGCCTTGGCGGGCGATTTTTGTTGCAGTCGGTTAGTAGCATAACTTGGTGGAGCCGAGGGGATTTGAACCCCTGACCTCCGCAGTGCGATTGCGGCGCTCTCCCAACTGAGCTACGGCCCCGCGGCTGCTTCCCACAACGCGTGCGAGCAGCGACGACGCGCTCATTTAGGTGTGCGGTCCGGAAGGTGTCAAGGGATCGGGCGATATCGCGCGCGTCGCTCCGGCGCGCCGCCCGCACCGGTCCCAAGGAACTAGGCCGCAAGGTCGGCGACCACCGCGTCGAGCACGGGAACGCCGGAGCGCGTCACTCGCAGCCGCCCGTCGGGCGTCATCTCGACCAGGCCGTAACCCATGAGATCGGCGATGCGGCTGAGATCGAGCGGCCGACCGGCGATTTCTGCATAGCGCCGCGGATCGATCCCTTCGGTAAGGCGCAGCCCCATCAACAGGAATTCGTCGGCTTGGGCGGAGCGCAGCAACGCCTCGTTCTCGACCAGCCCGTCGCCCCGCCCCTCGACGAGCGAAAGCCACGTCTCCGGCCGCTTTTCCGCGGCCGTGGCGTATCGCTTGCCTGCGACATCGAGCCGGCCATGCGCCCCCGGCCCGATGCCGGCATATTCGCCATAGCGCCAATAGATGAGATTGTGCCGGCACTCGTCGCCGCGCCGGGCATGGTTCGATACTTCGTAAGCCGGCAATCCGGCGTGGTCGCAGGTTTCCTGCGTCACCTCGTAGAGTTCGCGCGCCGCGGCCTCATTGGGAATCGCGAGTTTTCCTGCGCGGTACAGCGCTTCGAACGGCGTATCCGGCTCGACCGTCAGCTGATAGAGCGAAAGGTGCCCGGCGGCTTCCACGATGGCCCGCCCAAGCTCGGCGCGCCATTGTGCGGGCGTCTGGCCCGGCCGCGCATAAATCAGATCGAACGAATAGCGTTCGAAGGCCGATCGCGCCACCGCGACGGCGGTGAGCGCCTCCTCGACGCTGTGCGTCCGGCCAAGCGCGGCGAGCGCCGCATCGTCAAGCGCCTGCACGCCGAGCGACACGCGGTTTACTCCGGCGCTGCGGAAATCGCGGAAGCGTTCCGCTTCCACGCTGGTCGGGTTCGCCTCGATCGTGATCTCGGCATCGGGCGCAACCGTCCAGCGCTGCGCGATCGCGTCGAGGATGACCGCGACGCTGGTCGGCCGCATCAGCGAGGGCGTTCCCCCGCCGAAGAAAATCGTCGATACGGTCCGATCGGGTATTCGCGCCGCCGTCGCCGCGATTTCAGCGACATATGCGCGCACGAACCGCGCCTCGTCGACGCCGCCGCGGCGAACATGGCTGTTGAAGTCGCAATAGGGGCACTTCGACAGGCAGAACGGCCAATGGATATAGACCGCAAAGCCCGGCGGCGAGTCCGCGCGCTCGGGTTCGCGTGAAGGGCGGACCCGGGATGAAGCCTCAACGCCGCTCAAGGCACGCCTCCGCAAGCTTCAGGAAGGCGCGGGCGCGGTGCGACAGGCCGCGGCCGATCGGCGGCAGGCCGTGCTTCTCTTCGCTGCTCATTTCGCCGAACGTGCGCTCGAATCCGTCCGGAAGAAAGACCGGGTCGTAACCAAAGCCTTTGTCGCCGCGCGGAGGAAATACGATCCGGCCGGCGACGCGGCCCTCGAACTCCTCCAAATGCCCGTCCGGCCAAGCGACGCACAGCGCGGACACGAAATGCGCCCCGCGCTTTTCCGGAGAATTGGTCCCGCAGGCCGCAAGACGGCGCTCGACCTCCGCCATGGCTCGCCCGAAGTCGCGGTCGGGACCCGCCCAGCGGGCGGAGTGAATGCCCGGTTCGCCCCCGAGCGCTTCGACGACAAGCCCGGAATCATCGGCAAAGGCTGGCAGGCCGGACCCCTGCGCCGCGCTCGCCGCCTTGATCGCCGCGTTTTCGCGAAAGCTCGTTCCCGTCTCCTCCGGTTCCGGCAGCCCGAGTTCGGCGGCCGACACCGCGGTGACGCCGTAGCGCGCGAGCAGTTCCCGCATCTCGCGCAGCTTGCCCGGATTGTGGCTCGCAATCACGAGCCGCCCGACGATCGGGCGATGCGCGCTCGCGCTCACATCACCGCCATCTTCTGCAGCTCGACCAGTTGGCCGACGCCTTTGCGGGCGAGGGCGAGCAACGCCAGGAACTGCGTCTCGGTGAAGGGCTCCTTCTCCGCCGTTCCCTGGATTTCGACGATGCCGCCGTTGCCGGTGAGCACAAAATTGGCGTCGGTGTCGGCGTCGGCGTCTTCGGCATAGTCGAGGTCGAGCACCGCACTGCCGTGGCATATGCCGCAGGATACCGCCGCGACGTGATCGCGGATCGCCTCGCCGCGGATGATCTCGCGCGCCTTCATCCAGGTGAGACAGTCGTGCAGCGCGACCCAGGCGCCGGTGATCGATGCCGTGCGCGTGCCGCCGTCGGCCTGAATGACGTCGCAGTCGATGGTGATCTGGCGCTCTCCGAGCGCTTCGAGATCGACCACCGCGCGCAGGCTGCGCCCGATCAGGCGCTGAATCTCGATCGTGCGTCCGCTTTGCTTGCCGGCGGCGGATTCGCGCCGGGTGCGCTCGCTGGTCGCACGGGGCAGCATGCCGTATTCAGCCGTAATCCACCCACGCGCCTGACCCTTGAGCCAGGGTGGCAAGCGATCCTCGAGCGTCGCCGTCACCAACACATGGGTGTCGCCGAACTTCACAAAGCATGAGCCTTCGGCATACTTCACGACGGCCCGTTCGAGCGAGATGGCGCGCATCTCGTCGGGCTGTCGGCGACTCGGACGCATGTCTTGCTGTCTCCTGATCGTCGGCGGAGGCTCCGCAGATCGACCGCCCGTTTTAGGTTGGCGGACCGGGAGCGGCAAGTGCCGGCTTGATCTTGCGCAGCCCCAGGGACAATTTTGTATGCGTGAACCCGAACTGTGAAGGACCCCGTGCCTGAGGACGTGCCAATCGGCGCGAGCGAAGCCAGCCTCGTCCAGTTGAACGAGCGCTCGCGCGAAATCTTTCGTCAGATCGTCGAGAGCTATCTCGCGACGGGCGAGCCGGTCGGCTCGCGCAATCTTTCGCGTCTCATCCCGATGACGCTGTCACCCGCCTCGATCCGCAACGTGATGCAGGACCTCGAGCAGGTGGGGCTGATCTACGCCCCGCACACGTCGGCCGGCCGGCTGCCGACCGAGCTCGGTTTACGCTTCTTCGTCGATGCGCTGATGCAGATCGGCGACCTCGCCGAGGAGGAGCGCCGTTCGATCGAAGTAAAGGTCAAGGCCGCCGGCCAATCGATGGAGAACGTCCTGAGCGAGGCTTCGGCAATGCTCTCCGGGCTGACCCGCGCCGCCGGGGTCGTGCTGACGGTGAAAGCGAATCCACGCCTCAAACACATCGAATTCGTGCGGCTCGAGCCCGATCGCGCCCTGGTGGTGCTGGTCGCCGAGGACGGACAGGTCGAGAATCGCATCGTCATCCTGCCGCCGGGGCTGCCGAGTTCGGCGCTCACCGAAGCGTCGAATTTCCTTAACCGGAATATTCGCGGCCTGACGCTGATGGAGGCGAGGGTCGAGCTTGAGAGGGCGCTCGAAGCCGGCCGCGCCGAGCTCGATCAGCTTACCCAGAAGATCGTCGCGGCCGGGCTTGCGAGCTGGTCGGGGGGCGACAGCGACGAACGCAAGCTGATCGTGCGCGGGCACGCGCACCTCCTGGACGATCTCAAGGCGCTCGAAGACCTTGAGCGCGTGCGCCATCTGTTCGATGACCTCGAAACCAAGCGCGGCTTGGTCGATCTGCTCGGACGCGCCGAGCGGGCGGATGGGGTGCGCATCTATATCGGCTCGGAAAACAAGCTATTTTCGCTTTCCGGCTCCTCAACCATCATCGCGCCTTATCGCGACGCCGCCGGCCGCATCATCGGCGTGATCGGCGTGATCGGGCCCACCCGACTCAATTATGCGCGCATCGTGCCTATGGTGGACTACACCGCCAAGATCGTGGGTAAGCTGCTGGGCGGCTGAATGCGGGGCATGGGCGCCCCGGCGCCCCTCGGCGCCCTTGGTCCGGCTTGATTTTCGCCGATCGGAGGCCGATATGCGGTGCGAAACCCACCATGGACGACGGACAGGACCGATGACGGATTACAAGGCCCGCAGACCAGAATCCGCCGAAGGCGAACCTAACGCCGCCTCGGCCCGCTTGCGCTCCGCGAGCGAACCAGCCGCCGTAGAGTTTGGGGAGGCCGCGGTTGCAGCGCCGGAAACGGTGCAGGCGCTCGCCGCCGAAGTGGCCGAGTTGAAGGATCGCCATCTGCGCACGCTTGCGGACATGGAGAACCTGCGTCGGCGAACCGAACGCGAGGTCGCCGAAGCCCGCACCTATGGCATCTCGGGTTTCGCCCGCGACATGCTTGCCGTCGCCGACAATTTGCACCGCGCGCTCGACGCGATCGGCAACGAGGCGCGCGCGTCGCTCCCTCCCGCCATGATCGCCTTCGTCGAAGGCGTCGAGTTGACCGAGCGCGAATTGCTCAAAGTCCTCGAAAAGCACGGCGTCAAGCGCTTCAACCCGCTGGGCGAAAAATTCGACCCCAACGTTCATCAGGCGATGTTCGAGGTTCCCGATCCGACGTCGCCGGCCGGCACAGTGGCGCAAGTGGTGCAGGCCGGCTTTATGATCGGCGAGCGTGTGCTGCGCCCGGCCCTCGTCGGCGTGGCGAAGGGCGGACCGAAGCCAACGGCGAACGACAATTCCGCGAGCGAGGAAGAGCCGCAGGGCACGATCTGATCGGGGATCACCCGCGCGGATTCACCCCATCGCGCACGGCGCGGAAACGCGGAAACGCGTCTGACCACTCGTCGGCGCGCGCGATCCCGACGATGCGAACATATGCGCCCGAGCCGAACCGAATCCATTGGACAAGCTTGATGGGCGTTTCGGTCTTGGCGTCGCGCGCTTCGGCAAAGAGCTGATGCGTCTGGAGTCCTCCACCCAGCCGCAGGATTTCGGTGCCGATGATCCGCATGTCTTTGAATTGGCCGGTGCCGGCGAACAGGTTCCGCGCAAAGATGTCGCGTGCCGCGGGTTCATCCGGACCGCCGCGCCCGATCGAAACGATCAGCAATGGCTGCTCGCTCGGCTCGAGCGTGTCTTTCGGCCCGTTGGTCAGGATGGCGCCGGTCGAGGCGATAACGCGCACCGGGCGCATCCCGGAAAGCTCGGTGAAGCGCAGCGGCAAGAGCTTCATCTGCTCGCCGATCGGAACGCTCGCGCGCATCGTCAGCGAGGACAGCATCGTTCGAACGACTGAGTCCGAATAGGATTTCGCGGCGTCGTCCGGCACCTCGACGACGATCAGGGTCGTGGAATCGAAGACCGATGTCAGCAGAATCCATTTTCGAACCTTGCTGTCGCCTTCCTGACGCCCGGCGACGAGCGTGCCTTTTCCGCTCCGGTGCGAGAAATTCTCCCGCGTGTCCTCGACGATGCCCTGCTTTTTCAGTGCGTCCTTGTTGATCTGTTTGGCGGCCTCGGAAAGGGCCTGCGCAGGCATGTCGAGGATGAGAACCGTGGCCCCGCTGGCTTTATCCTCGAACCCGGGAAAGCGTTCGCTCGCCGAAAGTCCCCTTGCCGGCTCTAGGCCGATCCGCGAGCCGGTCGGATAGACGGGCTCGGCGGCGTGGCCGGCAATAACACTGAGCGCGCTTATGAAAGCGGCGCTCGTCAGGCGCAGGCAAAATGTCCTGACCATGGATAATCCTCGACATTTCTGGCAGAGATTGCCCTGCCTCTGGTCGCGGGTTCCTTATCGCGTCGATGCGGCGCCGATCAGGCAGCCTCGATCGTTCCTGATGATATGCGGATATCGCCGGAGGCGAAACGCCCTTGCGCCGGCTTCGCTCCATCCGCCCCGCGATTATGCGAAGCACGCCGCGACGTCCGCGCCAGGCCATGTTCGGTCTTGTCCCAGCGGTAGGGGTCGCGAACAAGCTTCCAGAGGGCCTGCCAGGCGGCAAGGGATAAAAGCAACCAATGCACTGGGACCAGCAATAGAACCCAAGCGGTGGACATCAGCCGCCGTCGCGCCAGCCCGACCAAACCGAGGGCGGCCGAGGTCGTATAGCCGCCGATGAGCGTGCTCCAATAGAGCGATGAGAGCATGATTTCGGCGTGGTTTTCGCCGAAGCGCGGCGCGGCCGTCGCGAGGTCAAGCGCCAGCGCGGCGAGGAACACCGGGTGCACGAGGGCCGCGAGCACGGTGCCGCCGACGACAAGTTGCAGCGTGATAAAGCCCGAAAGGCCGAGTTCGCGCATCAGGCGGAACGGCGCGCGCATATGCACGATCCAGGTCTGCATCCAGCCTTTGTATATCTGTTCACGGCAATTCGCTGTCGTCCGCTGGCGTGCATTTTGTGTTGGCAGAACAATGGCTTACTATTCAACCATGTTCGGCCCGGTTCGCCGAGTGCCGCCAAATCTGTTGCGACAGCGTTGCGACGGACGGAACAAAAGAGGGCTAGAAAAATGGCTTGTAGCTCAGGACTGACGCGCGGCGCGGTTTCGCTCACGCATCGTTCGATCGAGGCCTTGCGGCCGGCGGAGGCACCGTATCGGGTATCCGATCAGCGCTGCATCGGGTTAGCGGTGCGTGTGGCGCCAAGCGGCGTCAAGACGTGGGATTTGGCCTATCGGATTCGTGGCTCGGGGAAGATGAGACGGGTTTCGCTCGGGCGCGTCGGCGATGTAAGTCTCGAAATGGCACGCGAGCGCGCCAACAAGCTGACCAGCGCGGCAAGGGTCGGCCGAGACCTGATCGCCGAGGAAGAGGAGAGCCGCGCTGCCGCGGCAGCGCGGGTCACCGTCGGGAAGCTGATCGAACTCTACCTGCGACGCAGGGTTACCGGCCGTCTGCGGACAGCAAAGGAAATCGGGAGCCGCTTGAAGCGGGCGCTCTCTCCAATCCTGCACCGGTACGCCGATGATATCCGCCGGCGTGACATCCGGGAATTGCTGGACGCGGTGGCCGACCGGGGCATCGAGCGCGAAGCTGAGAAGCGCCGGCAGACGGTCGGTGCGATGTTCCGGTGGGCCTTGTCGCAGGACATCGTGGAGACGGACGCGACCGCCGGACTGAAGGCTTACGACCCTGGCACACCGCGTGATCGCGTCCTGACCGTGGACGAAATCGAGACGCTCTGGAAATGGCTCGATTCCAGCGCCCTTCCATCGGATCCGGCGGACATCATGAAGCTTGAGCTCTTGACCGGCGCCCGCTGCGGCGA
>JBAPYK010000154.1:0-3507 GCA_049284695.1 Rhodoplanes sp. | reverse complement strand
CCATCTCGCGCATGACCGCGCGCACGTCGGCGAAGTCGAGGTTGATCAGGCCTGGCTTGACCATCAGGTCGGTGATGCAACCGATGCCCGAATAAAGCACCTGGTCGGCCATGGCGAAGGCGTCGGCAAACGTCGTCTTCTCGTTGGCAATCCGAAACAGGTTTTGGTTCGGGATTATGATCAGCGTGTCGACCACGCTCCGCAGCTCGGCAATGCCCTGCTCGGCGATCCGCATCCGCCGTTCGCCCTCGAAATGGAACGGCTTGGTAACCACCCCGACCGTCAGGATACCCGTTTCGCGTGCGGCGCGGGCGACCACGGGAGAGGCCCCACTGCCCGTGCCGCCGCCCATCCCGGCGGTTATGAACACCATGTGGGCGCCCGAGAGGTGAGCGCTGATCTCGTCCAGCACCTCTTCGGCCGCCGCGCGACCAACATCGGGACGCGAGCCGGCGCCGAGCCCTGCGGTCACCTGCACACCCATCTGGATGATGCGCTCGGTCTCCGCTATAGCCAGCGCCTGGACGTCGGTATTGGCGACGACGAAATCGACCCCCTGCAATCCCGCCCGGATCATGTTGTTCACGGCGTTTCCGCCCGCACCGCCCACCCCAAACACCGTAATCCGCGGCTTCAGCTCCCGCAGATCGGGACTCTTCTCGTTGATGCTCATGTCTGCCTCTTCGATGCGCGTGCCAGCAGGTTTGGTGGACTTGACCAGGTCCGCCTCACGGGGCGATCGACTTACCCCGCTTCTTGCCCGAACGGTACCTCGAACGAACTGCTTGAGACGCTCGACTGGGAGCGACCCCACTCGGCATCTTGAACGAAAACTCTTAAAATAATCCGCGCGATTATTAGCCCGTGCGCCCGGGTGGCGCTGCAGATACGCTTTATCTGGCCACGGATTCATGGGCTTGCAGATCGGGATTCGTCGATCTTTCCTCAGCGATCTTTGTGCCCAAATCGGGCTCAGACGAGGCCGCCTTGGTTTCGCCGAAGCGCACGCGGTAGACTCGTAAATTCTCCATCACGCGCTGAACGTAGTTGCGCGTTTCGGCAAATGGAATGCGCTCCACCCAGTCAACCGCGTCGACCTTAGGGTCGCGCGGATCGCCGTATTGCGCCACCCACTTCTGAACGCGCCCTCGGCCGGCGTTATAACCGGCGAAGCTGATGATGTAGGAGCCGCGGTACTCCTGCAAAAGCGCGGCCAGCTCCGCCGCTCCCATCTGCGTGTTGTAGACCGGGTCAGAAACTAGCCGGTCCCAATCATAGGTAACGCCAAATCTCTTGGCGGTATCACGCCCGGCCTCCGGCGTAACCTGCATGAGACCGACGGCGTTTGCCGGCGACACGACGCGCTGATTGAATTCGCTCTCGGTGCGGGCGACCGAATACACGATGCTGCGGGAAAGAGCGGGACCGATCGGGCTGCAGGGCGGCACACCGATGTCGGGAAACGCGTGGACGTCCAAAGGAAGCCCGCGAGCGAGCCCAGTCTTGCCAACCAGTAATGCCGCGGTGGCATCGTCGTTGCGGGCGGCAAGCCCGGCAAGCGAGGCGAGCCCCGCCGCATCATCGCTTTGTTCGGCAACCCCCGTCAGGAAGGACAAGACGAGATCGCGTTCGCCGGTCGCGTAGAGAAGCTCGGCGGCGCGGAGCAGTTCGACACTGGCTGCACTCGGGTGCTCGGGGGGCGTCTGCAATTCCAACTCGCTGAGCCCGAGCCGCGCGCGGGCCAACTGTCCATAATACGCGGTCGAATGACGAGCCGCCGCCTCGAAGTTCGCTCGCATGTCCTCGGTTCGGCCCGCGGCCTCCTGGGCACGGCCGCGCCAGTAAGCGGCGCGCGCGAGCACGATCGGATTGGCCGAACCGTCGTCCACATGTGCAAAGTGGAGGAGCGCCGTCGCGGGATCGGCGAGGAAGCGCAGCGCGATCCACCCGGCCATAAAATGGAATTCGGCGCGATAGTATGGATTATCCGGCAAAGCAGCGCTGCGGACGATCTCATAGGCGGTCTTGGGCTCCCCAAGATCGAGCAGCTTGCGGGCGAGTATGCGGCGCTTACGCCACCACTCATCCGTATCCTGAAGCGCCATGGTCTCGGGCGAGGCTGCCCCCATCAGCCGGATAGCGTCGGCAAACCGATCGTGATGCATCAGCCATTGGATGCGGCACAGCGTATAGCCCAAATCCTGGCGGGCCTTGGTCGGAACTGCCTCGAGCAGTGCGAGGGACTTGCTTGCCTTCTCCGCGACACCCTTACAGGCCTTGACGATTGAGACCTCGCCCTTGCCGAGGCGGCGCGCCGCGCGCATCGCTCCCGAAAAATCCTTGGCGCCGATGCGCCTGTCCATGCGCGCCCAGTGGTCCTCGCGCGTCAGAAAGTCGCGGAATGCGGCGAGCACCTCGGCTTCAACGCCGTCGGACAGCTTCTCCGACCGCCAGGCCTGGCGAACCTGGTGTTCGGCACTGTCGCGGTCGCCCTCGGCCAGCAACACGCGCGCGAGCGCAAACCGGCCTTTGGGGCTCACGGGCTGACCGCCCGTGAAGCGACGCACGGTCGCAGCGTCGCTCCGCTCCTGCCACAGTCGCCCTTCGGCGCGCCGGCGCAGCAGCCTAATGCCCGGCCAGCTCGGGTTGTCGGCAATGAATGCCGCGTACCGGCCGAAACCCGCGTTACCGCTCGGATCGCGCAGGATCAGCCATTCGACGACCTTCTGGGCGACCGGATCGTCGATCGATTTTTTGATGCCGGTTGCTTCGAAAGTTTTGCCCTTGCGTACCAGATCGATGGCTTGCTTGACCGCCGAAAGGTCGCCGGACAGCGGAGTGGCTGCCACAGTCGGAGCCGGCGCATCGATAGGCGTTGTGGGCTTACGCTGCACCGCCGTAACACTACGGGTCAGCTCGTCTCGTTCATCGAGAAACCAATACAAGCTCGACGCGCCAAACCGTCCTAAGCCAAGCGCGACCAAAAGCGCGCCCGCTACGACAACGAGCGGGAGTCCGCTGCGAAGCTCATGCGAGACCCAGCGTCTGTTCTGATTAGGCCTGATCAAGTTCATCGACCGGATATCGATAGCGATCTCGCAAATCCCGCCGCGCAAGCAGCCGCGCGCGGCCGTCTGTTTGACAGGGGCAATGGCAAACTGAAGGATGTTTCGTTTTCCTGTCTGACATTCGTTACAGGAATGAGGAGACCATGGGTGTGCGTTCGCGTGCAAAGTGAATAACGCCGCCAATATTTGAAGACCCAACGTTAAGGATACCTTTCGGAGCAACCGAAAGGAGACTGGAAACACGATGTCCTCGCCGCTGCACTGCACGGTCAGCGGGTGTTAGCGTGTCCTGACAGGAAGTCATGGCCCTGCGCGAAAGATTCGGCCCGTACGGCTCGCCCCGCTTGGGGAGCTCCGCAACAATGCTGGCATGAGGCTCGAGGGCCTGCGGACAGAACTGAAATCCGCGTGCCCGCAAGCGGAGCCGGACTGCGCTTTG
>JBAPYK010000153.1:0-9612 GCA_049284695.1 Rhodoplanes sp. | reverse complement strand
GAGATCGTCATCAAGGGCGGTTCGATCGTCGCCGCGCAGATGGGCGACCCGAACGCGTCGATCCCGACGCCGCAGCCGGTGCATTACCGGCCGATGTTCGGCGCCTTTGGCAAAGCGCGCACCGCCTCGTCGCTGGTGTTCGTCTCTCAGGCGGCGCTCGACGCGGGCTTGCGCGAAACGCTGGGGGTCGAGAAGG
This sequence comes from Rhodoplanes sp., assembly GCA_049284695.1. Taxonomy (GTDB): domain Bacteria; phylum Pseudomonadota; class Alphaproteobacteria; order Rhizobiales; family Xanthobacteraceae; genus Rhodoplanes. The sequence goes on along the minus strand of JBAPYK010000153.1, from coordinate 9,416 downwards.
AGCTGATCGCCGTGTCGCATACGCGCGATATCTCGAAGAGTGATATGGTGCACAATGCCGCGACGCCGGTCATCACTGTCGATCCGGAAACCTACGAGGTGACGGCGGACGGCGAGCTGTTGACCTGCGAGCCCGCCGAGGTGCTGCCGATGGCGCAGCGGTATTTTTTGTTTTGATTTTTTTCGGCACGAGGACCTGATGATCGCTTCCGATCGGAAGTTTGCGTCACCCATCGATAATCTCGGCAAACCATCCTCCCCCGCAAAGCGGGGGAGGGGAACCGCCCGTAGGGCGGTGGAGGGGGCAGTCGAGTTTCAGCTTCTAGCTTACCCCCTCCACCATGCTGCGCATGGTCCCCCTCCCCCGTTGCACGGGGGAGGATGGGTTTGGGTCAAACGCGTCTTGCATCCTGGCAAGGCCGCCAGGGAAACTGGCCCGTATTGCGCAAGAATACCGAAGCGATCAATCGGCAGGTGCGGCTCGTGAAACGAGCGAGCCAAATCAAAAAAGCCGGCGAGTGGGATGGCACGTGCGCATCCGATGCCGTTGTTCTCGACGCTGACGAACGCCATCGCCGGCGTATTGCATTGACCGGCGAGAAGGGCACACGTTTCGTCCTTGATCTGCCCAAAGCTGTCAGCCTGCAGCACGGCGACGGCCTTGTGCTCGACGATGGCACCATCGTCCGCGTCGAGGGAAAACCGGAGCCGCTGATCGAAATCTCTGCGGCCAATGCTGCTGCGCTTGCGCGTCTGTCATGGCATCTCGGCAATCGGCATACGGAGATGCAGATCGTCGGAGAGAAGCTGCGCATCCGCCGCGATCACGTGCTAGAGGAAATGCTGAAGGATCTCGGCGCCACGCTTCATTCGGTCGACGCGGTGTTCGAGCCTGAGCGCGGCGCTTATGGGCATGGGCATACGCATGACCATGGACATTCACACGACCATGGGCACGACCACGACCATGGTTAGCAGGGGCGACGGAGACGATGCTACCTCACCTCTCCCCGCACGCGGGGAGAGGTCGACATCCGAGCCGGAGCGAGGATGTCGGGTGAGGGGGAGTGCCGGCGCGCCCACGCCCGGAGAAACCGCCCCTCACCCGCTTCGCGCCTATAGCGCTCAGCACCCTCTCCCCGCAAGCGGGGAGAGGGATAACGCGACATCCGCCCAAAATTCGTTAGCCGATAATTTATCGGCCCAGACTCCCGCAAAGCAGGATTCACTTGCATCAGTCTCATCCTCAAACCTCGACCCGTCCGCTCTCTACAAGCTGATGGCCTGGTTCTCGCCGTCCTATCCGATCGGCGCATTCTCCTACTCGAGCGGGATCGAATGGGCGGTCGAAGCCGGCGACATCAGCGACGCCGATACCTTGCTTGACTGGCTCAAAGTGCTGATGGGCGACGGCGTCGGGTTTTGTGACGGCGTTTTCTTTTCGCATGCGTGGCGCGCCTGCATGACCCCCGACGATGACGCACTTCGCAGGGTCATCGAGCTTGCCGCCGCGCTGACGCCGTCGCGCGAGCGATTCCTGGAGACAACGGCGCAAGGCCGCGCCTTCCTCGATGCGACCCGGGCGGCTTGGCCATGCGCGACCCTCGATCGGCTTGCAGAAATGGGCGAGGACGCGCTTGCCTATCCGATCGTCGCCGGCGCCGCCGCGGCGGGTCATGACATTCCGCTGCCGCCGGCGCTGCCGGCCTATCTGCAGGCACTCGTCGCGAATTGGGTATCGGCCGGCATGCGCCTTATTCCGCTCGGCCAGACCGACGGCCAGCGTGTGATCGCAGCGCTTCAGCCGACAATCGCGGCGACCGCCAAACGGGCGCTTGTCGCCGCGCTCGACGATGTCGGCGGCGCCGCCTTTCGCGCCGATCTCGCGTCGATGCGACACGAAACGCAATACACCCGCTTGTTTCGGAGCTGATAGATGCTATTTCGCGGGCGCTACAAAGCAGAAGGCGCGTCGCAATGAAGAGCGCCCACGGTCCGCTGCGCGTCGGCGTCGGGGGGCCGGTCGGGTCCGGCAAGACCGCGCTGGTCGATGCGCTTTGCAAGCGCCTGCGCGATCGCTACGACATCGCCGCGATCACGAACGACATCTACACCAAGTGGGACGCCGAGTATCTCGTCCGGTCAGGCGCGCTCGCGCCGGAACGCATCATGGGCGTGGAGACCGGCGGCTGCCCGCACACGGCGATCCGCGAAGACGCATCAGCGAATCTTGCGGCGGTCGCAGACATGCGCCGGCGGTTTCCCGATCTCGATCTCGTCCTCATCGAATCCGGCGGCGACAATCTCGCCGCGACCTTTTCGCCCGAACTCGCGGATCTGACGATCTATGTCATCGATGTCGCTGCCGGCGACAAGATTCCGTCCAAGGGAGGTCCCGGCATCACCCGCTCCGACCTCCTTGTCATCAACAAAATCGATCTTGCGCCTTATGTCGGGGCCTCGCTCGAAGTCATGGAACGCGACGCCAAGCGCATGCGGGGGCCGCGCCCGTTCGTCATGACCAATCTGCGCGAGGGTCAAGGCCTCGACGATGTGGCGCGGTTTATTGTGGACAAGGGCGCGCTCGATACTTGAGAAGCCTCGCGCGGTGCTGTCGTCTCGAACCAAGCACCTTGGTCGCCGGTACATCCTGACCACGATGTGAACTAGCTCATACCCTCGAAACGATGCCGGCTGATAGTGATTTTTCATTGTCGAACAAGCATAGTGTTCGGAAGCTATACTCAAGTTCGCGACGCTAACGCTAGCTCCGCCCGGGAGGCAAAACGATGCGAGTCTACGAAGCAATCGTCCGTGGACTCGAAAGCGTCGGGGTCGAGGCGGCATTTGGCGGCGCCGGCGAGAATGCCGCCGGGATGATGGTTGCGCTCAAGCATTCCGAAAAAATCCGGGGGATTATCGCGCGTCACGAGCAGGCGGCTTCGTTCATGGCCTGCGGTTACGCGATGTTCTCCAACAAGCTGGGCGTCTGCTGGGCGACCGCCGGACCGGGCGCCTTTAATCTGTTCTCGGGCCTCGCCGTCGCTATGTCCGACAGCTATCCGATGCTGGCAATCTCGGGATATGCGTCGCTCGATTGGCGCGGAAAGGGGTCGCTCAACGAGACATCCGGCCTCAACCGCACGCCCGATTCACAAGCCATGTTCGCAGCGACAACGAAAAAGAGTTGGCTGCTGACCGACATCAACGACACGATCGACGTGCTCGAAGAGGCGGTGAACCTTGCCTTTGACGGCCGTCCCGGACCCGTCCATATCCACGTGCCCGAGAATCTGACCCATCGTGGCGTTGAGGTGCGCAATTACCGGGATTTGCGGATTGCCGTGAAACCCGTGTTGCCCGATCGCACACGCGTGACGGCGGCCGCCGATCTCCTCGCCGATGCCTTTGCCAAGGGCAAGAAAGTGATCGCTCTCGTTGGATTCGGCGCCATCCGCAGCGGTGCAGGGCCGCAAATCCGCGCCTTCATCGAGCGCTTTCAGATTCCGCTTATCACCACCCTGGACGGCAAAGGCATCGTCGGGGAAAATCACCCCCTCAGCATCGGCGTATTCTGCGACAGCGGCCATGCCAGCGCGTGGAAGGCGTTCCTGGAAGCGGATGTCGTGCTCGCCATCGGCAATTCGCTTAACCAGCATGCCACCTTTGGCTATCGCGACGACCTCTTCAACGGCAAGAAGCTCATCCACGTCAACATTTCCGAAATAGAGATCGACAAAGTCTATAAGGCCGATGCCGCCATCGTCGCGGATGCCAAGCCTGCGGTCGAAGCGCTCCACGCGGCGCTTGAGCCGAAGGTAAAGGAGCGGCCGCGGGCCAAGGTCGACGGACGCGACTATGAGGCTCGCCGCATTCCGCACATCGTCGGCGATATTCATCCCGGTCAGTTGGCGCAAGCGATCGGCCGCATGCTGCCTCCCGGCGGAATCGTGCTCGCCGATGCCGGAGCTCATCTCGCTTGGATGGGCTACTACATCGAACTCGAAGAGGGCCAGAATTTCCGCAAGCCCGGCGGTTTTGGCCCGATGGCGGGGCACGTCAACGGCGCAATCGGACTTAAGCTCGCCCATCCCGACCGCGCGGTCGTCGTAGGGTGCGGCGACGGCTGCTATAATCTCTCGGGATTCGAGCTGATGACGGCGGTCGAGCACAATATCCCGATCGTCTGGATCATCTTCAACGACGGTGAGTTCAAGCTGATCAAGGCCTATCAGCTCATGGCCTATGGCGAGTCCGGCCTGGTCGAATTTCAGAACCCCGATTACGCCGCCTATGCGCGGGCGTGCGGCGCGTCCGGCTACCGGGTGGAGACTCTCGAGGAATTCGAGGCCGCCTTCGCCGAGGCGCTGGTGCGAAATCGACCTGCCCTGATCGACGCCAAGATCACCCGCTGGGCAATTCCCAATTACAGCTCATCGCCGGAGGGCAGGCTCGCTGGGATATTCGAAGCGATCGAGCAGCGCTTGCGCGGTCACTGAAGCGCCGCCCGATCCACGGCAAGGATGGACCCGATGCGAGAATGGCGTGAAACCTACTCCGGCGGAAGCGCGGATGCCGAGTATCGCGAGTTCCAGAAGCTCGCGCAGGACATCATGCTGGCGCAGCTCAAGGCGCGAACTGCCGCGAAGCTGCAAAGAGTTGAGCGCGCCTTCCATGCCAAGGCAACGCTGGCGCTCGATGGCGCCGAGTTGCGTTTCCTCGATACGCTACCCCCCGACCTGGTCGCTGGTCATGCACAGCCTGGCGCTTCATACGGCGCGATCGTGCGGTTTTCCAATGCCGCAAGCGTTGGAACGGATGACAACAAGCCTGATCTGCGCGGCATCGCGATACGTTACGCTGTGTCTGAAAACGAACATCACGACTTGCTCGCGACCAATTTCCCCGTTTCCCATGCCCGCGATGCGCATCAGTTTGTGGCCTTCGCAGTAGCGACTGCCGGGGGGTCGCTGTCGCGCATCTGGGGGCTTTTCACGTTGCTTTTTACCTTGGGCCCCTCCGAAACGATTCGCATGCTGCGCAACATTGCAGCCGGACGGCAGCACCAGCCCACTAGCGTTGCCCTTGAATCTTATTGGAGCCGTGGCGCCATCCGCTGGGGCGAAAAACTTGCGGTCCGTTATCTTCTCCGTCCTGAACCCGGGGCAAAACCGGCGCCGTTTCCAACCGGCCGCGATCCGGACTATCTCTCACGCGAAGCGGCAAGCCGCTTGGCTGAAGGCCCAATCCGGCTCGAACTCTCCGTCCAGCGCTTCGTCGACGAAAAGACGACGCCCATCGAGGACACGGCGGTTGAGTGGCTCGCTCGGGCGGCGCCGCCGGTGCCGGTCGCGATCCTGACGATCCCCAAGCAGGACGTAAGCCTCGCGACAACGCGAGCGCGGTGGCGCGAGATCGAGGAGATGGCCTTCAACCCTTGGAACACGACGGAGGAGTTTCGCCCGCTCGGCAATCTCAACCGCGCCCGCAAAGCCGCTTATGACGCAAGCGCCGCGCACCGACGAGGTTGGAGTTTCAAAGAGAAAGTTCCCCTTCGAAACCGGATCCTCGGCGCTGGGGCGCATGGCCTCTTTAAAGTTGTCAACCGCTTCATCGAATGGCACAGGCTGCCGCTGCGCACGAGCTTGCTCAATCTCGATGTACTGCGCAGTGAATTGCGCAAGCAAAATCTCATTGACACGGAACCGCGCGAAGCGCCGCCACAAGCGCGTGACGTACCGCCGCCGCCGCCTGAGGAAATGCGCACCACGCGCAGTTTCGACGGTAGCAATAACGACCTTTCGGCGCCGAAAATGGGTGCGGTCGGCGCGGCGTTCGGACGCAATATCAAGCCTGATTTCTCCCAGAATGTAGAAGAGCCGAACCCGATCACGGTCAGCCGCGAGCTTCTGCATCGCAAGGTTTTCCTGCCGGCGCGCTCGCTCAATCTCCTTGCGGCGTCGTGGATCCAATTCCAGGTGCACGACTGGGTCGCCCACGCTCGCTATCCGCTCGGTGAAAAGGATGTGAAGGTCCCGCTGCCCAAGGGGGTCGATTCCTGGCTGAATGTCGCGGACGGCCAACCGGAAGGCGTCATGCGGATCGCCGGCAATCGGTCCCTCGATGGCGATGACCAGCGGCTCTTTGCCAATGAGGTTTCCCATTGGTGGGACGGTTCGGAGGTCTATGGTGCGGACTCCAAGGCGGCGCGCGCTCTTCGCGAGGGTCCGAAGCTTCGGCTCGATAACGGCTATCTGCCGGAGGACGTCAAGGGCTTCGAGATCACCGGCTTCAGGGAAAGTTGGTGGTTAGGCCTGAGCGGCCTTCACACGCTCTTTGCGCGCGAACACAATGTCCTTTGCGACGAATTGCGGGCGCACTATCCGTTGTGGAGCGATGATCAAGTCTACAACACGGCAAGGCTCATCGTTTCGGCCCTGATCGCCAAAATCCATACGGTCGAATGGACGCCGGCAATCCTGGCGACCAGGGCGATCGACGTGGGGCTCAACGCCAACTGGAACGGCCCGCCCGCCAACGACTGGCTGACCAGGCTCGGGATCTGGGCCATCGACGTCCACGCGGCGACCGGGATTCCCCAGACACGGCCCGATCATCATGGCGCCCCGTACTGCCTGACCGAGGATTTCGCGACCGTCTACCGGCTCCACCCGCTGATACCGGACGACTACGTCTATTATGACTCCCGCACCGGCGAAAAGCTCGGCGAGAGGACCTTCCTCGATATCCAGGGCGCCAAGGCCGACGATGAGCTGCGCAGCCTCCGGCTGCATAATCTTCTATACTCCTTCGGCATCGCCCATCCCGGCGCCATAACTCTGCACAACAACCCTCGCTCGCTTGAAGGCTTCGAGCGCAACGGCGAGCGCATCGATCTATCGGTCGTCGACATCGTCCGCACCCGACGGCGTGGCGTTCCGCGCTACAACGATTTTCGCACCGGGCTCCACAAGCCTCGCATCACGCGGTGGGAGGATATCTGCAACGATCCGGAGTCGGTGCGCATCATGCGTGACATCTACCGGGGCGACATCGACAAGGTCGACACCATGGTCGGACTCTTCGCCGAGCCGTGCCCGCAGGGCTTCGGCTTCTCCGATACGGCGTTCCGCATCTTCATCCTCATGGCGACGCGCAGGCTCCAGAGCGACCGGTTCCTCACCGTCGATTTTCGGCCCGAAATCTACTCGCCGCTCGGCATGGACTGGGTCGCCAACAACGGCATGACGAGCATCATCCTGCGTCACTGTCCCGAACTCGCCGCCGTGTTGCCGCGCGACACGAGCGCCTTCGCACCGTGGCGGCCAGTGGCGGCTCAGCGATATGGGAGCTAACCGATGACAGACGACGGGCACGGCCACGCCGGCTTGAGCAAGCTGCTCTCCCGGCCGTTGATCGACACGATTTTTCGACGCCGCACTCACCGGGTCAGCCGTGGCGCTCAGGTGGTGGCCGGGTCGATGAGTTACACGCCGGACAATCCCCCGCAACCTCTGACGAGCCTCGAAGAGGCGCTGCTGATCGCGACGACCGGTTGCACGGGTCTCACCATGCCCGATCGGCCTTTTGCTGATCCGCGGGACGCAACGCCGATCATGGCGAAGCCCAACATCAACATGGCCGGCCGCACCGCCGGCAGCCCCGACAACGCGCAAGGCACGCACTTCTTTCTCATCAACGACACGGGAACCTATTTCTTGCGCAGGCTGGCGCCGCCGGAAGGCGAGCCCCTGCCCTTCGATGCGCCGACGCTCATCGCGCGCGCCGAGCAGGCGAAAGTGAAACTTCTTGACCGTCGCATCGACGTCCCCGGCGAACGCGATTTTCCCGCTTATCTTGATTCGAACCGCTTTCTCTCCAATCTACCGGGGACGACGATTCTCTTCCCCGTCGTCGATCTCTCGCACCAATACATCAACGGCATGATGTATCTGCTCACCCAGCCGGCGGGCGTCCGGCCCACCATCGTCGACGACCGCAATTTTTATCGCGTCGCCGGCGTGAAAAAATGGGTGAAGAACGGGTTCCTCAACAAGGACCTCAAAGTGCCGCTCGGCGTCATTTGGGCCATGCGTACCCAGATTGAAGCGGACCTGCTTATTCAGAATCTGTTCCTCACCGCCGACGCCATGGGGCTCGGCGCCTGGATCCACGGATCGATTTCGCCGCCCGTGATCCTTGGCGATCCCAAGTTCCGAAAAACCTACGGCAAGATGCTCGATTTCGATTTTGTCGTGCCGAAATGGAAAATCATGGATCTATTGCGATGGCACGTGCCATTGCCGCGCTTTGCCAATCTCCGGTCGAACGCCATCGGCTTGAGGCACAAGGGCGAATATCTGATCAAGGGAATGTGTCCGCCCTACTATGACAGCATGAGTGAGGCCGTCGACGCGGTGGTTGCGGAAAAATTCGGTCCCCACGGAATATATCGAGACCGCGCATTGTTTCAGCAAATCTATAAGGGGGAATTCGGCGACCGCTATCTGGCCGAAGCCAGCGATTATGCCGCCGACGTCATCGAATGCACCCGTGACCTTTGCAACTACATCTACGAAACCCACGGGCGCTTCCCGGCCCACTGCGAGACGATCCACGTCCCCGGCATCTGGCTGCAGGTGCATCATGTCGAGGAGAACTACTACGATCGTTTCTTCAAGAGCGGACTGACGGCGGCGCACAGAGATCATCAGCGCGATTGGCATTGATGCCCGCCGTCTATACTTATGAGAGTGATTGGTAGGATGTGACGGGTGGATTTCCGTCTCATGTAGCCGCGACCGTCGTGCGCCCTGTCGATCCGGCGCAGCCCCATTACGCGCTCAGTCCCCCTCCATGCCATCCTCGATCGTCGGTCCGCCGCCATGCACAAGCGCGAGCAGAATTTGGCGGCCGATGCGTGTCGCCGGCACCTTGCCGCGATTGCACAGGATCACGACCCCGAGCCCGCGGTCTGGAATCATGCCGATATAGGTCGAGGTATTGTTGAGCCCGCCGTTTTTATCGACGATCGTCAGGCCGTCGTTCCGCACCCGCTGCCAGGCGAGCGCCTGCGTAAACCGCGGATTGACGGTGAACACCGGCTGTTGGGCGAATTTCATCGCCTGTTCGAGTGGATCTTGATTGGGCAATTCCCCGAGATTGGCCGCAAGAAACGTCGCCATGTCGCGCGCCGAGGAATGGACCTGACCAGCGCTGGGAAACGCGAAAATTCCTTGCCGTTCGCCGGGCTCTCCGATCGGACGGCCCGCCGGCCCATCGCCTTGCACTGCGCGCCGTTTGAGCGCCGGCGTCAGGATCAGGGCGGTCGAGGCCATGCCCAGCGGCTTGAGGATGCGGCTCTCCATCAGCGCAGCGAACGGCATGTCGAAGCGGCGTTCGAGCGCAAGCCGTAGG
>JBAPYK010000152.1:0-2103 GCA_049284695.1 Rhodoplanes sp. | reverse complement strand
CATCTTCGCCAGTCGGTTGGCGTGTCGCTGACGGACGGATGACGGTGTGATGTCTTGCGAGCAATGGCGTGGCGTCCCGCTCAGCCTCTCGGTGAAAACGGCCGCCTGACCGCGTGGAGGGTTTATGGCGGCATAAGGTGGATGGCGGGATGTATCGTGCCGAGCGCGCCGACGATGACGAAGATCACCAATCCCAGCCCAACCTCGATCGTGCTGTTGCGGGTCAACTGACGAGCCGCCTCGGACTGCGCGGGGCCGGGAGCCTGCGTGAGGCGCGGCGTCCAGTGCAGCCGGTTGACGGCCGCCAGACATAGCATGACGCCGAACAGGCCGAGCTTCACCAGCAACAGCTGGCCGTAATCTGTGCCAAACAGCGCGCGAAACGAGCCCACCAGAATCCAAGCATTGATGATCCCGGTCGCGATCAAGGTCGCGACGCTGACGATTCCCAATGCCGAGAAGCGCCGCGTGGCATTGTGCGCGATCGACGCCCATTGATTATCGTTGTGCCGGCGCGCGCTGGCCAACAACAGCGCGAGCGGCACCAAGCTTCCGATCCATGCACCCGCCGCGAGGCAGTGCAGCGCATCGGCGATTCGGTAATCCCAGGTCGAGGACCACGAGATCATAGTTCTCGGTGTCGCCTTGGTACCATGCCGTCTCGCCCTCCGAAACTTGCTCGACGACGAGACCTGAGCCTTCCAGCGCCCGGCCGAGATCGGCGGCAACCTTCCTCTCATCCTCGACCACGAGAATGCGCATCGCGCTCTAAAGCTCCGCCGAACCCTTGATTCCCAAGGGTCTCATCTCCCGCAGGTCTCCAAGCAGGGATTCAAGCACGTCCTCCAGTGTGACAATGCCCAGAGTCTTCTCGCCGGCGAGGTCGCGTACGATGCCCAGTTGGCCATGGCCGGCCCGGAAGGCCAGCAGGATATCTTCTTGGGAGAAATCGAGCGGAATCATGATCGGGGGCCGACAGACGCGCTCGAAAGCGGCGTTCGACCGTTCGCGTTCGAGAACCGGCCAGACATCCTTCATGCTGACAGTGCCGATCACGGAGTCGAGGCCGGCGCGGCAGACCGGAAGCCGAGCATGCATATGCTTCAACGCGGCGTCCAGGTTCTGCTCGAGGGTGCGTTCGAGGGAAACGTAGGAAACCCTGTCGGCGGGGATCATGATCTCCTCCGACTGCTTGTCCGCGAACTCGAAGGCCCTGACGATGATCTCTGCCTCGCCGTCGCTCACGACACCTCCCCGGTGCGACTCGGCGAGGATCAACTTGAGTTCATCTTCCGTGAGCGGCGGATTGTTGGCGATGCCGTGCCCCATGCGGTGGATAATCCAGGTCGACATTCGCTCGAGAATCCGCAGCAACGGCCGAGCAGCGAGATGGGCAACGCGGAGGGGACGCGCGAGAAGAAGCAGGTATCGCTCGGCGCTTCTGACGGCGAGGAGCTTGGGGACCTGTTCTCCAATGAGGATGTGCAGCACCGTGACCAGGAAGAACGCGACCGCGATCCCCCCTGCATGAAAGAGTCCCCCGGCTTGATCGTGGGCGGAGAAGTAGAAGCGGATAACTCGCTCGGCCGCGCCCTCGGCGATCCAGCCCACCGCCAGGCTAGCAGCGGTGATTCCGATCTGCGTCAGCGCGAGATAGTCGCTGATGCCATCGACAACGACAATCGCCTGCTTGGCTGCCTCGACGCCTTGGCCGGCCAACTCCTCCAGGCGGGTTCGGCGCACGCGGACGATCGCGAACTCCGCCACAACCCACACGCCGTTGAGCAGTATCAACGCCAGCGCCGCAAGGATTGCGAAACCAGCTTCCAACATTTTTGATCTCCCAGTGGGGCGTCCGGTTAGCGAAAACTGGAGGAAGCAAACTCGTTCTTACCCCTCGAAGGGGCTTCGCCAACGGTCTCGTTTCGGTGGCCCCAACCGCGTCGCCCACCGCCTTGCCGCTTGCCTCCGCTGGACGCGCTTCTCTCGGCCCATTCGTCCGGTTCTTCCCGGACGCAGGGTTATCCGTTATCCGCGGAGCTTTTACTGCCGTAGCGGCGACGGTGTCCACGAGGCAAATGTCAGAGTTGGGTCATCTTCGCC
>JBAPYK010000151.1:0-10518 GCA_049284695.1 Rhodoplanes sp. | reverse complement strand
GATCAACACGATGACGGTCTGCATCAGAATCCTTCCGCGCGGCTATGCCGAAATCGACCTGCGGCCGCCGCCGAGCGCTGCGCCACGGCCCCTCGGCGACAATATAGGGAGCCCGCGCCGCAAGGATACGATCCCCGCAACAAGGATTTTGCGAGGCCGCCTTGCGTGCGCGAGCCGCCGTCGGCGTCTGAAACGCACCCTTCTCGCGAACTGCTACCGGTAGGCGCCTGCGATTCCGAGGAAATCGTCCGCTTTCAGGCTTGCGCCGCCGACCAGTGCACCGTCCACGTCAGACACGCTCATCAGCTCCTTGGCGTTCGACGGCTTGACCGAACCGCCGTACTGAATGCGAACGCCGTCGGCGACGGCCTTTCCGAAGCGCTTGACGAGTTGCGCGCGGATGAACCCGTGCGCCTCGGCCACGTCCGCCGTCGTCGGCGTCAGCCCGGTGCCGATCGCCCAGACCGGCTCGTAGGCGATCACGAGATTCTGCGGCGTCGTCCCGTCCGGAAGCGAGCCTTCAACCTGGCGGCCGATCACGTCCAGGGTCTTGCCCCCGACCCGCTCGTCCTTGGTCTCGCCGACGCAGACGATCGCCATGAGGCCGGCGCGCCAGGCGGCGAGCGCCTTGGCGCACACCTCGGCGTCGGTCTCCTTGTGATAGGTCCGCCGTTCGGAATGGCCGACAATGACGGCGACCGCGCCGGCGTCCTTCAGCATTTCCGCGCTGATGTCCCCGGTGAAGGCGCCCGCAGTCTCGGCGTGGCAATCCTGGGCGCCGATCGCAATCGGCGAGCCCTGCGCCTTCGCCGCGAACTGCGCAACGAGCGTAGCCGGCGGGCAGACCATCAGGTCGACTTTGCCGGTGAAGGCGCCGGCGGCAGCCATCACCTTCTCGAGCTCGGCGATCGAGCTTTTCAGTCCGTTCATTTTCCAATTTCCCGCCACCAGCGGGCGACGCGCTGAAGCCATCGTTATCCTCGGAGTTGAGTTTCGTTCCGGGCCTTACCTAGACCAGTGCGGGGAAGCACGCGCCGCGGCCCCCAGGCGGCGGCTGCTTATCGCACGATTTCTCCGGTGCGACAAATGCCGAGCGCGGCCGGCGGGGTCGTGTTGCGGGGCTTCGCCACCCTCCCTATGATGGGCCGCGCCCGGCGAGCCGGTCGGTTGGGCCGGTCGCATGCAGGGGAGCGCCGCTCCCGCCGCCGGATTTGCCCGGCGGGCGGTCATCTGAACAACCCTCAAAATGGAACGCGATGCTTAGAGGTCTGAAAAAAGCTTCCGCCAATTGGCTCGGCAAGGTCATCATGGCCACCGTCGTGCTGTTCCTCGGTTTGAGTTTCGCGATCTGGGGCATTGGCGACATTTTCCGCGGATTCGGCGTTTCGACCGTGGCCCAGATCGGCTCGACCGAGATCTCGATCGAGCAGTTCCGCCAATTCTACAACGACCGCCTCCAGCAGATTTCGCGCCGGCTGGGCCGACCGATCACGCCGGACCAGGCGCGCGCGACCGGGCTCGACCGGCAGATTCTCAACCAGCTCATCGCCGAGGTGGTGCTCGACGAACGCGCCCATCAGCTCGGCTTGGGCATATCTAACGCCGAAGTCGCCGCCCAGATCACGCAGGAGCCGGCGTTTCGTGGACCAAACGGCCAGTTCGACCAACAGCGGTTTCTCTATCTCATCCGCCAGGCCGGCTTTACCGAGCAGCGCTTCATCGCCGAACAGCGGCGTACATCGCTGCGGCGCCAGCTCGCCTCCGCAATCGACGGCGAGCTGAAAGCGCCGCAGACCGCCGTCGATCTATCGAACCGCTTTGAAAACGAAGAACGCAGCATCGAGTATGTTGCGCTCGGCGCGCAGAATGCCGGCGACATTCCCGCTCCCACGCCCGAGCAACTCGCCGACTTTTTCGAACAGCGCAGACTGCTGTTTCGCGCCCCCGAGTACCGCAAGGTGCTCTTTCTGACGCTGTCTCCACAGGAGATCGCAAAAACCATCGAAGTGAGCGACGCCGACGCCGAGCGCGCTTATGCCGACCGTCGCGCCCGTTATACGGTCCCGGAGAAGCGCCAGATCCAGCAGATCGTCTTCCCCAACGCGGAGGAGGCGGCCAAGGCGCACGAAAAGCTCGCAAGCGGAACGACCTTCGAGGCGCTCGCGGCCGAGCGCAACATCCCGGAAAAGGACCTCGATCTCGGCTTGGTCACCAAGGCCGAGATGCTCGATCCAAAGATCGCCGACGCCGCCTTCGCGCTCAAGGAGGGCGAGGTGAGCGCGCCGGTGACCGGGCGCTTCGTCACGGCGATCGTGCGCACGACCAAGATCGAGCCCGGCCGCACGACGCCCTATGCGGAGGCGGAGGCCGAGGTTAAGCAAAGCGTCGCGCTCGACCGCGCAAGAGCCGACCTCGCGCGCCACCGCGACCAGATCGAGGACGAGCTCGCCGCCGGACAGCGGCTCGACGAGATCGGGAAGAAACTCGGAATTCCGGTGCACGTCGTCGAGGCCATGGATCGGTCCGGCCGCGGACCGAATGACGAGCCTGTTCCCGATCTGCCCAAGAATGTCGACTTGGTCGCCGCCGCCTTTTCGAGCCAGGTCGGGATCGAGAACGAGCCGTTGCAGATCCCCGGAGGCGGCTTTGTCTGGTACGAGGTCGCCGGCGTTACGCCGTCGCGCGAGCGAACCTTCGACGAGGCGAAGAGCCAGGTGGAGGCGCGTTGGCGCGAGGCGGAAATCGCCAAGCGCCTCGACGCGAAAGCGACCGAGATCGTCGACAAGCTCAAGGCGGGCGGATGGTTCGGCGAAGTGGCCGCCGCCAATGGCCTCATGCTCCAAAACGCGAGCGGCCTCAAGCGCCAGGGAAGCGGACCGCTGCCGCCCGCCGTCGTCGCGGAAGTGTTTCGCGCCCCGAAAGATGGGGTCGCGAGCGCTCAGGGCGCGGAGCCGACGCAACGGATCGTGTTCCGCGTGACCGGAATTGCCGTTCCCGCATTCGATGCGCAGAGCGCCGCGGCGAAGCGGTTGTTGGATACGCTAAACACCGCCTACGCGGACGACCTCATCGCACAATATGTCGCACAGCTGCAGATCGACTTTGGCGTCAAGATCAATCAGACAGCAATGAACCAGGCGATCGGGCGGGGCACGGCGGACTAGCCTCAGGGCCAATTCCAGTTATGCAGATCGAACCGCAGGCCGCGGCATTCGCGGAAGCCTATGAGCGTGGGGTGGCTCAGGTCGTTTCGACGACGCTTGTCGGCGACCTCGAGACCGCCGTGTCGGCCTATCTCAAAGTGGCTGCCGACAAGCCGCCCGCCTTCCTTCTCGAGTCGGTCGAGGGCGGCGCGGTGCGCGCCCGCTATTCCATCATCGGGCTTCACCCCGACCTTGTGTTTCGCACCAACGGGACAACCGCGGAAATCAACCGGACGGCGCTTTCAGCCCCCGATGCTTTCGTCCCCTGCAACGATCCGCCGCTCACAGCCCTGCGCGCGGTGATCGCCGAGAGCCACATCGACCTTCCCGATCGGCTTCCCCCGATGGCGGCCGGGGTGTTCGGCTATCTCGGCTACGATATGGCGCGGCTGATGGAGGAACTCGGCCCGCCGCGACCCGACCCGATCGGCATTCCCGACGCGATTTTGGTGCGCCCGACGGTCGTGATCGTGTTCGACGCCATCACCGATGCGATCAATGTCGTGACCCCGGTGCGGCCCGATCCGGCCGTGTCGGCCCACGCTGCCTATGCGCGCGCCGTCGAGCGGCTCACCGAGATCACCGAAGCGCTCGACCGTCCGCTCGCTCACGAGGAAGCGACGATCGCGACCGAGCAGATCGAGGCGAAACCGGTCTCCAACACCACGCCCGACGAATACGCGGAGATGGTGCGCAGGGCGAAGGAATACATCGCCGCCGGCGATATTTTCCAGGTCGTGCTGGCGCAGCGCTTCGAGACGCCGTTCGCGCTGCCGCCGTTCACGCTCTATCGCGCGCTCCGCCGCATCAACCCCGCGCCATTCCTGTTTTTCCTCGATTACGGCGGCTTCGCCGTCGCCGGATCAAGCCCGGAAATCCTGGTGCGGGTGCGCGAAGGCACGGTGACGATCCGGCCGATCGCGGGGACGCGGCCGCGCGGCGTAAGCCCACACCAGGACCAGGCGCTCGAGGACGAACTCCTCGACGACCCGAAAGAACGCGCCGAGCATCTGATGTTGCTCGATCTCGGCCGCAACGACGTTGGGCGGGTGTCGACCATCGGCACCGTGCGCGTGACCGACCAGTTCTTCGTCGAGCGCTACAGCCAGGTCATGCACATCGTCTCCAATGTCGAGGGCCGGCTCGATCCGCGCTTCGACGCGCTCGATGCGCTCGCGGCCGGCTTTCCCGCCGGCACCGTGTCCGGCGCGCCGAAGGTGCGGGCGATGCAGATCATCGACGAGTTGGAGAAAGAAAAGCGCGGCCTTTACGCCGGCTGTGTCGGCTATTTCTCCGCCGCAGGCGACATGGACAGCTGCATCGTGCTCCGCACCGCCCTCGTCAAGGACGGCAAGATGTATGTGCAGGCGGGCGCCGGCATCGTCGCCGACTCCAACCCCACCGCCGAGCAGCAGGAATGCGTCAACAAGGCGAAAGCCTTGTTCCGCGCGGCCGAGGAGGCTCACCGCTTCGCCAGCGCCGCCAAGCGCGGGCAGTGAGCCTCGGCGGGTGGGATGGGAGCCTTGCTTTCGAGGCGTCCGCTAAGCAAGTTCTTCTTACCAGGCCAGCGGTTCGCGGAACGTCTGCAATGTCTGGTTTTGGGCCGATGCCGTCCTGTGTGGCGGACCTGGCGACGAAATTGACCCAAATCGGACGCTTGGATCGAGAATAGAGGACGAAACCGATTACGACTGACGAGCTAATTTCAGTAATGCTTGGCGGTCGATCTTTCCCGTGCCAGTTTTAGGCAATTCGTTCATGAACTCGACGCTGCGCGGGTATTTATACGGCGACAGCTTCTGCTTCACATAATCCTGGAGCCGACGTGCAGCATCGTTAGGGTCAGACAATGCGCCATTGAGCACCACGAATGCCTTGAGAGTCATCCGACGATCCGGCAGTTCGAACGCGAGCACAGCGCATTCCCGCACCGACAAATGATCGGCGAGGCACAGCTCGACTTCGAGCGGATAGACCCACTGCCCAGATATCTTTACGAGGTCATCAGCGCGTCCGCGGAAGAAATGAAATCCATCTCCATCACGAAAGAAACGGTCACCCGTAAAAATCCAGCCACCCTCGCGGATCGTCTCCGCGCTCTTGTCTGGCCGGTTCCAGTATATCGGGGTGTTGGAATCTCCGCGCACCCACAGAAAGCCCTCGGCATCCGCAGCGATCTCGTGGCCTTCCTGGTCCCGCAGTAGGATTTCGTAGCCCGGGACTCGTAGGCCGGCGGACCCAAGTTTCTTATTGTCCGCTGTATTCGAAAGATAGATATGCAGCACTTCGGTCGAGCCTAAGCCCTCAATGATCTCAAGCCCGGTAAGAATCTTCCACGCATTGAATACTTCGGATGACAGAATCTCTGCGGCTGAAATCGCCATGCGGAGCGAGGAGAATCTGGTACTGGCCGCTTCTGGCGCCTTGGTCAGCGCCGTGTAGAGCGTTGGCAATCCGAAGAACACGGTTGGGCGGTATCGTGCAATCGCGTCGAAAATCGCCGCCGGCTTTGGCTGGCCCGGCAGTAGTAGACTTGCCGCGCCAACCGCGAAGGGAAAGGTGATCGAATTGCCGAACCCGTAAGCGAAGTAGATTTTCGGAACAGAGAAACAGAGGTCGTCTCGCTTGAGCTTGAGAATGTGTCGTGCATAGCTCATCGCGGTGTAGAGCATGTCGTGTTGCAGATGCACAATTCCCTTGGGGCGTCCGGTCGAGCCGGAAGAATACATCCAAAATGCCATGTCATTGCGGTGCGTATCGGCCGGGCGCAATCGATCGGATACAGCGGAGAGCCAGGGTTCTGCGGTAATTAGATCGGCAACGAGGTCCGCGTGAACCGTTCCGTTTACCGCGATGAGCGTCTTCAGGCGCGTATTCTTGCAAGCAACCGCGTCGAACGCCTCGGCGAAGGCTGCTTCAGTGATCGCGACAGTAGCACCGGAGTCAGCCAAATAGAATTGCAGCAGATCGGGCGGCGTCTGGAGATTGATCAGGAGCGGCACGAGCCCGGCGCGCACGGCACCAAAAAAGGCCGCCGGATAGGCGGGTGTATCATCGAGGAACATCAGTACACGGTCGCCGCGCTGCAGCCCGAGCGATAGGAGCGCGTTTCCGAACCGCCCCGCGTCTGCGCACAGTTCGGCATAGCTGCGCTGGCCACCGTGCCCAATCACCGCAACGCGATCGCCGTGTCCATGCGCTAGGTTGTCGAACAGGATTTCGCTCGCGTTATAATGCTCGGGAACGGCAAAGCCAATTTCGACGGCGCCGGCGCTGTCGGCTGGAACCGGGTCGACGATCGGTCTCGGGAAGGCATGATCGCTCATTCTAGTGCTTCGCCTCGCGCGACGCCTCATAACGGCTCATAAAATCGGGTGACGTTTCCCGCAAACGCGTATTGTCAATCCGGCCCGAACGGGTGATGTAACTATACGCGAAATCGAGGGGATCGAGCAGCATGTGCGTGGCGAACCGCTCGTACCAATCGGCGCTGTAGCGAGCGGCGGCGACCAGCGTTTCAACGATGGGGTATCTCGCTTGTTGAAATGCTTCGAGACCGGAGGCGATGTCGTTCTCCGATTCGAGTGCCTTGACCAAGACAATCGCATCCTCGAGTGCGAGCCGCGTGCCCGAACCGATCGAGAAATGTGCGGTGTGCAATGCATCCCCGATTAGCACCATATTGCGAAAATGCCAGCGCTGGTTCCACAGCCACGGGAAGTTGCGCCAGATCGACTTGTTTGAGATGAGCGGATGCCCTTTGAGGGTCTCAGCGAACACGTTTTCGCACACCGCCTGGGATTGCTCGACGGTCATCGTCGCGAACCCGCAGCGCATCCAGGTCGGCCTGTCGCATTCAACTAGAAAAGTGCTGAGCATCGGCGCAAATCGGTAATGATGCGCGTTAAATACACCACGTTCGGTTTCGACAAAAGTTTGCGTCAGAGTTTCGAACCGGTGCGTGGTGCCGAACCACGCGAACTTATTGTCGCCATAAGACAGCGAGGTCTTGAAGTCCCCCTCGAAGGAGCGACGTACCACCGAGTTTAGGCCATCAGCGCCGACGATTAGATCTACGTCTCCAAGTTCATCGACCGACTGCACCGCCTCCCCGAATCTCAGATCAGCCCCGGCTTTGCGTGCCTGCTCTTGCAGAAGCCGAAGAAGCGCGAGGCGTCCAATCGCGGAAAAGCCGATGCCATCGATCTCGACCGGCTGCCCCTTTAGCTCAATCATCATATTCCGCCAGCTTTCCATCCGTGGCGTAATGACGTCGACGATCGCCAGCGCGTCAGTGCGAAGGAAGTCGAGCGCCCGATCAGAGAACACGACGCCGAAGCCCCAGGTGACATCCGCGTGGTTCTGTTCGATGACGCGCACCTCGGCTTCGGGATGCCGCTTCTTCCAGAGATAAGCGAAAAACAGCCCCGCCGGCCCTCCGCCAACCACCGCAATGCGCATGTCCTCGACTGAGCCCCCAATCGCGCGAAGCCTGTAATCTTTCTCCATTTAGGCGTGTGCGCCTAGGTCCATTCTGCGCACGCTTGGTTATGCGAGCAAGCCCAGGTTCGAGGAACAACGACGCGATCGACCGGTTCCGAAGCCCCGGGTAGTTGAATGGTTTCGTTTCTTGGGCGCTGGCAGCTCGGTGGAGGCTACGCGCCGGTGCACGCGGCCGTTTCTGGCACATCGCGTCGTTGGTCGGCCGGCGGCTTACGGCGAGTTGCGGCTGTGGGCGGGGGCGTCTGTTGGCGAAAGCGCGCAACTCCGCTAGCGTCGCCCGGGGCGGTGAGCCCGGCGCGTTTGGACAATTGGCGGCAAAAAGCCTCGACGGATGAATTTCTTCCAAGTCTATCTTATGGTTGGCGCCATCGTTTTTCTCGGCGTGGCGTTCGCCGTCGCCTACTGGTTCGTCAAGACAGGGGCCCGGGACGACACGCGCCATCGCTGACCCGCCTCCCCCGTGCTTGACCCCTCGGCGGCCCGGGCCTATCCGTGCCGCATGATCATCCTCATTGATAATTACGACAGCTTCACTTTCAATCTGGTGCATTACCTCGGCGGACTTGGAGCGGAGGTTTCCGTGCATCGCAATGATAAGATTTCGGCCGCGGACGTGATCGCGGCCGAACCCGAGGCGATCGTGCTCTCGCCCGGGCCCTGCTCACCCAATGAAGCCGGAATCTGCCTCGAAGTCATTGAAAAGGCTTCGGAGACCATTCCGATCCTCGGCGTCTGCCTCGGCCATCAGGCGATCGGCCAGGCCTTCGGCGGCGACGTGATCCGCGCGCCGGTTCCGGTGCATGGCAAGCTTTCGGAGATGAGCCACGAAGGCAAAGGGATTTTCCGCGGCATCAACGCGCCATTCCGGGCGACGCGCTATCACTCGCTGGTGGTCGATCGCGCGACGCTGCCGGACAACCTCGCCGTGACCGCGCAGACCCAGGACCAGCTGATCATGGCGCTTGAGCACAAGACGCGGCCGGTGCACGGGGTACAATTCCACCCCGAGAGCATCGCCTCCGAGCATGGCCACGTGATCCTGAAGAATTTCCTCGACATCGCCAGGGCATGGAACGCCGGAACCGGCCGCACGGACGGCGGCGCGGGCCGATCCGGCGCGAACCGCCAGGGGGGCGCATGGCCGAGCTGAAGACGCTCATCGCGCAGGTCGCGACCGGCGCCGCGCTCAGCCGCGAAGAAGCGGCGGAGGCCTTTGCGAGCATGATGTCGGGAGAAGCGACGCCGTCGCAGATGGGCGGCCTGCTGATGGCGCTGCGCGTGCGCGGGGAGACCGTCGACGAAATCACCGGCGCGGTGACGGCGATGCGGGCGAAGATGCTGCGGGTCGAAGCGCCGCCGCAGGCGATCGACGTGGTCGGCACGGGAGGCGACGCCTCCGGCTCGTTCAACATCTCGACTTGCGCCGCCTTCATCGTGGCCGGCGCAGGCGTGCCCGTGGCGAAGCACGGCAATCGCGCGCTGTCGTCGCGCTCGGGGGCAGCCGACGTGCTTGCCGCCCTCGGCGTGCGCATCGACCTGCCGCCCGAACGCATCACCGCCTGCATTCGCGAGGCGAATATCGGCTTCATGTTCGCGCCGGCGCATCATCCGGCGATGAAACATGTCGGTCCGACCCGGGTCGAGCTCGGCACCCGCACGATCTTCAATCTGCTCGGGCCGCTGTCGAATCCGGCCGGCGTCAAACGCCAGATGGTCGGCGTGTTTTCAAAGCAATGGGTCGAACCGCTCGCCCATGTCTTGAAGAACCTCGGCTCCGACCGCGCGATCGTCGTGCACGGCTCGGACGGCCTGGACGAGATCACGATTTCCGGTCCGACCGCGGTCGCCTCGCTGGAGAACTCCTCGATCCGCACCTTCGACATCGCGCCGGAAGATGTCGGCCTCGACCGGATCGAACCGCAGGCGCTGCGCGGCGGCGATGCGGCCGCCAATGCGGCATCGCTGCGCGGCGTGCTCGAAGGCAAGAAGGGGCCGTTCCGCGATGTGGCGATCTTCAATGCCGCCGCCGCCCTCATGGTCGCCGACAAAGCAAATGACCTCAAGGGTGGGGTCGCGCTCGCCCGCCAAAGTCTTGATTCAGGGGAAGCGGAGGCAAGCCTCAACCGTTTGATCGCGGTTTCCAATGCCTGATGGTTCCTTGGGGCTTATGGCGTGATGGCCGATATCCTCGCCAAGATCGAATCCTACAAGCGGGCGGAGATTGCGGCGGCCAAGACCGCGCACCCATTAAACGAGATCGCAGCGATAACGAAGGCCGCCCCTCCCCCGCGCGGTTTTCTGAAAGCGATCGAGCGCCGCCTTGCGCGCGGCGGCTACGCGCTTATTGCCGAGATCAAGAAGGCGAGCCCCTCGAAAGGTCTGATCCGCGCCGACTTCGATCCGCCGTCGCTCGCCCGCGCTTATGAAGCAGGCGGCGCGACCTGTCTTTCCGTGCTGACCGACGCGCCGTCCTTTCAGGGCAGCGCCGCGTATCTTTTGGCGGCGCGCGCCGCAACCGCATTGCCGGCGCTGCGCAAGGATTTCCTCTACGACCCCTATCAGGTGGTCGAGGCGCGCGCCTGGGGCGCCGATTGCATCCTGATCATCATGGCCGCGGTCGATGACGCGACTGCCCGGGTGCTCGAACAGACGGCCTTCGAATACGGAATGGATGCGCTGGTCGAAGTGCATGACGAGCCCGAACTCGAACGCGCGCTGCGGCTGTCGTCGCGGCTGATCGGCGTCAACAACCGCAATCTCAAGACCTTCGAGACGACGCTCGCGGTCAGCGAACGCCTTGCGCCGCTCATTC
>JBAPYK010000150.1:0-2266 GCA_049284695.1 Rhodoplanes sp. | reverse complement strand
TGCGCCAGCAAATCGATGTTGAACACATTCGCGCGACTGGCTTCCTCCCGCGAGGTGAGGAGATCGAACAGAAGCGTGCCGATGCGCCGATCGTTAAGCGCGTTGGCGACCGCGCGATTGCGGGAGCTGAAGCGGCTGGAGCCGCTACCATGGGCGAAGACCACGAGCGAACGCGCGTCGCTCGGCACGTGCAAGGCCCCCGCGAGCCCGACGGGCGGAATTTCGACTTCGCGCATGATCGGCGATCGTGCTCGCTCGTGGCGTTGCACCGGGTTCTGAGTCAATGGGTCCATGGCTGCACCGCTCATCCCGGACCGGCAAGCGTGCGGACCAGCTCCTTGAACCGATCCCATTCGGTTGCTGTCCAGATTTCCGTTTGCGCGTGTCCGAAGGTGCGGATCAGCGTCGAAACTTGCGCCGCCGTTTCGATATCCGGCGCGCGGAAAATGTCGAGATAGTCGCACGGACCAAGGATTGCGTAACTGCTGATCCATTCGACGCCGGGACACTTCTGCCGGACGCGCTCCATCGCTTGACGTTCGAGTTGCTCGAGCGCCGTGGGAGAGCGCGCTGCGTCTGGATTCAGACGGGTCAACATGACGAAGATGGGCATGGGACACCTCCCAGCTGCCGACGGAGACTAGCGCCGGATACGGACGAGCATTTGATTCTGATCAAGGGTGGGTAAAAGTCGCGCGCTAGCGTGTCAGCTGGGTTAGTCTGCCTGCATGCGATGCCGTACTGCTGCACATGGGCGCCGCGGTGATGTTAGATTTATGCGGTGAGCGAAGGAGGGAACGATGCGACTGAGCTCCAACGCTTTTCCGGACGGCGGCGCCATTCCACAGCGCTTCACTTGCGACGGCGAGGATGTCTCGCCTCCGCTCGCCTGGACCGACGTGCCCATGGGCGCGCGCAGCTTGGTCCTGCTCTGCGATGACCCCGACGCCCCGGCCGGCACCTGGCACCATTGGGCAATCTACGACATCCCCCCCGACCGGACGGACCTTGCGGAAGGCGCGGGCGACGCCGGGGCGGAGTTCAAGCAGGCGACCAATGACTTCCGCCGCCCTGGCTATAACGGCCCTTGTCCGCCGCGGCGGCACGGCCGGCACCACTATCACTTCCGGCTGCTTGCCCTTTCCGTCGCTTCACTTACTTTGCGCGACGAGCCGACCTGCCGAGACGTCGAACGCGAAGCGCGCAAGCACGTTCTGTCCGAAGCAACGCTGGTCGGGGTTTATCAACGGTAGAAACCCGTCCTGGCGCAGCTGGCGCCTGGGAGGACACGGGAGACGAGAACGCGATGGACCGCGACCTCACACGCAACTGGATGTGGTCGGAGGCCTGCGAGATGCTGGCCAGGGCGGAACGGCTGCATCGCGAGCTGTTCCGGCCCGCCGGGGTCGAAGCGCGGGTGCCGGCCTGGGAGCCTCCCGTCGATGTATTGGAGACGGAGCGCGAAGTCATCGCACTGGTCGCCCTGCCCGGCGTCAATCCTGACCACGTCAAAGTGACCGTGGAAGGAAACGAGTTGGTCTTCGCCGGCACGCGCGTGCTACCCGCCGAACTCGGCACCGCCGTGATCCACCGGCTCGAGCTTCCGCAAGGGCGCTTCGAGCGCCGCCTACGGCTCCCCGCCGGGCGGTATAACGCAATTCGCAGGTCCGCCGCCGATGGGTGCCTCGTGATCACGCTGGAAAAATCGGGGGCGTTACGTGGCTGAGGCAGAACTTCCGAGCGAATCCGGGGAAACCATGGGTGAACCGGCGGTGACCGTCCGTCCGGTGCCGGCGGATGCGCTCATCATCGTTCCGGTACGCAATACCGTTCTGTTTCCGAGCCAGGTGCTGCCGATCACGATCGGCCGCCCGCGTTCGATCGCCGCCGCTCAGCAGGCGCTGCGTGACCAGCGGCAGGTTGGCATCCTGATGCAGCGCAATGCGGAGGCGGAAGATCCGACGCCGATCGACATGCACCGGATGGGCACGGTCGCGAATGTCGTGCGCTACATCACCGCGCCGGACGGCAGCCATCATCTCGTATGCCAGGGCGATCAGCGCTTTCAGGTCGCGGAATTTCTCAGCGGCTGGCCGTTCTTCGTCGCGCGCGTGCTGCGGATTGTCGAACCGGACGCTTTGTCCGCGGAGATCGAGGCGCGCTTCCTTAATCTGCAGGCGCAGGCCACGGAGGCCGTGCAATTGTTGCCGCAGGCGCCCGCGGAATTGCTGGCGGCGGTGCAGGCGCTCAAGTCGCCGGCCGCGCT
>JBAPYK010000149.1:0-4575 GCA_049284695.1 Rhodoplanes sp. | reverse complement strand
CGCTGCTTAGCTAGAGCTAGAGAATGAACCACGATCCCGCACCGCAGGCAGATAGCAACGGCCCAGACGCTGAGCATGGCCAACAGAAGGAGTTCGAATATTGCCATCGGAACCTCCCTCGAGGAATCTTAAAAATTATAGGCCGACGGGCTGAGCCATCATGTGCGCTACATCACACACTGGACGCGGGACGAGCGAGAGGTCCCGAAGGCGGTGGCGACCGGGGCGCGAGGGCGCCGTGACACGAAGAGACCCGCCGCGGCGTTGCAGAAGTGCCGACCGACTGCCGAAGCCCTTAGCCTCCACGCGCTCATCTGCGATGGTGGCGCGAAATCGCCGAGGGAGTGATGAAGGCGGCCGTGATCGCCATGGCGCTCGGCTTCGGCGGCACGACCGGCTGCGCCTGAAGATCACCTCCACCGGCACCTTCGGGTCGGGCTCGGTGATCTCCGCCAGGGTGGCGTGCCGATGACCCCCGAGCGCATCACCGCAATGATCGCCCAGTTCGGGCAGCCCGTAACCCTGCAGAGGCTAACCGGCACGACGACCCAGGTCCGTCATGATGTCGTTTGCCAGGCCATCGTGCGCGGCTACGAGCCGGTCCAGCTGATAGGCGGCATCATTCAGGGCGACCGGCAGGTGGCCATCTCCAACGCCGAGATCGCCGATGCGCAATGGCCGGGGCCGCCTCGAACCGGCGACCGCTGCGTGATCGACGGGCGCACCACCACCATCCAGTCCTGCGACACCCGTCGCCTGCGCAATGAGATCGTCCTGCATCTGATCCAGGTGCGCGGCTGATCGCTCCCGATGCGCGAGGAAATGACCATAGAGGCTGCTGTGGTGGATCACCATGCCAACGAGCTGACGCGGGATACGTCGCTTCGTCGCAATTCATCCGGAGCTTGAATCACCATTGTCAGCGCGATCATCGCGCTTGTAGTGGTGATCGCATTGGGCTCGATCTTCGGCTCGTTCTGAGAGACAAGGCCGGGCTGATATCGGATTGCCAGCCAGCGATTCGATCCTGCATCATGCCGCGCCACGCAGAACTTCAGCGTTCCAGCAACAGGACAGCGCCCGTGTCCATCGGGTCGACCAAGAAAATATGACGAGCAACCACGGCCACCTGACAATGCTCGGCATTTGCACCGCGATCCTCGTGCTGATCGCGCTCTACTACGCGCGTGTGGTGCTGGCGCCGGTCGTCTTCGCCCTGTTTGCGATCGCCCTGGTGTGGCCGTTGCAGGCGGCCCTGCAAGCGCGGATGCCAAAGCTCGTCGCCGCCGCCATCACCGTTCTGCTCGTGATTGTCGTCGTCACCATTTTGGCAACCTTGATCGGATGGGGCTTTGGGCGGGCGGCCCGCTGGCTGCTCGCAGACTTGGCCCGGTTCCAGGCGATGTATCAGCAGGCGGCGGCCTGGCTCGAAGGCCATGGATTTGTGATCACCGGCGTGTTTGGTGAGGTTTTCAACGGAAGCTGGGTCATCGCGATGCTGCAGCGGGTTGGATCGCGTCTGCAGGGGATGCTGAGTTTCGCGATCGTCACGCTCATCTACATACTGCTGGGGTTGCTAGAGGTCGATACGATCGCAGCCAAGCTGCGCGGGCTGCGCAATCAGGAGATCGGCACCAGCCTCATCGCCGCTGCCGGCCAAGCGGCTGCCAAGCTGCAAAAATACATGCTGGTTCGCACGGTCATGAGCGTGATGACCGGCGTCCTGGTCTACGGCTTCGCAACCCTCATCGGACTGCCGCTCGCGGCGGAATGGGGCGTCATCGCTTTCGCGCTGAACTACATCCCGTTCATCGGCCCCTTCATCGCCACGATCGCACCGACGCTTTTTGCTTTCGCACAGTTCGGATCGTGGGAAATGGCCCTCGTCGTTTTTGTGTGTTTGAACCTGATCCAGTTCGTGGTCGGGAGCTATCTGGAGCCGCGTGTTGCCGGCAGCGCGCTGTCGCTCTCACCGTTCGTGGTGCTGTTTGCGATTTTCCTGTGGAGCTTCCTCTGGGGCATTTCCGGCGCCTTCATCGGGGTGCCGATCGTGATCGCGATCCTGACCGTCTGCGAGCAGTATCCGGGGAGCCGCTGGGTTTCCGACGTGCTCGCGGGTGCCGAGCGCAAGGCCGTCTGATCTTGGCGTGACCCCTTCAGCCTTTGCGCTCTCTCCGCTCAAGCCTAATGCGTCGCGGCGGCTGGCAGGCCGTTGATGTCCTGCGGGTGGATGCCGGGGATTTCGATCCGCTCCGGCTGCAGCAGGTCAAGAAGCGGATGCCTTGATCCCCTCGCCAGCGTGTGAATGTAGAAATATGTGGTGCGGTCGTCGGCCGTGTTCATGACCGGCGACGGAGCCGAGACGATGCGCAGGCCACCGCATTCGCCGATCCAATCGATATGCCGATGGCCATGCATGACCACGGCACCAGGCGCAATCTGCTGTAGGCGGCGCACGAACCAGGTCCCGTTGATCAGCGCCGTTCCGATGCGCTCGGAAAGCTGCTTTACCGGCCGGGGATATTCGGACGTGTGGTGATGCAGTCCGATCAGCCAGCGCGCGGAAGGAAATTGTGCACAAGCGATTTCGACACCGCGCATTTCGTCGGCTGATACGAGGCCGAGCGCATTGGTGAACGAGAAATGCGTGTCGGCGTTCGAATTCAGGAGCATGATCCCGAGACCATCCTTGGTCTGCGGCGGCCGCACCATCGGAAACAGGCGGGTCCATAGGTCGGCGACCGGGCGGGACAGCCGCAACGATCCTTTATCCGCAAACGCGGCGACCGCCGCTCGGTGGGGCGCAAGCGCTTCGTCCAGCGTCGGACCAAGGGTGTTGCGCGCGAGATCGACGAGATGCAGACGCGAACCCTGCAAGGCCACCATTGCGGAGATCATCCGCGCCTCGCGCAGGCGCTTGTTGGGGCTGAACGGCAAGTCGAGGCGGGCGGGATTCGCCCTGTCGACGACATTGATGTCGTGATTGCCAGGCAGAATCAGTAGGCTGTCGGCAAGCCGGGGATAAGGAGCGAGGGCCGCGAAAAACTCCGCCCATTCGGCGGAACGACCCGCGTCGGTGACGTCGCCGGTGACGAGCACCGCGTCGAGCGGCTCAGCCGCATGGATCGCGTCGAGACGAGCAAAGACCCCTTGCAGCCTTTCGTTTCCCCGCGGGCCGGCGCGGCCGCTTTCGATACGAAATCCGTAACGCTCGCCCACTGTGTGAAGGTCAGAGAGATGGGCAATACGCCACGTACGTAGGGTATCGGTGTCCTGTGGCGCGGCTCTAAACCCGCGCAGCGGGCTCATAACGGCGTCAGCGAAGCCCCATACGAGTGCAGCGACGGCAAAGTAGCTTGCCATAACGGCTAAGCTGTTGGCGGCTGCGATGATGACGAGCCGCTGCACAGATGCGAGGTCCGCAAACGTTCCGACCCACAACGTGGCCGGCCACACGAGTACGACCACGAAGACAACGGGAACGAAAATCGCCAGACCCGCCACCGCGGCCATTCTTGTGCGCAAGACTTCGCGTTTCTTGATGCTCACCTTGGCCGGCAGAAGTTTTTCGGCGACATGGCGCAGGAGTTCGCGAACCAAGGCATAGGCCGGTTGTACGGCAAGTGAATTGAGCGACCAGAAACTCTCCTCGACCATCCGCAAGAGACGGCGTCCACCAAACCAACTGACGGCGATGATCGCGGAAAATAGCAGCAGGGAGCCGATACCGGAAAGCGCATAGGCCGCCTTGCTCGACGCGGTGGCGATCCAGATCGACAGGGCCAGCGGAGCGATGCCGATCAGCACTGCCGGCCCGCCGATGAGCAGCACCCAGGCCACGACCAGCTTGGGCAGGCTGATTTCGGCCAGCAGACTGCCGGCAAGCGACAGCATCGAGCGCTGCTTAGTGCTCGAGGCATCGTCCTCTACGTCGCCCCGCCGGGGATCGATGACAAAGGTCATGCCCACCTCGACAGGAGGTCGACTCCATGTCTCCAGAGTGAAACTCGCCGTGTCATGCCGCAGATGAAAGCGAAAGTCGACTCGGGCGGATCATGACCGCAAGGACGGCGTGCTAGTGATGCAAACTCTCACGATATCGCGATATCCACTTCAGCGGGTGACGCCCCGCACGCGATGGGCGGCTTGAGCGCGAACGTTCCTGATCTCCGAGCGGGAAAGGATTCCCCCCTCAGTGCTCGTCCCGCCAGAATGTTCCCGTGGTCAAAGCGTCGGCCTATGATCTGGCATGAAGAAACGCTTGCGATGTTTCCGACGGATGACTTTGGCCGCCCGTTCCTGTCGAATACGGGCGAACCGGGAACCTTCTTAGTGCAGAATACCTCTCCCTGTCGCTCCGGAAGCTCTCTTTCGGCCGCATCCTTAATTCGCCTGCCGTTGCCGCCGCTTGTTCTCGGCGTACCGCTCCCAAAGCTCGTCAATGTACTCCTAAGGCTGACGCAATGGCGCAGCCGCCAACCGGCTACTGCCTCCGGTCATGGCGCCCAGCCGCTAGAGTTTTCCACAAAACGGAGAATGTTGGATTCCGGTTCGTCTCGCTCCGCCAGTCGCACC
>JBAPYK010000148.1:0-5802 GCA_049284695.1 Rhodoplanes sp. | reverse complement strand
GTCCCATGGATCGCGTATTCGGTGCCCGTGAGCGTCATCGCCGCGACGCCCATCGGGTTTTTCGCGCTGCCGCCCGGAATGAAGTTCGGCAGGGAAGGAATGTCGCGCTTGACTTCGGCGGGCGGCGACCAGTCGGGATGCCAACTCTTCCGGCTGATGCTGGTCGTGCCCGACCATTGCTTGCCGTTTTTGCCGACGCCGACGGGATAGCGCACCGCGCGGCCGTCGCCGAGCACGTAGTAGAGGCGGCGCTCGCCGGTGCGGATCACCACGGTGCCCGCCGAGTAGCCGCCGTCGCTGAACGCAACGACTTCACGCGCCTGAGCTGGCGTCGACGCCGAAAGGCCGGCCAGCACGCAAGACGCAAGCGCAATAATAGCGGTACGAGAGGTAAGGTGTGCCATAGTCCCCCCACATGAATGCCCTTCAGGTGTCCGCACCGCGCGGACCCCCCGACCATTCCCAACCGTCATAACAATCGAGAATCGCTATTGTTCCAGCAGGGAACTCGAAATTCCGTGAATAATGTAAATTCGGCACGGCACAGTTTCGCCACGCCGGCGTCCGGATTCCGCCCGCCGGCGGCAGCGCCGTTCACTGGTGTTGTGCGAGCGATGCTCAGGCCCCGCGTCGCGTCGCCAGCGCTTCATTGACCGCGACCTTGATCTCGGCCAGCGTGAACGGCTTGGTGATCACGTCATGAATCCGAGCATCAAGGCCGGCGCGCTGGCGCTGGTCGGCATAGGCGGTCATCAACAGGATGACGAGATCGGGGTTATCGCGCGCGGCGGCGCGCGCAAGCGTCACGCCGTCCATCAGCGGCATGCGGATGTCGCTGAGCAGGAGGTCGAAGCGACCCTGGTCGCGGACGAGCAATTCGAGCGCTTCCGCGCCGTCGCTCGCCGCCACGACTTCGTGTCCGTCCTGGGCGAGCGCGCGCACCACCAAGTTGCGCAGCGTCTCCTCGTCCTCGGCGACCAGAATGCGAGCCAAGGTTAGTCCTCGCGCGCCCCGTTAAGCGGCGACCTTCGGCAGAGCCGCGAGCGAGTCCCGCAGGGCCGCCTCGTCATAGTCGCGGTCTTCCAACTTGCCGGCAAAGTACTCGGTATAGGCCTGCATGTCGAAATGCCCGTGGCCGGACAGGTTGAACAGAATGGTCCGCGCGCGCCCTTCGGCCTTGGCCGCGAGGGCTTCGTCGACCGCCACGCGCACGGCGTGCGTCGACTCCGGCGCCGGCACGATGCCCTCGGCGCGGGCGAAGGCGACGCCCGCCTCGAAGCACGGTGTCTGATGCACGGCGCGCGCCTCGATCAGGCCGAGCTCCTTGAGGTGGCTCACGAGCGGCGCCATGCCGTGATAGCGCAGGCCGCCGGCGTGAAAGCCGGGCGGCACGAATTGCGAACCGAGCGTGTGCATCTTGACGAGCGGGGTGAGATGCGCGGTGTCGCCGAAGTCATAGGCGTAAGTCCCGCGGGTGAGGGTGGGGCAGGCGGCCGGCTCGACCGCGACGACCCGCACGTCCTTCCCGCCGCGCAGCTTCTTGCCGAGGAACGGGAACGCGATGCCGGCGAAGTTCGAGCCACCCCCGGCGCAGGCGATCACCACGTCCGGCCAGAAGCCCGCCATCTCCATCTGCTCGATCGCTTCGAGCCCGATCACCGTCTGGTGGAGGAGCACGTGGTTGAGCACGCTGCCGAGCGCGTAATTGGTGTCGGCGTTCTTGGCGGCGACCTCGACCGCCTCCGAGATGGCGATGCCAAGGCTTCCGGGCGAGTCGGGATTGGCGGCGAGGATCGCGCGTCCGGACTCGGTCTCCTTGCTGGGGCTCGGGATGCAGGTCGCGCCATAGGTCTCCATCAGCGCCCGCCGGTAAGGCTTCTGCTGATAGCTCACCCTGACCATGTACACCTTGACCTCGAGCCCGAACAACGCGCCGGCGAAGGCGAGCGAGGACCCCCATTGGCCGGCGCCGGTCTCTGTCGAGAGCTTGGCGATTCCCGACTCGCGATTGTAGAAGGCCTGCGCCACCGCGGTATTCGGCTTATGGCTGCCGGCCGGGCTCACCCCCTCATATTTGTAGAATATGCGCGCGGGCGTATCGAGCGCCCGCTCCAGGCGCAGGGCGCGGTAAAGGGGCGCCGGCCGCCAGAGCTTGTAGACGTCGCGTACCGGCTGCGGGATCTCGATGTCGCGCTCGCTCGCCACCTCCTGCAGGATCAGCGGCATCGGAAAGATCGCGGCGAGGTCGGCGGGCCCGATCGGCTGCCCGGTACCCGGATGCAGCACCGCCGGCAGCGGCTTCGGCAGGTCGGCGGCGATATTATACCAAGCGCGCGGAATACGATCTTCCGGCAGGAGATATTTGACGCTGTCGGTCATCGTGAAAACACCCATTGAGGCGAGGTCCGGGCGCAGCCCCTCGGTCTAAGACGCGTTCAAAAAGGTCCAGTCCCAGAAAGGGGGACCAAGCGGCGGGATTAGCCAAGGCCAGCGGACACGCCGCGTTCGGTGTTGTATCGGGCGCTACGGCCGTTGTACATGTGCGCGAACTTCGTCGCCCAGGCCTTCTCATCCCCGGAGCCAATCGCGTTCCGCAAGCCGATCAACGTCCCAGCCCGCGACCAAAGTGTAAGGGCGGTCCGCCTTGTCGCGCCGCTTGCGCTGGGCATAATGGCGGGCGAGGAAACGACTATCGTTGCGGGGCAGGTCCACTGCCAATAGATCCGCCGCTTGGAGGGAGCAACCAGCATGACGGGCAAAGTGTATGAAGTGCCGGCTGAGTGGTCGAAGCGCGCGTTCATTGACGACGCCAAATACAAACAAATGTACGAGCGCTCGGTCAACGATCCGAATGGCTTTTGGGCGGAGCACGCCAAGCGTATCGACTGGTTCAAGCCCTTCACCAAGGTGAAAAACACTTCGTTCGACCCGCATAATGTCTCGATCAAATGGTTCGAGGACGGCACGCTTAACGTCGCGCACAACTGCCTCGATCGCCATCTCGCCAAGCGGGGCGACCAGGTGGCGATCATCTGGGAAGGTGACGACCCCAAGGACGAAAAGAAAATCACCTATCGCGAACTGCACGCCCAGGTCTGCCGCTTCGCCAATGTGCTGAAAGCCCGCGGCGTCAAGAAGGGCGACCGCGTCACCATCTATCTGCCGATGATTCCCGAAGTGGCGGTCGCGATGCTCGCCTGCGCGCGCATCGGCGCGGTCCATTCGGTGGTGTTCGGCGGCTTCTCGCCGGATTCGCTGGCGGGCCGCATCGATGACGCCCGCTCGAACATCGTCATCACCGCCGACGAGGGCATCCGCGGCGGCCGCAAGATTCCGTTGAAGGCGAACACCGACATGGCCGCCGACCGGGCCGGCGGCGTCGGCACCATCATCGTCGTGCGGCACACCGGCGCCACCGTGAACATGCAGGCCGGCCGCGACGTCTATTACGACGAAATCGCCAAGACGGTCGGCGCCGACTGCCCCTGCGAGGAGATGAACGCCGAGGACCCGCTGTTCATCCTCTACACCTCGGGCTCGACCGGAAAGCCCAAGGGCGTGCTGCACACGACTGGCGGCTATCTCGTCTATGTCGCGATGAGCCACCAGTATGTGTTCGACTATCACGACGGCGACATCTACTGGTGCACGGCCGACGTCGGCTGGGTGACCGGGCACAGTTACATCGTCTACGGCCCGCTCGCCAATGGTGCGGTCAGCCTGATGTTCGAAGGGGTGCCGAACTATCCGAGCATGTCGCGCTTCTGGGAGGTGTGCGACAAGCACAAGGTCAACATCATCTACACCGCCCCGACGGCGATTCGCGCCCTCATGCAGGCGGGCGATGCGCCGGTGAAGAAGACCTCGCGCAAGAGCCTGCGCCTGCTTGGCACGGTGGGCGAGCCGATCAATCCGGAAGCCTGGGAGTGGTACTACCGCGTGGTCGGCGAGGGCCGCTCTCCGATCGTCGACACCTGGTGGCAGACCGAGACCGGCGGCATTCTGATCACGCCGCTGCCGGGGGCGACCAAGCTCAAGCCCGGCTCCGCTACCCGGCCGTTCTTCGGGGTGATTCCGCAGATCGTCGACGCCGCCGGCGATCAGCTGGACGGCCCGTGCAGCGGCAATCTGTGCATCACCGACGCCTGGCCCGGCATGATGCGCACGGTCTATGGCGACCATGAGCGCTTCGTGCAGACCTATTTCTCGACCTATATCGGCCGCTACTTCACCGGCGACGGCTGCCGCCGCGACGAGGACGGGTTCTACTGGATCACCGGCCGCGTCGACGACGTGATCAATGTCGCCGGCCACCGGCTCGGCACCGCCGAGGTCGAATCGGCCTTGGTCGCCCACCCGAAAGTGTCGGAGGCGGCCGTGGTCGGCTTCCCGCACGACATCAAGGGCCAGGGCATCTATGCCTATGTGACCTTGATGAGCGGGGAGCAGCCGACCGACGCGCTGCGCAGCGAGCTGATCGCCTGGGTGCGCAAGGAGATCGGCCCGATCGCCTCGCCCGACATGATCCAGTTCTCGCCGGGCCTGCCGAAGACCCGCTCCGGCAAGATCATGCGCCGCATCCTGCGCAAGATCGCCGAGGATGATTTCGGCAATCTTGGTGACACCACGACGCTCGCCGACCCGACCGTGGTCGACGATCTCGTCAACAACCGGCAGAACCGGAAAAGCGCGTAAGCGCTACCGAAGCCCGCCGAAGGCGTCGTGCGGAGAGCCGGCGACGCCCGCGCGGCGGCAGGGCCAAAAATACACCTCGCCCACCGGGCGAGGTGTATTTGTTTGCGTCGAAGCCCGGAGATCCGGTGACCTGACGAGAGCGAATTCCGTTCCGGTTGAATCGAAATTCGCTCTCGTTTTCCCTTAGGTCGCATTTTCTGCGGCGAACCGGTTCCCACTTCGCCGGAAAATGCTCTAGTCCTCCCCCACATAGGGGCGGGGGACGGGCGGCATCCGTTCGTGCGGCCTGCCGAAGTCGGGCGCCTCCGCATCCTGGCCGATCGAGAGGATGCCGCGGCGGATCGCGCGGGTGCGCGTGAACAATTCGAACAGCGTGTCGCCGTCGCCGCGGCGGATGGCGCGGGTAAGCGTCGATAGATCCTCGCTGAAGGTGCCGAGCATTTCCAGCACCGCGTCCTTGTTGGCGAGGAACACGTCGCGCCACATGGTCGGATCGGAGGCGGCGATGCGGGTGAAGTCGCGAAAGCCGCCGGCGGAGAATTTCAGCACCTCCGAGCGCGTCACCTGCCCGAACTCGTCGGCGGTGCCGACGATGGTGTAGGCGATCAGGTGCGGCACGTGGCTGGTGATCGCGAGCACGAGATCATGATGGTCGGGCGCCATGAATTCCACGTTGGCGCCGAGCGCGCTCCAAAACGCGGCGAGCTTCTTGGCGGCGATCGGGTCGGTGTGCTCGGGCGGCGTCAGGATGCACCAACGGTTGAAGAACAACTCGGCAAAGCCCGCATCCGGGCCGGAATGCTCGGTGCCGGCGACCGGGTGCGCGGGAACGAAGTGCACGTTGGCGGGCACGTGCGGAGCGACGTCCTTGACGACGGCGCCTTTGACCGAGCCGACGTCAGACAGGATGGCGCCGGCGGCGAGATGCGGCGCGATCTCCGCCGCCACCTGACCGCACTGCCCAACGGGAGTGCACAGGATGACGAGGTCTGCTCCGGCGACAGTCGCGGCGTTCGTATCCAAGACCTGATCGGCGAGCCCCAGTTCGGCGACGCGGGCGCGCGTGGCGCCCGACCGCGCCGTCGCCACGATGCTGCGCACGACCCC
>JBAPYK010000147.1:0-7892 GCA_049284695.1 Rhodoplanes sp. | reverse complement strand
ATGACGCGGACGCACGCCACCACCGTCTCCTTATGAACATCCAGCCCAGCGCATCGCGCATAAACCACGTCCATCATTGCCTCCCTCGCGCAGCCACCGGCGTGGGGACCTCATCGATGAACTCTAGCCAAAGATTTTTGAAATTTTCAGCATCATGTCATCTGAGTTAGCTTGTGCGTCGGGTATCCGTGGACGGTGGTGAGGTTTCCGGTTTCTCGATCGATGTATACCCCGACTCCGCGAGAATCCGAAGACTCCCCTTGCCAAACGGCGATCCGGATTCTACCGAACGGATGATACGGCCCGGCTTTCTGGACATAGAATCGCGGCAAAACCTGATCGAGTTGGCTCCTAGTGAGCTACTTCGGCTGAACCCGCGGGTGCGGCAGTCGGGATTGGGCGCGGCCCATCATGCTCTTGACCGCGAGCAGCACCTTCTACCCGTCGGTCCGCACGCCGATGACGACCAGCAACGAGACCGCGGTCGCCTTTCGGTCGAGCCGCACGCGCACGACCGTGCCGTCGAGAATGAGCCGCACGACCGGCTCGTCGGCGAGCGAGCGGGCGTTCCAGGCGCCCCAGTCGCCCTTCACCTTTCGCCGTCCTTGCCTACGGCGCCGCCCCTCGCCGCACGCGTGCGGCGCAAGGCCTCGATCTTCCCTTCCGTCGTGCCGCCCTCCGGCTGAACGAGCCGCGCCCGCGGCACGGCGATCTCGGTCCGCCCAAACGTCCCCGTCAGCGTGCGCGTCCGGTTGCCGTGCCGTCGAATTTCTTGCGCATGTGCTTTGCCGTGCCGTGCGAGGAATACGAGGTCAACCCGCTACTCGCGCGCGCGATGGACCGCATCTTAATTCTGCATGCGGACCACGAGCAGAACGCCTCGACTTCGACGGTGCGCCTCGCCGGCTCGTCCGGGGCCAATCCGTTCGCCTGCATCGCGGCAGGCATCGCCTGCCTGTGGGGGCGAACCAACGAGGCGGCGCTGAACATGCTCACCAAGATCGGCAAGCCGGAGCGTATTCCGGAATATATCCGTCGCGCCAAGGACAAGACCGATCCATTCCGCCTGATGGGCTTTGGTCACCGGATCTACAAGCATTACGACCCGCGCGCCATCATGCAGACGACCTGCAACGAGGTGCTAGCCGAAACCGGCGCCAGCGACGATCTGTTCGAAGTGGCGAAGGAGCTCGAGCGCATCGCGCTGCACGACGAGTACTTCATCAAGAAGAAGCTCTATCCCAATTCTACTCGGGGATCACGATCAAGGCGATGGGCTTCCCGACCTCGATGTTCACCGTACTGTTCGCGATTGCGCGCACGGTCGGCTGGATCGCCCAGTGGAAGGAAATGATCGAAGATCCGAGCCAGAAGATCGGCCGTCCGCGTCAGCTCTATACTGGGGAGACGCACCGGGACTACGTGCCGATCGGAAAACGCAAGTAGTCGAACGGGCGCTCGGTGCGCGCCGCGTTCGCGGCCGAGGTCTTGGTAGGTGTCGGCGACGTGGACGTGGTGGCGGTGGCTCTGGCGAAAGACAATCGGGCGCGATGACCGACCAAGGATTAAACGAATAGCTCTTGCGCGATTCCTCCGAAACGCGCAGCCTGTGCCGCGTTCGTTATCAAGGCTCTGGAGATTCCTGAAATGGCGACCGGAACGGTAAAGTGGTTCAACCCGACGAAGGGCTGCGGTTTCATCCAGCCGCAAGGTGGTGAAAAGGACGTGTTCGTTCATATTTCGGCAGTGGAGCGCGCCGGACTCAGCACGCTCAACGAAGGTCAGCAGGTCGAGTATGAAATAGTCAGCAACCGCGGCAAGTCATCGGCGGAGAACCTAAAGGTCAAGTGACCGCGTTCCGGCGCGCTGCGCCGGGCAAACAGAATGGCAAATATTGTAAAGCCGATTTCTACCAGTGACGATCTCAGCACCGCGGAAGAATGGTATCTGACGGTTCGCTGCACAAATGCTGCATGCACGCGGCTCATCGCTTTTAAAAAGGGGACTGACCGCCGTGGCGAACATTCGAACCTACGGCTTGCCATCACAGGTGAGCCGTCGGTCGATTGTCCATATTGTGAGACCCGGGTGCGTTTCAGCATTGGCCAGATCGAGCGTCGAAAGGTGGTGCTTTCGTAGGGGTGTCTACTTGAAGAAAAACGAAGTGCAAAATGCAAAATGGGTGTGAACCGCTCCGCGGTCTGCGGACAACCGCGTGGGACCTACCCCCCTGGGGTCAGAAGCCGGCTGGAAGCGGCTCCGCCGGGCACTTCGCCGACGATGATTGCATACCTCGCAAGCAAGGAACACATCAGCTCGTCGCCGAGGTCCCCGCTACTTCAGCACGCGATGCGCCTGTGCTATGATACTTATTGGAAAGGTTTTGCCCAGGAACATTGGTGATTTGTTCTATCGTTTGGCGACTGAAGGATGGCCCCGCAAGGGCATTGAAATCGGCCATCGGAGCAGCTGCGATTCCGGGCGACGTGTATGCGGGCCGGACTACAGCCCTGCCAGAATCGGCAAAGCAACAATGGCGCCATGTCGCTGGACCGCTCGACCCATCTCAATATATGTGTCCGCGTCTTCTGAAATAGCAGGACACACCCGGCGCGGCGACCGACGTGCTGGTTTCGCCAGTCCCGTCGACCTCGAAGGTCCCGAGATCGTGCGCGCCGGCGCGCGGGCCTCCTCAGTCCGACGCGTCACGGTGTGTGGCGGCTACTGCTCGGGTTAGTCCGGAAGTGGGGCAATGGTTGCCCGCGAGGCACTGGCCTTCCGCAATGGAGGGTAGACCGTCCGTGGCTGGCACGCGATCTTCACGGCGGCCCGTGACCCTGGCTGTGCAAAAACCCATTGCCCTCGGGCACAAATAGAATGCGTTTTCTTGGTTGTTCGAACATAGTTGCGCAAACAAGTTCTCACTACCAAAAACGTGATGCGAGAGAAAAACAATTCCCTTGGCTTTGCGGGTCGTCGCGTTTTCGCACAGCCAAGACCCGAACCGGAAATGACCGAACACAGCGTGTCGTCACAGGGGTGCTTCGTGCCGACGGCCGCGCAGGTGAGCAGGCGGGTGATCCTGCCGTTTCAAGCGCCTGCGGTGAGGGCGCAAAAATCCTTCGTCCGGATGATCCGGTTGAGCGACTTTGCAGGAAAAGATATTGTTCCCCCGTTTTGAGCCTCAACTGGGAGGGCCGTGTCATGCCGCCTGGGCCGCCGTCTATCCCCTCCAAACGTAGATTCTGTCTCGTCCTGGTGAAGCCGACCCATTACTGCGACGACGGTT
Organism: Rhodoplanes sp.; assembly: GCA_049284695.1. Classification (GTDB taxonomy): domain Bacteria; phylum Pseudomonadota; class Alphaproteobacteria; order Rhizobiales; family Xanthobacteraceae; genus Rhodoplanes. The sequence goes on along the minus strand of JBAPYK010000147.1, from coordinate 4,603 downwards.
ATCCGATCCGATGGTTCCGCTCGGCAATTCCGTCGAATTCCCTGGCCTGCATTTGCGGCATTGCCGAGGACTGTGCTGAGCGCAACGTGCTCGGCAAAGACGTCGAGATCGAGATTCACACCTTCGATGAGTCCAACACACGGATTCGGCCGCAACGTATCGCCGCACTGGTCAAGGCCGCCGGGGCCGGCATGGTCATGCTAGTCGGCGTGCAGTCGAACCAGACGCCTCGCGCGCTCGACATCGCACGCCCGCTGCGCGCGACGGGCATTCCCGTCGCCATTGGCGGATTCCATATGTCCGGCGTGATCTCGATGATTGATGGCGACGACCTGTCCCTTCGCGAGGCACAGGCTATGGGCATGTCGATCTTCGCTGGCGAAGCCGAAGGACGCCTCGACGACGTGTTGCGCGACGCATATTCAGGACAGTTGAAGCCGCTATACGATCACATGAATGACCTGCCGGGCATCGATGGCGCGCCGTTTCCAATTCTCAAGCGCGAACGCCTCAAACGCACCGGGGGGGCTACGACGAGCTTCGATGCCGGGCGAGGCTGCCCGTATCAGTGCTCGTTCTGCACGATCATCAACGTGCAGGGGCGCACATCGCGTCGGCGTTCTCCGGACGATATCGAGAAGATCGTTCGAAGCAACGTGGCGCAGGGGGTCTTCCGATTCTTCATCACGGATGACAATTTCGCTCGGAACAAAGACTGGGGGATCATTCTCGATCGCCTGATCCATCTGCGGGAAGTCGAGAAGATGGACCTCAGTCTCATCATCCAGGTGGACACGATGTGCCACAAACTGCCGGACTTCATCACGAAGTGCCGGCGGGCCGGCGTCAAGAAGGCGTATATCGGACTGGAGAACATCAACCCGGCCAATCTGCTGGCTGCGAAAAAGAAGCAGAACAAGATAACCGAATATCGCAAGATGCTGCTGGAGTGGCAGAAGGCGGGCATCCTGGTTTACGCTGGCTACATTGTCGGATTTCCGCTTGACACGGCCGAATCGATCCTGAACGACCTCGACGTGATAAAAAGGGAATTGCCGATCGATGTGCTTGAAATCCACTATCTGACGCCACTGCCGGGGTCCGAAGACCATCAAAAGCTGTTCAGAGCCGGCGCATGGATGGACCCAGACCTCAACAAATACGACCTCCACCACATCACTTGCGCGCATCCTCGCATGTCAAAAGAGGAATGGGCCTACGCGTACCGGGAGTGCTGGAAGCGGTATTATTCTTTCGAGCATTGCGAACGAGTTATGCGCCGCGCCGGTGCGCTCCGAGCTTTTGGGAATGTCCTGTTCGTGATGACGTGGTTTAAGGCCTCCTTCGAGCTTGAAAACTGCCACCCGGTCGAGAGCGGGCTGCTGCGTCTCAAGTCCCGCCGGGACCGTCGGCCAAGTTTGCCGATCGAACCGATCTGGGTGTTCTACCCCAAATATTTCTCCGAGTTGGCACGCAAAACGGTTGGCTGGCTGGTGATCTACCTCCGGCTGCGGATGATCTATCTCCGCGTTAAGCACGATCCGAAACGATATGAATACACCGACCTCGCGATTACGCCCGTCACTGACGAGGAGGTCGAAACCCACGAGATGTTCGACAACGACGCAGCGCGCGCGTTCGTCGAGAGCGAACGGCGAATCCAGAAAATCATCCGTGAAGGTGTAGCGGCGTCGAAAGTCGCTAGTGCGCCACACGGAATTGCCAATTGAACCGAGAATTTCACAGGCCAGTCGGGCTTCAGTCCATGCGCCTCGAAATAGCGCAACGGAAACGAAAAGCCGTGATCGATGCCGACCAGCGTGGGCGTGTCCTCGGCCAGCTTGTCCACCAGCCATTCGGCGATACCCCGTCGCGTCCAGTATTTCTTCAGCGACGGCGGCGGCAGAACCTCGACCGGCGGTGCATCGCCCTCGGCCAGATAGACGCGCAGGCCCTTCAGACTCGCGGTCGGCGTCTCCGCGCCTGAATAATCGATGCCGATGTATTGGGCGAATGCGGACATCTCACGCCACCGCCTTGGGACGGGTGAGAAACGAGAGCGACTGTCCGTTTGGCTGGCCGTCGGCCAACCAAGGTACGCCGCGAACGTCTCAGGGCTGGCGGACATTTCTGAACCAATCATGTCGATTGCCGCGATGCCATAGCCGTCCCCTCATGGCTCGGCTGCGCGACTTGGAAGCCAAGCAAGACGAATTGACCGCGCTCGTCGTGTATCGATGATGGGAACAAAAAAGGAACGTTTCCGGTCTTTTAAGTATGACCTTCCCATCCCTGCGGTAGGATCGCTTCCCAGCGCCGATAGACGAATCTTGAGGAATGCCTCCATCCCGATTCGCCGGCATTCGGGAGGTCCCCGGAGAAATTACCATGGCTCATAAGCGAACGATCGTCGACGGAAACGAAGCTGCCGCCTCGGTGGCCTACCGGCTTAGCGAAGTGGTGGCGATCTATCCGATCACGCCGTCGTCTCCAATGGGCGAATGGGCCGACCAGTGGATGGCGGATGGCGCGAAGAATATCTGGGGCACGGTGCCCGACGTGATCGAGATGCAGAGCGAGGGCGGCGCTGCCGGCGCGCTGCACGGCGCTTTGCAGGGTGGGGCCTTGGCGACGACGTTCACCGCCTCGCAAGGCCTCTTGTTGATGATCCCCAATATGTACAAGATCGCCGGCGAACTCACCTCGGCGGTCATCCACGTCGCCGCGCGCACGCTCGCAACGCACGCGCTCTCGATCTTCGGCGACCATAGCGACGTAATGGCGGCGAGGCAGACCGGGTTTGCGCTGCTCGCCGCCAATTCCGTGCAGGAAGCGCACGATTTCGCGCTGATTTCTCAGGCGGCGGCCCTCGAGTCGCGCGTGCCGTTCCTGCACTTCTTCGACGGCTTCCGCACCTCGCACGAAGTCAACCTGATCAGCGAGCTGAGCGACGGCGATCTACACGCGATGATCGACGACAATCTGGTGCGAGCGCATCGCGAGCGCGCCATGTCGCCGAATCGGCCGATCCTACGCGGAACGGCGCAGAATCCCGATGTGTTCTTCCAGGCGCGCGAGGCGATCAATCCGTTCTACCGGGCCTGTCCCACCATCGTGCAGAACGTGATGGACCGCTTTGCGCAGCGGACGGGCCGCGCGTACCGCCTGTTCGACTATTACGGCGCGCCCGACGCGGAGCGGGTCGTGATCCTGATGGGGTCGGGCGCGGGCGCGGCGGAAGAGACGGTGGAAGCGCTGCAGGCGCGCGGCGAAAAGGTTGGCATACTGAAGGTCCGGCTGTTCCGCCCGTTTGCAGCGGAAACCTTCCTCGCGGCGCTGCCGCGCACGGTCAAGTCGATCGCGGTTCTCGACCGCACCAAGGAGCCCGGCGCGATCGGCGAGCCGCTCTACCAAGACGTGCTGTCGGTCTACGCCGAGCGCATTGCCTGCGGCGTTGCGACGTCGATGCCGCGGGTGATCGGCGGGCGTTACGGACTGTCGTCGAAGGAATTCACCCCGGCGATGGTGAAGGGTGTGTTCGACGAGCTCAATAAAGCGGAACAGAAGAACCACTTCACCGTCGGCATTCAAGACGACGTGTCGCATACGAGTCTTGATTTCGACCCGGACTTCTCGACCGAGCATCCCCGTACCGTGCGGGCCCTCTTCTACGGCCTCGGCTCAGACGGAACGGTCGGCGCCAACAAGAACTCGATCAAAATCATCGGCAAGGGCACGGACAGCTGGATTCAGGGCTACTTCGTCTATGATTCGAAGAAGGCCGGCTCGGTCACCGTCTCGCACTTACGCTTCGGGCCCGATCCGATCCGCTCGACCTACCTGATCAGCAAGGCGAATTTCATCGCCTGTCATCAGTCCCAGTTCCTTAACAAAATTGACATGTTGGCGGCGGCCGAGCAGGGCGCCACCTTCCTGCTCAACACGCCGCACGGCGCCAATGAAGTGTGGGAGCATCTGCCGCGCGAGGCGCAGGACGCGATCATCCGCAAGAAGCTGAAAGTGTACGTGATCGACGGCTATGCGGCGGCGCGCGAAGCGGGCATGGGCAGCCGCATCAACACCATCATGCAGACCTGCTTCTTCGCGATCAGCGGCGTGCTGCCGCGCGAGGAGGCGATCAAGCAGATCAAGAAGGCGATCGAGGACACCTACGGCAAGCGGGGCGCCGCGGCGGTGCAGAAGAACTTCGCCGCGGTCGACACGACGCTCGCGCGCCTGCACGAGGTTCGCGTGCCCGACCAGGTGAGCAGCACGTTCGAAATCCTGCCGCCGGTGCCGGCGCGCGCGCCGACCTTCGTGCGCGACGTGCTCGGGACCATGATCGCCGGCAAGGGCGACACGCTGCCGGTGAGCGCGATGCCGATCGACGGGACCTTCCCGACGGCGACGGCGCAATGGGAGAAGCGCAACATCGCGCAGCAGATCCCGGTGTGGGACGAGAAGTTGTGCATCCAATGCGGCAAATGCGTGCTGGTGTGTCCGCACTCGGTGATCCGCGCCAAGGTCTATAACGCCGAACATCTCACCGGGGCGCCGGAGACCTTCAAATCGACCAAGCCGAAATGGCGCGAGTTCGAATCGC
>JBAPYK010000146.1:0-1938 GCA_049284695.1 Rhodoplanes sp. | reverse complement strand
CGAGGGTCGGATGTTTGAGCACGTCGTTTCTCCTAATTGTAGTAGCGCGGCCCACGGATGTTGGAATGCAGGATCGGCGTTGCGTCCGTGGCGCGCTTGTGCGCGGGGCGCCGATCGAGATGGTTGTCGAGGATGGACTTGACCGAGCCATAGGTGCGCGCGCCGATGTCGATGGCGCGCTCGGCGGCGGCTTCCAAACGCTCGGCGCCATAGGGACCGGCCAGCCGAACAATGCCGAGACAAGCGCGGAAGCCTTGTTCGGGATGCGGGCGCTGTTCGAGGATCAGTTCGCAAAGCGCCGCCGTCGCCGGTCCGATCAGGCGAGCGTCCTGACGAATGCGATCGATCGTCCAGCCGGCGTATCGCCGGTGGCTGGAGGGCATGTGCTCGGGGACGGTAGTGTGCTTGTGATTGGCGCCCGCCCGCATATGCGCGGCAATCCGTTCGCCCTTGAGGAAGATCTCGACGGTTCTCGCGGTCAGCCGCGCGTCGACCTCGGCGCGGGCGAAGCGATAGGGGACGCTGTAATAGTGGGCGGCTACCTCGACGTGATAATCGATGCCGACGCGGCAGCTGCGCCACTCCGAGAACTCGTAAGGCTCGGCTGGCAGGGATTTCAGCGCCGGACGATCGAGTTCTTCGAGCAACTGCCGGCGCGTCACGCCGAGCCGGCGGATCGGACGCTCCTCGTTGAGATGCGTCAGAAGTTCGCCGATCGCTGCGTTGACCTCCGCCAGGCTATAAAATGTCCGGTGACGCAGCCGTCCCAACAACCATCGCTCGACGATGAGCACGGCCTGCTCAACCTTCGCCTTGTCCCGTGGTCGTCTCGGCCGTGCCGGCAGAATGGCGGTGTCGTAATGCGCGGCCATCTCGGCGTAGGTGCGATTGACCTGCGGATCGTAGAGGCAGGCCTTGATCACCGCCGTCTTCGTATTGTCTGGCACGAGCAAATGCGGAACGCCGCCGATCGCCTCCATGGCGCGCACGTGGGCGTCGATCCAGTCGGGGAGTGTCTGCGTCCAGCTCGCGCGAGCGAAAGTGAAGCTCGACGCGCCAAGCACGGCGACGAAGATTTGCGCCTTGCGGATTTCGCCGGTCAGCCGGTCAATGACGACCGGAACGCCATCGCCAGCGTAATCCACAAACAGTCGCTCGCCGCCCGCATGCGTCTGCCGCATCGTCGGCGACAGCTTCTTTTCAAAACCGCGATAAAGTTCACAGAACCTCGAATAACTGTAACCACCGGGATTGGCGGCGATATATTCGTCCCAGACGATCAATAGGGTGACATGCTTGCGCTTCAACTCCCGATGAACAGTCGGCCAATCCGGTTCGGCGTGCCGACGATGGCCCCGTTTACTCCGTCGATTGGCGTAGAGCGCTTCCTCCAGCGCGGCATCCATCATGCCGTCCGGCAGGGGCCAACTCAGTCCCGAGCCCTCGAAGCGCTTCAAGGTCTCCCGCACGGTCGAGGGCGCCACGCCAAGACGCCGCGCGATATCGCGCGTTGGAATCGAAACAGAAAACTTCAGACGAATAATCTCGCGCACATGGCGCATTGCAACTCTCTCCGCTGGCATCGATCGCTCCTTGGATTTGCCAAGGACGCGACTCTAAAAGTGGCCAGCGAGGATGCTCGTCGCCCCGAATACCCCGGGCGGGATTATCCCGTTCCGGTGGGCGACATCATCTCGTTATGATGGGCGGCATCATTCCGTAATGGTGGGCGGCATCATCTCGTTTTGGTGGGCGACTTCGATCGGAATCAGCAATTTCGTCCCCCGTTTGATGCAGACCAATTTTGATGTTCGTGTCGCCGAGGTGAGGGCAACAACCACTGCCACGACATATGCTTCAGCGACCGCAACCCGTGTTTTCCAGCTGAACCCTGGCGATCCTCTTGCTTTGGTTGACACGGACACCTCGGTCGCGACC
>JBAPYK010000145.1:0-15999 GCA_049284695.1 Rhodoplanes sp. | reverse complement strand
TGGCCGCCGGCCTTTTCGATCGCTTCCGCCGCCGAATGGATTGTGCCTTCGAGTTTGGGTTGTGGGGTCTCGGTCTTGGCCGCGATCGCGATATTGGCGCCGTCGCGGGCGGCCCGCAGCGCGATTGCGAGCCCGATGCCGCGCGAAGCGCCAGTGATGAAAAGGGTCCTGCCTTTGAGCGACATCGACGTCACCTCTTGCGTGCTAAGAATGCTTCGAACGCCGCCTTCGCCTCCGGCGAATGCAGGCGCGCGCTGAAGAGTTTGGCTTCCTGATCGATGCGCGCCAGCAACTCGTCGGTCGCTCCGCGCATCAGAGCGCGTGAAAGCGCGACCGCGTCGGCAGGCAGCGCCGCGATCTCACGCGCTGCCTTCAAGCCTTCCGCATCGACGTCCTCAGGCGCTACTACGATGTTAGCGATGCCAAACTCCTTGGCGTGCGTCGCGTTAAGCGTGTGCCCCATGACCAGCAACTCGAAGGCGCGGCGCTGGCCCATCAGGCGTGGCGCCAGCAGGCTCGAGGCCGCTTCCGGGATCAGGCCGAGGCTGACGAACGGCGTTGAAAAGCGTGCGTCCGAGCCCGCGACCACGAAATCGCAGTGGAACAGCATGGTGGTGCCGACGCCGACCGCGACCCCACTCACTGCCGCGACCATCGGCTTGTTGCAGCGAACGAGCGCCGGCAGGAAGCGCAGCGCCGGGCGATTGAGCCCGCCTGCGCTTTCCGCGGCCTTGAGAAAATCCGCCAGATCGTTGCCGGCCGAAAAAGCCCCCGGCACGCCCGCGATCAGCACGCAACGGACAGAATCGTCCGCGTTCGCGCCCTCGAGCGCCGCGGTCATCGCCTCGTACATGGCAAGCGTGAGCGCGTTCTTCTTGTCGGGCCGGTTTATCCGGATGGTGCGGATGCCGTCGGCGTCGGTGGCGATCACGTGCTCGGTCATCAACGCTATCCGACTGACATTCCGCAGATGACTTGGGGTCTCGAGAAAAAAATCTGCGTTATTTTTCCGCCCCCAGCAAGTTGGAACCGTTGCGGCGGACCCATTCGCTGGCTGGCGCGCCGGGGCGGCGGGCCCATTCTTCAGGGTGGTTCGGAAACCATGGGGTTCGGTTGCACCGAAAGAAACTCCGTCAATTTCTGAGGGGCTTGCCCGTCTCCAGCATGTGATCGATGCAATCCCTTGTGGCCTCCGTCTGAACCAAGCTCATGAAGGCTTGTCTTTCCAGGATCGAAAGGTCGTCCTCGCTCAGGACCTCGGTAAGGTCGGTCATGCCGCCCGACAGCGTCTCCGCGAGCCGGCCGCAGACGATCCTGCCGTGAGGTGTCGCGGCACCCAGGGCGGCAAATCCATCGACGATCATGTCCAGCATCGTCTTGGCGGTCTGTCCGGGAAGCCGGATCTTTTCGTTGAGTGGTGCCGCTTCGTAACCCTGCGAGAGGCGAAGCGCGCACAACTTGGCGTCGGCCAGCAACCGATCGAGATTCATGGTTATGCCGTCGTTCGCCCCGAGGAACTTGAGCGACCAAGCATCGGCCGCCGACTTCGAAACCTTCGCCGTTGCGATCGTCCGAAAGGCCTGCGTGATCGGCGGCATCGGACCGCCGGGACATCCCGGATCCTGGATGTGGCGAAGCAGGAGTTCCTTGCATCCACCCCACGCCGGAACCACCCCGACGCCGACTTCGACAAGCCCCATGTAAGTCTCGGCGTGCGCCTGAACCGCATTGCAATGAAGAAGGAGCTCACACCCTCCCCCCAGCGCCATTCCGGACGGCGCACCGACGACCGGAACGGGTGCGTGTTTGAGGTATGCGTACACGCGTTGGCCTCGCGCGACGGCGTCTTCGATCACGCTCCACTCTTTGTTGGCGATCGCCGTACGCATCAGCCTGAGATCCGCACCCAAGGAGAAGTTGGGGCTTTCGCTGTGGATGACCATCGCCTTGAACCCCTCGGCGGTCAGCTCGATGGCCTGCTTCAACAGCGAGAGGACCTCGTCGTTCAGCGTGTTTTTCTTTGTCGTGATTTCGAAGCAGGTTACGCCGTCGCCGATGTCCCACAGCGCCGCCGAGGCGTTGCTAATAAGTGGCTTCGAGGCCCTCTTGATGTCCCTGAGAAGGAGTACGCCCTCGGGTCGTCGAAACGCCACATACTCGCCGTCAACGTCGAGGTATTGCAGCTTCCCGTGCTCGACGCGGTAGAAGCTGCGCCCGCAGGCTCTGCCGAGCAAATCGGGCACCGTCATACACTCGGCTTCGAGTCTCCCGGCAAACCATTGCGCGCCGATCCGATCGATTAACTCGAACGGGCCGAACTTCCAATTATAGCCGAGACGCATCGCTTCATCCACTTCGGCGATGCTTCCGCAGATCTCGGGCACCAATGCGGCCGCGTAGGAAAGCGTCCTTGACATAACCCGCCAGGCATACCGGCCGCCTCGATCCGGGAAGTCGAAAAGCGCCCGCAGGCCCCCCCTTGCCGCAGCCTCAAGGCTGCCCAGTTCGGGCTTTCGCGATTCGGCATATACGCCGGTCTTCAGATCGATGGATTCCTTGGTCTTTCTGCCGTTCGATCTATTGAGACGGTAAAACCCGCTTTTACCTTTCCGACCGGTGTAGCCGTTCGAAATCATCCGCTCGATCAGAGGCTCCGCGCGAGCGATAGCGCGAAAGGGGTCTCCTTCCGGCAGGCGGGCGAGCATGCTGGCCGTGGCCTTCGGCATGAGATCGATCCCGACAAGGTCGAGGAGGCCGAACACGCCGGTTTTTGGGATACCTAGCGGGCAACCGATGAGCGCATCCGCCTCATCAACGGAGATGCCGAGGTCAAACGCCTCCCTCACCGCCGCCTGTATCCAGTAAATGCCGATGCGGTTGGCTACGAAACCCGGTCGGTCCTTGCACATGACAACTCCTTTGCCGAGCCTGACGTCGGCAAAGTTGCGGATGGTTTCGACCGTTTCGTCACGCGTTTCTGGTCCTCGGACGATTTCGAGGAGTCGCATGTAGCGGGCCGGGTTGAAGAAATGGGTGAGCATGAACGCGGTCCGGAAGCTCTCCGACCGATCTTCCACTAGACTCGAAAGGGGAATGGTCGACGTGTTCGACGAGACGATCGTCCCGGGTTTGCGTACCCTTTCGATCAAGGAATACAGGTTTCGTTTGATGTCCACGTCTTCGAGCACCGCCTCGACGATCCAGTCGACCTCAGCAAGACTCCCGAGGTCGTCTTCGATGTTGCCCACCGCGACTCGGCGGACCGCCTCCTTCGACATGAAGGGAGCAGGATTGGACTTCAGCATTCGCGAGAGGGCACCCTCGGCGAGAACGCTCCGGTTATCGGCGCCCGGCGGTACGATGTCCAGGAGCAGGACGGGAACGCCGGCATTGGCTATGTGGGCCGCGATCCCACTGCCCATGATACCGGCGCCGATCACGGCGACTTTGTTGATATCCACTGTGGTTCTTCGTCCGTAGAATCAGAACGGCTCGTTTAGCAGCCCGGTGATGAAGTCGCTCCGGATCAGTGTGTAGTCCGTGCGAATCTCGGTAATCAGAGGGACTCCGACGACCGTGACTTCGTCAACGGGCCGTCAGGCGGCTTCCAGCACCGTCGCGATGCCTTGACCGCCGCCGATGCACATGGTCGCCAGGGCGAATTCCTTGCCTTGTCGTTTCAGCACGCTGGCGGCCTTGCCGGTGATCCGTGCACCCGAGGCGCCGAGCGGATGTCCGAGGGCGATGGCGCCACCGTCGAGGTTTGTCTTCTCCCAATCGAGGTCGAGTTCTCGGGCGACCGCCAGCGCCTGGGCGGCGAACGCCTCGTTGAGTTCGATTACATCAATGTCCGCGAGACCAAGACCGGCGCGCTCCAGAGCCTTTCTCGTCGCTTCGACTGGTCCGATACCCATGATCTCCGGCGCGCAACCGCTCACTGCGACGGAGCGTATCCGGGCGAGCACGACCATGCCGTGGGCCTTGGCATAGTCCTCGGAGACCACCAGCGTCGCCGAGGCGCCGTCGGTCAACGGCGAGGACGTGCCGGCGGTAACCGTTCCGGAGGCATCGAAGGACGGCTTCAGCTGTGCCAGGCTCTCTCTAGTAGTGTCTGGTCGGATGGTTCCGTCTCTAGCCACAACGCCGTTGTTTACTGGAATCGGGACGATTTCGTCGGTGAACCGGCCGTGTTCCCAAGCGGCTGCGGCGCGCCGGTGAGTGAGCACTGCCAGATCCTCCTGCGCTGCCCGGGTGATCTGATACTTGCGGGCGAGATTCTCCGCGGTAATGCCCATCGCCATGTAGGCGCCCGGTACATCTTCGGCGAGCTTCGGGTTCGGCATCGGGTTGAAGCCGAGGATCGGGACGCGGGACATGCTCTCGACGCCGGCACAGAGGAATGCTTCGCCGGCACCGAGTTGGATGGCACCGGCGGCGATGTGGATCGCCTCCATCGACGATCCGCAGAAACGATTGACGGTTACGCCGGCCACCGACTGGGGCAAATTCGTCCTGAGGACGACGAGCCGCGCCATGTTGAGCCCTTGTTCGCCTTCCGGAAACGAGCAACCGAGGATCAGATCCTCGATGTCCCGCACGGCGACACCCGTCTCTGTCACGAGGTTTTTGATGACCTCCGCAACGAGGTCGTCGGGCCTGACCCTCCGCAGGTCGCCCTTGCTGGCGAAGTGGTGGGGAGATCGTTTGAAGCCGGCGATTGCGACTTTCTTTTGCATGTCTTCTCCTCGTGCTCAGTCACGGCCAGCGCTCGATTTTTTGCGAGCGAGCCATTGAGTAACGCGAGACGGGTTTCGCTGAACGCGTAAGCACGAGCGCCTGTTGCCGCGCACGCCCGTGGTTGACAGCGTTTACCGCGACCGTTTGGTCTTTAGACAGTGCTGCTAATCCGGCCCCAGATCGTCTTGATCTCGGCTCTGAGAACCCTCGAAGCGGCGTGAAGAGCAGCGCCGCCGCGGCTAAGAAGAAGTCCGCCGAGGCCACCGCTTACTCCCATGACGATGTCTGCCTGTTGGCTCCTATATTTGCCAGTGATGCACCAGTCGACGAAGTGCTCGCAGTTGTTGAAAGCGGGATTGTATAGATCCTCCCCGAGCCGAGCCCGCGCTCGCGCAACGGCTTGGCGGCGCGAATACTTTCGCTCCTCATACTTCCGGAGTTCGTAGGGTCGGCCGGCCAGAAACTCTTCCAGCGTCGAGAGCTTGACTGGTCCGCTCTGAATTCCGTTTGCAAGGCCTGCGTAATGGATCACCTTGTTTCCGCCGACGTACAAGCCGTGATGGTAATAAAGAGTCCTCGGCGATACCAGATGATCTCCAAGCTTGAGCCTTTGCGACTTGCCCGTCTCAACCATGCGCTTCGCTCGCGCCCCAAGCATAGCTTGCGGATAATTTATATAAAAACCAAGGGAAGTGTGTCAAGCGAGCGCTCGATAAAAAACAATCGAACGCTCGTATTTAACCAGCATTTGCTGATAAAGCTCAGGTCCCAGTGCCGAGGATCGTCATCCGCCCGGTCCAGCGAGATGGGCGCGTGAGCACGTCCCAGGCGGGCTTGCGCGGCGTGCTCGCGCCGGCTCCAACGCCACAGGCCGTAATAGCGGACCTTGTGCAGTCCTTTCCGTAGCACGTGCTGCAGGGGAAGCGGCGCATGAACTCGTGGCCGCTCAATCGCGTCATGCGCCATTTGTTCGAAGCGCGATGCTTAAGGTGGAAGGTGACACCATCCTCGTCGAACTCTGCATCCGATATCGTACGATCGTTCGATTTATTTTATAGCGAATGACCGATTGACAAAAACGGTCAGGTATGTTTCCATGCGGTAACCTCCTGCGGGTGGAAGCATGGCGACAGCAATGTCCGACTGGATGCAGTTCTGCGAGGGGCTCGATATTGGCCCGCTCGTTCCCGACGAGGCCGAGAAATACCGGTCGGTGATCGTCGACAGCCTCGGCTATTTCCTGGAGAACCTTCCGCGGGTGCGCACTATCGAGATCCTGACCGAGCAAGCCGCGATGCCGTCGGACACCGGGATCGACGAACGGCTCGTCGCTATCGCACGACATTGTCCCTCGCTGCACAAGCTGGGGCAGGTACTGGCGCGCGACCGTCGCCTCTCCCCCCGATTTCGACGCCTTCTCCAATCTCTCGAGTCGATGAGGCCAACGCAAAGTCTATCGCTCGTTCGCACGGCGCTCGAACGGGAACTGGGTCCGCTTTCGAAACTTGGTATCACGCTGGGCGAAAGCCCCTTGGCAGAGGCGAGCGTTGCCGTGGTCATACCGTTCATCTTGCAGGATGGTCGGCATGGCGAGCGACGGCGCGGTGTCTTCAAGCTGCTCAAGTCAGGGATCGAGGAGAAACTGGGCGAGGAACTGGACCTGTTGAGGCGCGTCGGCGCGTTTCTGCAGAACCGCTGTCGCATGTACGGACTTCCCAACATCGACTACGAGAGTTCCTTCGAACAGGTCGCGGAACTGCTCGCCCTCGAAACCCATCTCGACAGAGAGCAGCAGCACATGGCGACGGCTCGGCGCGCCTACCAGGACATGACGTCGGTTCTCGTGCCCGAGCTTTACCCCTTCTCGACGCCGCGCGTGACCGCCATGGAGCGTGTTGACGGTTGCAAGGTTACCGACGTCGGAAACCTCTCGTCGACGGCACGCCGAGAGCTCGCGGTCTCTATCGTGGATGCCCTTGTCGGCCACGCGATCTGGTCCGACGGGCCGACGACGATGTTCCATGCCGATCCGCATGCGGGAAATCTCTTGTTCACCGACGATCGTCGCTTGGCGATCGTCGATTGGAGTTTGGTCGGGTATCTCACGAAACAAGACCAGATTAAGCTCTCCGAGTTATGGCTCGGGGCGATGACATTGAACGCAGGTCAGGTTGCCGAAGCGATACGTGGTCTCGCCACGGGCGGGGTCGACGAGACCGCGCTATGCCGCATCGTCAACGAAAGCCTCGGACGCTTGAAACCGGGTCGATGGCCCGGGCTGCCTTGGCTCACCGGGCTCTTGCAGGACGCTATCACCGAGGGTCACGCTCGTCCCCAGCCCGGGTTGGTCATATTTCGAAAGACGCTCGAATCGTTGACGGGAGTTGTCGCCGATGTTTCGGAAGACTGTCACCTCGACTCCGTGCTGGCGTCATTCTTTCTGAAGCAGTTCGAACAAGAATTGCCATATCGGATGATCGCGCCGCCGTTTTCGCGAGATTTCAATACCCACCTGTCGAACGCGGATCTTGTCAAGTTGTGGATGTCTGCGCCGTTGACCGCCTCGATATCGTGGTTTCGATTGCAGCGCGAAACAATGTTCGCCGGTTCGACCGTGAGTGTCGCGACGTAAAAGAGTAGGAAAGATAAACGTCTAGGAGCGCCATCGAACGGATTCCGTCGGCGTACGGAGGTTTAATAGTCATGCGTTCAAGAGCAACTGATGGGAGGAGTGGACGCGCGTTGACAGGCAAAGACCCGCCATAGTTTGCGCGCCGCCGCGGGAATAAAAACATGAAAATACTCGTCACCGTCAAGCGGGTCGTCGACTACAACGTCAAGATCCGAGTGAAACCGGACGGCTCCGGGGTCGAGCTCGCCAATGTGAAAATGTCGATGAACCCGTTCGACGAGATCGGGGTCGAAGAGGCGATCAGACTGAGGGAGGCGGGCAAGGCGACCGAGATCGTCGCGATCTCGATCGGGCCGGCGCAGGCGGCGGAAACGCTCCGTACGGCGCTCGCCATGGGCGCGGATCGCGGCATTCTGGTCAAGGCGGATGGGGCGGTCGAGCCGCTCGCGGTCGCCAAAATCCTCAAGAAGGTGATCGAGGACGAGAAACCCGGCTTGGTCATCCTCGGCAAGCAGGCGATCGACGACGACTGCAATCAAACCGGCCAGATGCTCGCGGCGCTGCTGAACTGGCCCCAAGGAACATTCGCCTCCAAGGTCGTGATCGAAGGGGACGGCATCCTGGTCACCCGCGAGGTCGACGGCGGCCTGCAGACGGTCAAGCTCAAGTCCCCCGCCGTCATCACCACTGACCTGCGGCTGAACGAACCGCGCTACGCCTCGCTCCCGAATATCATGAAGGCGAAGAAGAAGCCGATTGCGGAGAAGACGCCGGGCGACTACGGCGTCGACACCGCCGCCCGAATCGAGGTGCTCAAGACGGTCGAGCCCCCCGCGCGCAAGGCGGGGGTCAAGGTCGGCTCGGTCGCCGAACTCGTCGGCAAACTCAAGAACGAAGCGGGGGTGCTGTGATGGCGACGCTCCTCGTTGCGGAACACATCAATACGGCGCTCAAGGATGCGACGAACAAGGCGCTGACGGCGGCGCGGGCGCTCGGCGGCGAAGTGCATGTTCTCGTGGCCGGGAAGGGCTGCCGGCCCGCCGCCGAAGCCGCGGCCAAGCTCGACGGCGTCGCCAAGGTGCTGCTCGCCGACGATGCGTCGTACGAACATATGGTGGCCGAACCGGTCGCAGCCCTGATTGTCTCTCTAGCCGGCGGCTACGACGCGATCCTCGCGCCGGCCACGACTACTGGGAAGAACATCATGCCGCGCGTCGCCGCCCTGCTCGACGTGATGCAGATCTCGGACATCATCAAGGTGGTCGTGCCGGATACGTTCGATCGCCTGATCTATGCCGGCAGCGCGGTGCAGACGGTGCGCTCGCGCGACGCCAAGAAGGTCATCACGGTGCGAACTTCGACCTTTCAGGCGATGGGGGAAGGAGGCGCGACCGCTTCGATCGAGCCGGTCGCGCCGGCGGCCGATCCCGACTTGTCGCGCTTTGTCGCCGAGGAACTATCGAAGTCCGAGCGCCCCGAGCTCACGTCCGCGCGCATTATCATCTCGGGGGGGCGGGCGTTGCAGAGCCGAGAGAATTTCGGAAAATATATCGAGCCCATCGCGGACAAGCTGGGCGCGGCGATCGGGGCTTCGCGCGCCGCCGTGGACGCGGGTTATGCGCCCAACGATTGGCAGGTCGGTCAGACCGGCAAGGTGGTCGCCCCCGATCTCTACGTAGCGGTCGGCATTTCTGGCGCGATCCAGCATCTTGCCGGAATGAAGGACTCCAAAGTGATCGTCGCCATCAACAAAGACGAGGAAGCGCCCATCTTCCAAGTGGCCGATTACGGCCTTGTCGCCGACCTCTTCAAGGCGCTGCCCGAACTCACCGACGAACTCGGCAAGTTCGGAAAATGATTTGGCAGAATGATGGACACGCTGCCGTGGCGGTGATTAGCAGTATAAGTAGTTCTCGACTCTTTTGGCGCGCTGCGATTCCGCGACCTCGAAGGTCGGACTTTCGTTGGCTCCAACGTCGGCGGGATTGGTTGAGGCAGCGTCTTACGCGGGAGGCCTCCGAATGACTGGCAAACTCATCGAGCGAACGCCGGGCGCTTATGGCAATCCTCTGCTGATCAAGAGCCTGCTGGAGTTTGGTGTGACGCAGGCGCCGGAGCAGCAAATCGTCTACGCCGACAAACGGCGGCTCACCTATCGCGAACTGGGTGAACGGGTCGGCAGGCTGGCCTCGGCCCTCGGCAATCTGGGCGTGAAGCCAGGCGATACGGTGGGGGTAATGGATTGGGACACCAACCGCTACTTGGAGTGTTACTTCGCCGTCCCTATGATGGGGGCGGTGCTACTCACGATCAATATTCGTCTGTCTCCGGAGCAGATTCTCTACACCATCAATCACGCCGAAGCGGCAGTCATCCTGGTCAACGCGGAGTTCCTACCCATCCTGCAACAGGAATGGGACCGGGTGGAACCCGGAAAGAAACTGGTGCTACTAGACGATCTGGGTGAGGCACCGGACACATCTCTCCCCCTCGATGCCGAGTACGAGGCCCTGCTGGCCGAATCCGATCCGCGCTACTCGTTCCCGGAGCTCGACGAGAATACCCAGGCTACGGTGTTCTACACCACCGGCACCACCGGGCTTCCCAAGGGCGTCTGCTTCAGCCACCGCCAGCTGGTGCTGCACACGCTGGCGGTGCGCACGGCCCTGACGGGACTCGGTCACGGCCGCTTTAACGAGGGCGCCGTCTATATGCCCGTCACGCCCATGTTCCATGTCCATGCCTGGGGCTTCCCCTATGTCGCCACCACGCTCGGGGTAAAGCAGGTCTATCCGGGGCGCTACGTCCCGGACGCGCTGGTCGAGCTGATCGACCACGAGAAAGTGACGTTTTCGCACTGTGTGCCGACGATCCTGCAGATGATGCTGGTGAGCGCGCGGAACAAAGGGGTGGCACTCTCCGGGTGGACGGTGGTCATCGGCGGCTCGGCCTTGCCCCAGGCGCTCGCCCGACAGGCGATGGAGCTGGGCATCGACGTGTTCGGCGGCTACGGTATGTCGGAGACCTGCCCGGTTCTGACTCTAGCGCGCCTCAAACCGCATGCGGAAGCCTGGGACATCGACCGCCAGCTCGAGGTGCGCTGCAAGGCTGGGCGTCCAATTCCCATGGTGCAGATCCGCATCGTCGACGAGGCGATGAATGATGTACCGCACGATAACTTGTCCCAGGGCGAGGTCGTGGTGCGCGCTCCCTGGCTTACCCAGGGCTATCTGAAAGACACACAGAGCTCCGAGAAGCTCTGGGCGGGCGGCTGGCTGCATACCGGTGACATCGGGGTGATCGACGGGGAAGGGTATCTAAGAATTACTGACCGCCTCAAGGACGTGGTCAAGACGGGAGGCGAGTGGGTCTCGTCGCTGGATCTGGAAGAGCTCATACGAAAGCATCCAGGCGTGGCCGATGCTGCGGTGATCGGTGTGCCAGATCCGAAGTGGACCGAGCGGCCGCTCGCGGTTCTGGTTGCCAAGCCCGGACAAGAGGTCAACGAGGCCGATATCAAAGGGCTGCTCCACGATTTCGCCGCAAGGGGCGTGATCTCGACATACTGGGTACCGGAGCATGTCGTGTTCGTCGACGAGCTGCCCAGGACCAGCGTGGGCAAGCTCGACAAAAAGGCCTTACGTCATAAGTATATCAAATAGCACCACACGTTCCGCAAAGTCCGTTGCAAGACCATGAATAAACAAACCAGGACTGTCGAGGAGAACCTCTGTGACGACGTATCTTGCACCGATAAAGGATATGCAGTTCGTCATCAACGACCTGGCGGCCCTGAACAGCTTAGCCTGCTTGCCGGGCTATGAGGAGGTGACGCCGGAGCTGGCGCAGGCGGTGCTCGAGGAGGCGGCGAAACTCGCCAGCGAGGTGCTGGCACCGCTCAACCAGCCGGGTGACCGGCTTGGCGCCTCCATGACGACGGATGGTGTGGTGACGGCCGAGGGGTTCGGCGCAGCGTACCGCCAGTTCGTCGACAATGGCTGGAACGGGCTTAGCGGCGATCCCGCCTATGGCGGCCAGGGGTTGCCTGGTCTAGTGGCCGCGGCAGTCGCAGAAATGTGGAATTCGGCCAATATGTCCTTCGCCATGTGCCCGCTGCTGACCGCCGGTGCCATGGAGGCAATCCGGGCCCACGCGTCCGACGAGCTGAAGCTGCGCTACCTCCCGAAGCTGATCAGCGGTGAGTGGACGGGGACGATGAATCTGACCGAACCGCAGGCGGGTTCGGACTTGGCGGCCATCCGGACCAAGGCCGTGCCGGAGGGGGATCATTACCGGGTTCACGGTCAGAAGATTTTCATCACCTGGGGCGATCATGACCTGACCACCAACGTGGTGCATTTGGTGCTTGCCCGCCTTCCCGATGCGCCGGAAGGCACGCGCGGCATCTCCCTGTTCCTGGTGCCCAAGTTCCTGACCGAGGTGGACGGCTCGCTGGGGACGCGTAACGACGTGTACTGTACGTCGATCGAACACAAGATGGGTATCCACGCCAGCCCGACCTGCGTGATGAGTTTCGGCGACAGGGAGGGCGCCATCGGCTACCTCGTGGGTCAGGAGAATCGCGGCCTCACCCACATGTTCACCATGATGAACGAGGCACGCCAGAAGGTCGGGCTGCAGGGCCTGGGGATCGCGGAGCGAGCCTATCAAGCGGCGCGCGACTACGCCAAGGAGCGAGTGCAGGGTCGGGCGGCCGGACAGCACAGCGGCGATCGCGTCACCATCATTCATCACCCCGATGTGCGACGCATGCTGCTCACCATGAAATCGCAGATCGAGGCGATGCGCGCCTTCGGCTATGTCATGGCGGCGGATATCGATTTTGCGCACAAGCACCCGGAGGCTGCAGAGCGCCAACGCCGCCAGCGGCGGGTAGATCTGCTGACTCCTGTGCTCAAGGGCTGGTGCACCGAACTCGGTGTGGAGCTCGCTTCGCTCGGCGTCCAGGTCTATGGCGGAATGGGCTTCATCGAGGAGACCGGCGCCTGCCAATATCTACGCGACTCGCGTGTCGCCCCGATCTACGAGGGGACAACCGGAATTCAGGCCGCGGATTTGGTTGGGCGCAAGCTGACTGTCGACAAGGGCTCGTCAATGGTTGCGCTGATCGCTGAGATGCGTGCCGTCGAGGCGCAGCTGCACGCTGCCGATGGGGTGGATTTCCAAGCGCTCGGCGGTTCTCTTGCGGCTGGTGTCGAGGCCCTTGAGGAGGCTACCCAATGGGTGCTGCAGACAATCGGCCGGGATCCGGATGCGGTGCTGGCTGCTTCAGTCAATTACCTGATGCTCACCGGGTACGTCTGCGGCGGCTGGCAGATGAGCCGCGCCGCCCTTGCGGCCCAGTCTAGGCTTGATTCCGCCGGCGACGAAAGTTTTTGCCGGACCAAGATCGCGACCGCAAAATTCTACGCTGAGCAAATCCTGCCCAAGGCAAGCGCCCTGCTCACTGTAGTGAGAAGCGGCGGCTCAACCGCCCTGGCCCTGGCGGAGGAGCAGTTCTGAGCAGGCAGTCGGGCTCGCCCTTGGTCGGCGATGGACAAGCAACATGTGATCGAGGATAGTGGCCATGCCTAGCCAGGGATTCAAACTCGCCAACGTCGAGGAGTTCGTCGGGCGGGAGCTGGGTGTATCCAGTTGGGTCACTCTTGACCAGCATCGCATCGAGCAGTTTGCCGAATGCACTGGCGATCACCAATGGATCCATGTGGATATCGAGCGAGCAAAACGTGAGAGCCCGTTCGGAACCACTATCGCCCATGGATACCTGACGCTCGCAATGATCGCAGCGAGCACGTTCGAGGTCATCGTCGAGCCCGCTGGAATCAGCCAGGCGCTGAACTACGGCCTCGACCGCGTGCGCTTCGTCGCGCCGGTGAAGGCTGGATCGCGTGTCCGCAACCGCATAAAGCTGCTCGACGTCGAAGACAAGGGCAAGGGGCGGATGCTGCTCACGACCGAAAACACCATCGAGATCGAAGGCGAACCCAAGCCAGCTCTGATCGCCAGTGCGCTCGTCATGGCGATGGCGGATGACGACACACCCTCGCTCCGCGAGAAGGAGTAGCCCATGAACGCCGGCAAGGACAACGAAGCGAAGACCGGCAAGGCCGATGAGCTCCCGGTACAGGCAGCCGAGGGCATGCTGGGACCCAACCCGTTCATCGGGCTGCGCCCGCAAGACATCGCAAGCACCATCCAGGCGATCGGCCAGCATGCGGTCATGTCGCCCATGCTCGTGTTGGAACACGAAGCGGGGCTCGCCCGCGATTTGATCGCTATACTGTCGGGCCACGGTGCGATTGCGCCTTCCCCGGGCGACCGGCGCTTCACCGACACGGCGTGGAAGGACAATCCCTTCTACCGCATGTATTTGCAAGGCTACCTGGCGTGGAGCACCGTGCTGAACAGATTCGTCGACAAGTCCGGGATGGATAGCACGACGAGGGAGCGTGCGCGCTTCGTGGTGTCGCTGCTGACCGACGCGTTGGCGCCGACCAACACGCTTCTGGGCAACCCCACTGCACTGAAGAGGGCGATAGATTCAGGTGGCTCGAGCCTGCTGGAAGGCCTCAGCCATTTGTTGACGGACCTCTCCAGCAACCAGGGGATGCCCGCTCAGGTGGACAAGAAGGCGTTTCAGGTGGGTGAAAACCTGGCGATCTCCCCGGGGGCGGTTGTCTTTCGCAACGATGTGCTTGAGTTGATCCAATATGCGCCCGCTACCCCTGAAATATACGCTCGCCCCCAGCTGATCGTGCCGCCCCAAATCAACAAATTTTACATTTTCGATCTCGCACCAGGCAAGAGTCTCGTCGAGTATCTCGTCAAGAACGCGTTTCAGGTCTTCGTCGTGAGCTGGCGCAATCCCACGCAGGCGCAGCGGGACTGGGGCATAGACACCTATGTCGAGGCGCTGCTGGAAGCGATTGCGGCGCTACGTGACATTACCGGAGCCGAGGACGTCAATCTACACGGGGCCTGCTCAGGCGCCATGACCATGGCGGCGCTGTTGGGTTACCTCGCGGCGAAGGGGCAAAAGCTCGTAAATGCGGCGACCCTGATGGTGGCAGTATTCGGCCTGAGCGGAGAGTCCGCGCTCGGCCTGTTCGCCACACCGGAGATCATCGCCGCCGCGAAGCAGAATTCCTTGGTCAAAGGCGTTCTGGACGGCCAGGAAATGGGGCGGGTGTTCGCTTGGATGCGGCCAAACGATCTAGTCTGGAACTACTGGGTCAACAATTACCTGATGGGCAATCCGCCACCGGCGTTCGACATCCTGTACTGGAACAACGACACCACGCGGCTGGCAGCGAAGTTCCACGGACAGATCATCGATATCTTCGCCGATAATCTGTTCCAGAAGCCTGGCGCAATCGAGGTTCTGGGTACAGCCATCGATCTTTCCAAAGTGGATTGCGACAAGTATGTGGTCGCCGGCGTCACCGATCACATTACGCCCTGGAAGGGCGTGTTCGGCATGGCGCGCATGTTCGGCGGCAGGACCGACTTCGTGCTGAGCTCGAGCGGCCACATCCAGAGCCTGATCAACCCTCCCGGCAATCCCAAAGCGAGGTACTCTCTCAACTCCCTAGGGCCGGTCAGCCCCGAGCAGTGGCTCACCACCGCCGAGGCGGTATCTGGCTCCTGGTGGGACAATTGGCGGCAGTGGCTGGCCGTGCGCTCGGGTGAGATGCGCGCCGCTCCGGGTTCGCTTGGAAACAATCGCTATAGGCCGCGCGCGAAGGCACCGGGGACCTACGTCATCGAACCGTGAAACGAGGCAACATTAACATCCCGCTGCGTGGTAAAGGTTTTGGACGAAATGATGAACAGGGTCTCAGCCGCTCAAGGTCCCAAACTGCTTCGGCGAAATCGGTCCCGTCACCATTGGAGACGAAGCGGAAGGTCATGGCGCGCGCTGAAGTGTTTCAGAGCCTCGTAAGCCATTACTGGCCCGAGGTCAGAGCCGACCGATGCCGATGTTGATGACGTTGCGGATGCGCTTGCCCGTGTGACCTTTCGACGAATCGCTTCGCACGCGCTCGGCAAAGTCCGCCTCTGGTCGAGTACGGCGTGAACCTCGGGTACGACTCCCTACCATCAACTACGATTAAACGGTATCGAGGTCATCAAAATTGCCGGCTCACCACGCCGCCTGATCGACCCTGTCACCCAATCTCCTGCATAGCTCCAGCGATTGTCGTCTTGTGCACATCCAATCGATGCCGGTTTGCCGGCTCCACCCTCGTACTGCATGCCGTGAGACGGGCCCGCCCTCAGGTCTCCGCGAACCTACGGTTTAGCGCATGACAGCCAACCAAGAACAGGCGCGCGTTCAGCTCGCCCGAATTGCGGAAGACGGGCTAGCGGCGATCCAACCGAATCGCGGGTTATCCGCGGACGTGTGCACTCGCCCGTACGGGCCTATTCCGCCGCGCGGGCGTGGTTGCTCCTTCCGGCAGGAGGTGCCTCTCGATCAAATCCTGAACGAAGTCGGCAAAGGTTTCCACGTCGGTTTTCAACTCTCTGTATTTCCAACCCTTCAAGTACCAGTCCTGGATCATCGCTTTGAGAAGAGCGCTGGTAAGCCGAGGATCGGTCTCGCGAAA
>JBAPYK010000144.1:0-14179 GCA_049284695.1 Rhodoplanes sp. | reverse complement strand
TCCATGATCGTCTCCGGCTACATTCCGATCCGCAGCGAATTCGACCCGCGGCCGCTGATGCAGCGTTTCGCCGAGGCCGGGGCGCAGCTGGCGCTGCCGTGCGTGACTGGTCGTGGCCAGCCGCTCGTGATGCGCGCATGGCGCTTCGGCGAGCCGCTCGTTTCGCGCCAATGGGGGTTGCGCGAGCCGGCTGCAGATGCGCCCGAAGTCCTTCCCGACATTCTGCTCGTTCCGCTCGCCGCCTTCGATCGCGC
This sequence comes from Rhodoplanes sp., assembly GCA_049284695.1. Taxonomy (GTDB): domain Bacteria; phylum Pseudomonadota; class Alphaproteobacteria; order Rhizobiales; family Xanthobacteraceae; genus Rhodoplanes. The sequence continues at coordinate 13,925 of JBAPYK010000144.1, read as the reverse complement.
CGGCCATCGCATCGGCTACGGGGCCGGGTATTACGACATGACCATCGCCCGGCTGCGCGCGCTGAAACCGGTCACCGCCATCGGGGTGGCGTACGCGATGCAGGAAGTCTCCCAAGTCCCCGCCGACGAGCGCGACGCGCGGCTCGATCTTGTGCTAACGGAAGGCGAAGTGATCGATCCTCGATGATCGCGGGCTGACCGCGCGGCCGCGTGCAAACTACTGCAACGCGATTTTCACACACGTCCGTAATCCCGGAACTGACCAGATGCGCATTCTTTTCGTTGGCGACATCGTGGGACGAAGCGGCCGAGCGATCCTGCTGGAGCGGCTGCCCGCGCTCGTCGAGGATTGGAAACTCGATTTCGTCGCCATCAACGGGGAGAACGCGGCGGGGGGCTTCGGCGTCACCGAGGCGATTTGCGGCGAGCTGATCGCCGCCGGCGGCGACGCGATCACGCTCGGCAACCACGCCTGGGATCAGCGCGAGGCGCTCGTCTTCATCGAGCGCGTGCCGAAGCTCGTGCGCCCGCTCAATTTCCCGCGCGGAACGCCGGGACGCGGCGCGGCCCTGCTCGACGCCAAGAACGGGGCCCGCGTTCTCGTTATCAATCTGATGGGCCGCATTTTCATGGACCCGCTCGATGATCCATTCGCGGCGGTCGAGGCCGAGCTTGCCGCCTGTGCGCTCACGAGCGGCGCGGATGCGATTATCGTCGACATCCATTGCGAAGCCACCAGTGAGAAGCAGTCGATGGGGTATTTTCTCGACGGCAAGGCGAGCCTCGTGGTCGGCACCCATACCCACGTGCCCACCGCCGATCATCAGATTCTGCCGAACGGCACCGCCTATATCACCGATGTGGGAATGACCGGCGACTACGATTCGGTCATCGGCATGGTTAAGGACGAGCCGCTGAACCGGTTCCTGCGCCGCATTCCGAGCGCACGCATGGAGCCGGCAAACGGCCCGGCGACGCTGTGCGGGATCGCGGTGGAAACCGACGACCGCACCGGCCTTGCGACCCGCGTTGCGGCGGTGCGTCTTGGCGGCAGGCTGGAGCCGTGCGAACCTGCGTTTTGGACATAGACCTCACGCGCTGGATTTCACCGGCTCGTCTTCCTATAAATATCCATCACAGAATCTGTCGCGTTCGATCGTCGTATTTCTGCGGCGAACGGGTGCTCGCCCCTTGATCAAGGTAGGGGCAGGCGTTCGGTGGAAAAATGCGCTAGCTTGCGGTGCGTCGCGATCGGCGCATCGCGTCGTTCAGGACCGGAACATGGCCGGACATTCGCAATTCAAGAACATCATGCACCGCAAGGGCCGGCAGGACGCGGTGCGCTCCAAGCTGTTCGGCAAGCTCGCCCGCGAAGTCACGGTCGCGGCGAAGCTCGGCTCGCCCGACCCGAGCATGAATCCGCGGCTGCGCGCGGCGATCATCGCAGCGCGGGCGGAGAACATGCCGAAGGACAATATCGAGCGCGCCATCAAGAAGGCGCTGGGCGGCGAGGCCGAATCCTATGACGAGATTCGCTACGAGGGCTACGGGCCGGGCGGCGTCGCCGTCATCGTCGAGGCGCTGACCGACAACCGCAACCGCACCGCTTCCGACGTGCGCTCCTATTTCACCAAGAGCGGCGGCAATCTTGCCGAGACCGGCGCGGTGTCGTTCATGTTCGACCGGGTCGGCGTGATCGAGTACGACGCCAAGGTCGCCTCCGCCGACGCCATGCTCGACGCCGCAATCGATGCGGGCGCGGACGACGTCGTCTCGACCGAAAGCGGGCACGAAATCTACGCCGGGCAGGACACGTATCGCGAGGTGGCGAAAAGCCTCGAACAAAAATTCGGCGAGCCGCGCAAGGCGGCGCTGGTGTGGCGGCCGCAAAGCACCGTGCCGGTCGGCGACGAAGAGGGCGAGCGGCTGCTCAAGCTGATCGAGACGCTCAACGACCACGACGACGTGCAGAACGTCTACGCCAATTTCGAGGTGTCCGACGCGCTGATGGCGAAGCTCGGCGGGTGAGGGGCTTGGGATGGTTCGCGAAACGACGGTTCCATGATATCGTTCCAATATGACCAAGCTTGAAGATATCGAAAACGCCGTAGCGAGCCTCGCGGCTGATGAACTTGAAAAGTTCCGCGCTTGGTTCGAAGCCTTCGACAGTGCGCAATTCGATGAGAAAATCGACCGCGATGCCGCAAACGGCAAACTTGATCGTATGGCAGATCAAGCGCTCGCCGATTTCCGTGATGGTCGCGCCAGAGAGCTATGAGGCACTTCGCGAGCCCCGCGTTTTGGGACGCGTTTGGGAAACTGCCCGAGAATGTGCGCGAACTCGCCGACAAGAACTTCAAGCTGTTGAAAGCTGACCCGCAGCATCCTTCGTTACGTTTGAAGAAGGTCGGACGCTATTGATCGGTACGCGTTGGCTTGCGATACCGAGCGCTCGCCGTTGAGATGGACGCCGGTCTGCTTTGGTTTTGGATCGGCACGCACTCCGAGTACGACACCCTCTTAAAGTAATAGACCTGCTAGGTTCGTAGTGCAGAGCTGCGGAAGCTTGCACCTCACCGCCCCTCGAACTTCGGCTTGCGCTTTTCCTTGAAGGCGGAGAGGCCCTCGACGTAGTCGCGGCTGTCGTAGACGATGCGGCGCAGCCCCTGGATGCGCTCGAACCCGAGCGGGTCGACCGGGTGTGCGCCTTCGAGGATGCGCAGCTCCTCCTTCATCACCGAGACTGCAAGCGGCGCGTTCTCGACGATGTCGCGCGCGATGCCATAGGTGAAGGACTCGAGCTCCTCGACCGGCACGATGTGGTTGACCATGCCGAGGTCGAAGGCGCGGGCGGCGCCGACCGGCTTTGCCGTGAACGCCATCTCGCGCACGGCGCGCCCCGGCGCGACATTGAGAAAGGTCAGCATACCGGAAATGTTGTAGGGCACGGAAAGCTTCGCCGGCGTGATCGCGAAAGTGGCGTTCGGCGCGACCACGATGATGTCGCAAGCGAGCACCACTTCGCACGCTCCGCCCCATACGCCGCCCTCCACCATGGCGACGACGGGCGCGGGAAACTCCTCGATCGCGCGCACGAGATGGCGGACCGGATCGTCCCAGCCGAGCGGATCACGATGGGTGACCGGCAGTTCGAGAATATTGTAGCCGGCCGAGAATACGCGGGCCCCCGGCTGCGCCCGGATCACCGCCGCACGCAGTTTGTCGGCGCGAAAGGCGTCGAGCGCCGCGATGATTTCGTTGATCAGCTCACTCGACAGCGTGTTTCGCTTCTCCGCATGATCGAGCATGATCGTGCCGATAAAGCCCTCCTGCATCACCTTGGTCAGCGCCATCGGTCGCCCCCTCAACGTTTACCGCCCTCTTGTTGCGTGCGAACCTGAAATGCGCCGCAGCCGCGCCGTCAAGGGTTTTCCGCTTTGGCCAATTCGGCGAGCTTCCGTTCTTCGTCGGGCGTCAGCGGCGGAGGGGCGGCGGCAGCCAAGAGGGCGGCGCGCCTGCGGCGCAGGGCGATCAGCAAGCCGAGCCCGCCGGCAAGGAGAACGATGGCCGGCGTCAGCCACAGGGCGACGGTCTGCCACGATAGACGCGGCTTGAGCAGCACGAATTCGCCGTAGCGGGCGACCATGTAGTCGATGACCTGCGGGTCGCTGTCTCCCGCCTTGAGGCGCTCGCGCACCAACACGCGGAGGTCCTTGGCGAGCGGGGCGTCCGAATCGTCGATCGATTGGTTCTGGCACACCATACAGCGCAGCTCCTGCGAGATGGCGCGCGCCCGCTGCTCGAGCCGCGGGTCGGGCAGCATTTCGTCCGGCTGGACCGCGAGCGCCACAGAGACAAGCGCGGACGCGATAATGTGGGCCAAAACAAAAGCGATCAGAATTCCTGGGAGTATGGAGCGACCGCCTTGACGCAAATATCGCATTTAGCTATATTCCTGCATGAGGTCGATCGTCTTTACGCCGGCCGCTGTCCGGCAGTGGACGAAATTGTCCGCAGCGGTTCGCACCCGGCTCAGGACTCGGCTGGAGGCATTTTGCCGAGACTAGGCATGGCGACGTCAAGACGCTGAAGGGCCGCGCTGGCATGCGGCTGCGGATCGGCGATTGGCGCGTGGTTTTCTATGAAGAAGGCGACGCAATCGTCGTGGTGGCCGTCGGCCATCGGCGAGATATCTACAAGTGAGAGGTCGTGATGAAAGTCCGTTTCGAGACAACGCCGGACGGCGACATGGCGATCATGGAGCGAGCCGAATACGAGCGCCTTGTCGCGCTTGTGGCGGAAGCCGAAGAAAATGCCGGCACGGCGCGCCTTGTGGCTCAAGCGAGGAAAGACATTGCTGAAGGCGCTCCGCTGTTGCCGTTGGAGGTGGCTGACGCTCTTGCCAATGGCGAGAATCCGATCCGCTTGCTGCGGGAGTTTCGCGGCTTCAAACAGGTCGAACTGGCAAGCATGATTGGTATCACCCAGGGCTACCTTTCGGATCTCGAAAACGGGAAGCGGAAAGGCACGCTGGAATTGCATCAAAAGACGGCGCGGGCGCTCGGCGTGCCCCTCGATCTGCTCGCGCCCGTCATCGTCTCGGAAGAAGAAGCCAATCCGGCGCGCGTTGCGAAACGTCGGCAAATCATCGCTAAGATGCGACGGCAACGCGGGTTCCGCTGAGTCGATCCTCCTCTGACCGGATTGTTGGACCGCGCGCCTCACTCTTTACTCCGCCGGGGCCAAAGCCGCTTTCGCCTTCGACTTCGCCGGCCGCGGCGCGCCGATGCGCAGCCTTCGGTCGGACAAGGATAGCGCGCCGCCCATCGCCATCACCAGCGCGCCAAACCAGATCAGAAGCACCAACGGTTTGTAGAACGCCCGAACGGCGACCGAACCGTCGGCGCCGATGTCGCCGAGAGAGAGGTAGATCTGGCTCAAGCCGCGCGCCTTGAGGGCGGCTTCGGTGGTCGACATTTCACGATGCGCGAAGGTCCGTTTCGCCGGCGTCATCGTACCGATCACCTTGCCGTCCCGACTTGCGGTGAAGGTCGTGACGAGTTCGCGATAATTCGGCCCGTCCTTCTGCTCGGCGCCGTCGAAGCTCAACTCGTAGCCGCCGATCGCAAGCTTGTCGCCGACCTTCATCGCGACGATCCGCTCGCTGTTCCATTGCGATTCCCCGATGACGCCGATCAGCATCAGGCCGAGCCCCAAATGGGCGAAGGCGGCGCCCCAGGCGGACTGCGGCAGCCCGACCGCGCGGCGCAAGGCATTGCCCGGCGACGTGCGGAATACGCCGGTGCGCTCAGCGATGTCGGTCAGCGCGCCGGCGATGACGAACACGGCAAGGCCGATGCCGAGCGCGGCAAGCACCGGCTTGCCCTGAATGAGAAACGTTACGACGAGGGCGATCACCGCAAGCAGGGCGGCGCCGATCAGCCGCTGCGCGGCGGCGATGAGGTCACCGCGCTTCCAGGCGAGCAAGGGCCCGAACGGCACCGCGAGCAGCACCGGCACGATCAGCGGCCAGAAAGTCAGATTGAAAAACGGCGCGCCGACCGAAATCTTTGCTCCGGTGAACGCTTCAAGCGCAAGCGGATAGAGCGTGCCGACGAACACCGTGGCGCAGGCGGTAGTGAGAAACAGGTTGTTGAAGACGAGCGCGCCTTCGCGCGAGATCGGCGCGAACAATCCGCCCTGCTTGAGCATCGGGGCACGCCAGGCGAACAGCGCGAGGCTGCCGCCGATGAAGAAGATGAGGATGGCGAGAATGAACACGCCCCGCGTGGGATCGGTCGCAAAGGCATGCACCGAGGTCAACACGCCCGACCGCACCAGAAACGTCCCGATCAGCGAGAGCGAGAAGGTGAGGATCGCAAGCAGGATGGTCCATACCTTCAGCGCCTCGCGCTTCTCCATCACCAGCGCCGAATGCAGGAACGCCGTGCCCGCGAGCCACGGCATGAGCGAGGCGTTCTCCACCGGATCCCAGAACCACCAGCCGCCCCAGCCGAGCTCGTAATAGGCCCAGTACGAGCCCATCGCGATGCCCAGCGTAAGGAAAATCCAGGCGGCGAGCGTCCACGGCCGCACCCAGCGCGCCCAAGCGGCGTCGATCCGGCCGTTCAGCAGCGCCGCGACGGCGAATGAAAACGACATCGAAAATCCGACATAACCGACATAGAGCAGGGGCGGATGGATGGCGAGGCCGAGGTCCTGAAGGATGGGATTGAGGTCGCGGCCTTCGATCGGCGGGCGCACGAGGCGCGCAAATGGGTTCGAGGTCAGCAGGATGAACAGATAGAACGCGGTCGCGATCCACGACTGCGCGGCAAGCACGCTCGCCTGCAGCGCGGCGGGTATGTTGCGGCCGAACAGGGCAAGCAGCGCGCCGAACAGCGCAAGGATCAGGACCCACAGGAGCATCGAGCCCTCGTGGTTTCCCCACACGCTGGTGAACTTGTAGATGAGCGGCATCGCCGAGTGGGAGTTCTGGGCGACGTTGTCGACCGAGAAGTCCGACGTCACGTAGGAGGCGGTCAGAGCCGCGAACGCCGCCGCCACGCAGAGGAATTGCACCAGCGCCGTTGGTCTCGCGACATCCATCAGTGCGGCGTCGCCATTGCGCACGCCGATCAGCGGCACGCTCGACTGGGCGAGCGCGAGCGCCAGCGCAAGGACGAGGGCGTAGTGGCCGAGTTCGGGGATCAACGCGTTGCTCCCGCCGATGTGTCCGTTGCCGCCGGGGCTTGCGGCTTGTTGGCATAATCTGTCTGCCAATGCCCCTGTTTCTTCAGCGCATCGGCGACCTCGCGCGGCATGTATCGCTCGTCGTGCTTGGCGAGCACGCTGTTGGCGCGGAACAAACCGGGGCGTTCGAGCACGCCCTCGGCGATGACGCCCTGACCTTCACGAAACAGATCGGGCAGAATGCCGGAATAGTCGACATCAACCGCTTTATTGCCGTCGGTCACCTCGAAGCGGACGGCGAGGTTTTCGCCCTTGACCACCGTTCCCGGCGCAACCAGGCCGCCGATGCGAAGGCGCGTCCCGGGTGGAATATTCTTTTCGACAAGCTCGGTCGGTGAGTGGAAGAACACGATCGAGTCGTTGAGGGCGTAAAGCACGAGGCCAACCGCCGCCGCGAGCACTGCGAGCGAGCCGGCGATCAGGGCGAAACGACGTTGCTTGCGCGTCATGCTTCCTGCTTTCGGTCGTTATCCCTCGACCCCCAGCGCCTTCACTCCGGTGTCGAGGCGCTGCAGCTTGTTCGGGTCGCCCGCGAGCGCGCGCCGTGCATCGCTCGCCGCCGCCCGCGCTTTGTCGCGCTCGCCGAGCACCATGTAGGATCGCACGAGGCGCAACCAACCTTCGACGTCCGCCCCGTCGGTTGCAAGCCGCGCTGCGAGCCGCTCGACCATGCCCCGCGCCATCTCGCGCTGTTCGGCCGTCATTCCGGCGGATGTATCGGGCGTCCCAGCCGCATCGGCGGCAGGTGGACCGCTGCCAGGCTCGCCGAGCGCCGCAATGGCCTGGCGCACGAACGAGACCCAAGGGGCGCCTGCGGGCGCCCGCGCGATCATGCCTTCCCAAATACGGCGCGCTTCTTCGGGTTGGCCGGACTGCTTGGCGGCAAGCCCCAGATAAAGGGCCGCCGTGACATTATCACGGTCGAGCGCAAGCGCGCGCGCGAACTCCGCCTTGGCGTCCGCGGTGACGATGCCGCCGGCCGCCGCCACGAGCGCCTCGCCGAGCCCGGCGACGCGGTCTGCAGTTGCGCCGAGCAAGCGGATCGCGTTGCGGCGCGCCTTCGCTGCATCGTCGAAGCGCTCCAGTCGCATATAGGCGGGGGCGAGCACCTCCCAGCCGCGTCCGTCATCCGGGTTGCGTCCGAGATGCGCCTCGACCTGATTGACCAGGGACGCAAGCGACGTCGGCTCGTCGGCGGTGGTCCCCGCGCCGGTGCGGGCGCGCGCGAGGCGATCCGCCAGCGGCTGCCCCGGAAGTTCGGGAGAACCCAGCACGAGGTAAAGCGCAACCGCGCCGAGCGGTAGCGCGATCAGCGCGGCGACAGACGCCATGCGCCAGGGGCGTGAGGCGGCCTCCGCGTCGGGCCGATGGGTTGTGTCCGTGCGCTCCGCTGCTGCGATCAGCCGGCGGGAGATTTCGATGCGGGCAGCCTCTGCCTCCGGCTGTGCGATCGCGCCGCGAGCGAGATCACGATCGACTTCCGCGAGCTGGTCGCGGTAGACGGCGAGGTCGCCGTCCGCGCCCGCAGCAGGCGGCGGGGCCCGCTTAAGCAGCGGCCGCACCACGGCGAAAATCGCCGCGGCGGTCGTCAGCCCCAACACCAACCAAAACACCATAGGCGGTCCCGGCCTGCGAAGCGTTCCCGGTCACGGCGACAGACCATGACCCGCATCCTCCCGGCTTTAACAAATATCAAAAACCGGCTGAGCTGGCCCCGCGCCCGCAAAATGCGCTTGCCCGGCGCGAGGGCCGGGCAAGCGGGCGAGATCGAAGAAGCCGGGCCGCCGTCGGCGTTTCGGCGCCGCGGTCAGTGCGCCTGCTGAATGGCCGACAGCATCCAGGCGCCATTGCGCGCTCTGCGGAACGTCCACACCTCGGTCGCGACGTCGGGTGTGTCGCTCCCTTCGACCAGGCGTCCGCTGGCGCGATCAAGCATGCGGTCCACAAGCGAAAAGCGCATGGCCACGGTGGCGTACTCGGTGTCGCCTTCCCGCCAGGCCTCGGCGAGATCGCCTTGCTCCAGCTTGACGTTGGACACCTGGTTGACCACGCCGCGACTCGCGTTCTGCGCAAGCTCCTCGGACAAATACGAGAGCATTTCCGGCGTTACAAGCGCACGCAGGGCGTTCAGATCCTCCGCGCTGTAGGCAGCCTGAACTTCGCCGAGCAGCCGCTCGAATGCCTGATAGTCCTCAGGCCCGATCTCGATGGGCTGCATCCCCGTCATAGGCGCCGCGGACGCGGCTCCGCCGCCAAGCGAACCAAGCCCCCCGGAGGGGTTCGGCCCAATGTCGCGCAGCTGCGGTCCGCTGGCCAAGGCGGGCTGACGCCGCCCCTGCCACATCCGGAAGAGCAGCACGCCCACGAAAACGACCAGCCCGATCTGCAGGAGCAGGCCCAAGAGCGAAGCGAAGCCGCCCAGGCCGCCGAACAGGCCGTGGCCGAACAGCAGGCCAAACAGGCCGGCGCCCAGGAAACCTGCCGCCAAACCACCGAGAAGCCCGCCGCCGAACAAGCCGGGGCGGTTAAACAGCCCGCCGCCTACTCCCGGCGCTGCGGCGTTGGGGCGGGCAAACGTTCCCGGCTGGGTCGTCGAGCGCTCGATCGGTGCAACCGATCCGGGCGCCGTCCGCGTCGTCGGTGGCGCGGAAAAAGTGCGAAAACCGCGGCTGCCGAAGCTCGACCTGCCGCCGCCGATCCGCGCATCAGCGTAATCCGCCGCGCCAAGCGCGAGACCCGACAAGAGCGCCAGCACGGCAACCCAGGGACCTAGACGAAACCGAAGCATTGTTTACCTCCTGCACCCTCTGAAGGGCGAACTCCCGGCCCTATATCGGGTCGGTGGGGCGGAAAGAGAAGGCGTTTGTTTGCCGCAACCCGGCCGCGTTCGGGGCCAGGCTGGTCACCCCTTCCGATCAGCCCTGTCGCGCAACCGGTAGTTTTATTCTAGAGGCTTTGCGTTTCGAGATCGAGGCCGAAGGCTCGGCTTAGGCGGGACGTGCGCCGCCGGCCTGCGGCTTCTTCTTGGCCTGGGTAGCGGCGGTTTCCGACGGCCGAGGCTTGGCGAAACGCGAGCGTTCGCGGCGTTGGGCCCGCATCGCCGCGATCTCCTCCTGCCAATTGCGCACGGCGAACGCGGCCTGCGCGAATACGCGGCCGAGGCGGCCGCCCGCCCACACGAGATTGAAGGGAACGAACTCGCGCCACGTATCGTCATTTTCGGCGATCGCGCGGGCGATCAGGTTTCCGGCGATGGCGCTTGTGTTGAGGCCGTGGCCGCCGAACGCACTCGCTATCCATAGACCGGGCGAAACCTCCCCGATCTGCGGCATGCGGTGCACCGCGAAGCCCATCGTGCCCGCCCATGCATAGGCGATGGCGACATCGCCGAGCTGCGGATAGGTGCGCGCGATGGCCGCCTTGAATGTGTTGGCGACCCGGCGCGGATCGCGCGCGAAAGGACCGCCGCTACCCGCCCACATCAGGCGGTCGCCGTCCACGATACGGTAGTGATAATTGGCGAAGCGCGAGTCGCTGACCGCCCCCGAATAGGCGATGGCGTGACCGAGCCGCTCGCCCAGCGGCTCGGTCACCGCGACATAGCTGGCGACCGGCAGAAGCGTTTCGGCAAGTTGCGGCATCAGGCCGGCGATCAGCGTATTGCCCGCGAGCACGACGTGGTCCGCGCGCACCAGGGCGGCCGGCGTCAGCACCCGCTTGCGCACGCCAGCGGGGTCGATCTCCAACGCGCGCGTGTGTTCGAAAATGCGTGCGCCGGCCTCCTCGGCGGCGCGGGCGAGACCGAGCGCGTAATTCAGGGGATGAATGTGGAAGGCGTTCGGGTAGTAGATGGCGTGAAAATAACGCTCGCTGCGCAACACGTCGCGCACGCGCTCGGTCGGCCAACCCTCGACCGCGGCGCCGAATTCCTGCCCAAGCATGCCGACGAGCGCGATCATATCGTCTCCAGTGTCCACCTTGGAGACGTCGAGCCAGCCGCGGCGCGGCTGCACGTCGGCCATGTTGCACTCGTCGATGCTCGCGCGGACATATTCGAGTCCGGCATCCGCCAGGGCCCAAAGCTTTTTCGCCTGATCGAGTCCGAGGCGGTCGACGATCCCGATAATGTCGGCGGCAAAGCCGGGCAGGACGAAGCCACAATTGCGTCCCGACGCGCTCCAGGCGACGCGCTTTTCCTCAAGAACCACGACCGACCAGCCAAGCCGCGCGATTTCGCGCGCGGCGGTCAGGCCGGCAAGCCCGCCGCCAATGACGCATACATCGACATCGAGATCGGCCGCGAGCGGCGGCCTCTCGGGCGCTGCGACCGCCGTCGCCGCATACCAGCTTCGCCCATAGTCCTCTGCCGCTTCGTCCTGCATCCGCCCTCGCTTGCCGATTGATAGGTTTCGCTACTAGAGCGAATTCCGTTCCAGTGGAATCGGAATTCGCCCGAGTTTTCCTTTGGTGATCGCATTTTCTGCGGCGAACCGGGTCCCGCTTCGCCGGAAAATGCTCTCTAACGCCTATTGGCGCATTTTTTCAGCCGAGCGGCCTGGGCTAGCTCTCTTGCTTGCGTTGCGAGGACAACGGGGTCGGCGGCGGCGCGAACTCCGCGGGGCGTAGTTGGTGGGCGATCTGGTCGAGCACGGCGTTCACCATGCCGGTCTCATCGCGATCGACGAAAGCGCTCGCGACGTCCACATATTCGGAGATCACCACGCGGGCGGGGATATCGTGGCGCTTATCGAGTTCGTAGGCGCCGGCGCGCAGCACCGAGCGCAGGATCGCCTCAACGCGTTTGAGCGGCCAGCCGGCGGCGAGCGCATGATCGACGAGCGGATCGAGCCGCCGCTGTTCGGCCACGACCCCGGCGACGATGTCGCGAAAAAAGCCGGCTTCCGCCGGCAGATATTGCTCGCCTTCGATCTCGCGGCCGATCCAGTGACGCTCGAAATCCGCAAGAATGTCCTGCAGCGGAGTTCCGGCGATATCCATTTGATAGAGCGCCTGCACCGCTGCGAGCCGCGCCGCGCCGCGCCGGTTGGCTTTGCGCGGCTCCTCGGCGGGACCGCTCACGGCTCGCCCCGCGGATTCTGTAGATGCCGTTTGACGTGGATCAGGGCGAGTGCGGCCATAGCGGCGACGCCGCCCTTGTCTCCTTCCTCGGGATCGGCGCGCACTTTCGCCTGTGCCGGCGTATCAACTGTGAGGATGCCATTGCCGATCGGCACACGATGCTGCACCGCGAGATCCATCAATGCGCGCGCCGACTCGCGAGCCACGATTTCGTAATGGCTGGTCTCGCCGCGAATGACGCAGCCGAGCGCCACGATCCCGTCATAAGGCATGCGCCGCGCATGCATCGGCGCTTCGAACGCCATCGCTACCGCCTGCGCGACCTCGAGCGCGCCCGGCACGGTGACGATGTCCCATTCGACTTGCGCCGCGTCGAGCACCCGCCGCGCGCCTTCCAGCAGGGCGTCGGCGATATTGCCGTAGTAGCGTCCCTCGACGACGAGAATGCGCGCGCCCGGCAACGGCTCGAGATTGACGTGAAACGCGGTGCGTGGGCCAGCCATTCTGTTCCCCGGAAGCGAGCCGTGAGTAGCAAGTCGGTCAGGCGCAGCGCAAGCCGATTTGGCGCGCGTTCAGCGGACCTGTCCTCGTGGTTGCATTGTAAAGCCGTTCTCGCGTCGCGGCGAAATTTACTGTCGCGCCTCAATCAGACGCGCGGCGTAGCGCGCCATGAGATCGACTTCAAGATTGACGCGGTCGCCGCGCGCAAGCGCTCCGAACGTCGTCACCGTCAGCGTATGGGGAATGATCAGCACCGTGAAGTCGTCGCCGGCAACTTCGTTCACCGTCAGCGAGACGCCGTCGAGCGCGACCGAGCCTTTGGCGGCGATGAAGCGGGACAGATGCGCGGGCGCGCGGATCATGAACCGCGCGGTTTCGGCGAGGTCCTCGCGCACGATCACTTCGGCGAGCCCGTCGATATGTCCGGTGACGATGTGGCCGCCGAGTTCGTCGCCGATCCTGAGCGAGCGTTCGAGATTGATGCGGGCGCCCTTCGCCCAGGTTCCGACGGTGGTGACGCGCAGGGTCTCCGGCGCGGCGTCCACCGCAAACCACGTTCGCCCGCCCGTTTCGCCCGCATCGACGACCGTCAGACAAACACCGCTGCAGGCGATCGATGCGCCGGTCTCGATCGAAGCGCGGTCGTAATGACAAGCGATCGTCAGCCGCCGCAGGTCCGCCGCTCGCGGCGCAACCTCGATCACCTCGCCGATGTCGGTGATGATGCCGGTGAACATCTCTTGGTCCCTGGATCACAATACCGAGGCGCAGCGTCGCCTCGCGGAGTTGAATCGCGAGATGAATCGCATTGGATAAAAATCGGCAAGTCGTTGATTTACTGGCGGGAGCGACGGGGCTCGAACCCGCGACCTTCGGCGTGACAGGCCATGCGATTTATCAGTATATCCAAAACGTGTTCCGTAAATTTTTCCACTTCGGGACACTTTAAAATAGTTCGAAGTTGGAACGCAACGGCTCGGCCGATGCGGACCAAAGATGCATCTTACGCGCCATCTTGGGTCTAGGATAAATTTCCAGATGTCCGTTTAAATAACAGTTTTTAACGGAGCAAGTAAACAGGATTTTATACCTAAGATATTATCTGAAGGCTTGGTGTTTATCGCCAATCTGTTCAATTCGCGACGGGGCTCGACGCTCGTGGGGATAGCCGAGGTCCTTCGCCTTCCGGCACGCCAGCGACACCTGTCGGTCCCGAAAATTCCATCCGGCCGGATTCGCGTAGTGACGGAGAATCGGCGCATCATCGCATTCGATGCTCGCGATCCTCCGCTTGCTTGCAGCATTTATCGCCAACCTGTTCAAGTCGCGGCGTCGGCTTGAAGCCGAGATCCTGTTTCTCCGTCATCAACTCAATATCGCCCTGAGGCAACGACCGGCACGTCTGCCGCTGCGGGGCAGCGATCGCGCGCTGCTGGTGTGGATGACCCAGCTGTGGCCGAGCCTGCTCGATATGGTCCAGGTCGTTGAGCCGTCGACGATTCTGCGGTGGTATCGGGCGGGGTTCCGGAGCCACTGGCGCTGGAAATCACAAAAGCGGGCAGGGCGGCCCGCCTCGTGCGCACCATCGGCAT
>JBAPYK010000143.1:0-10891 GCA_049284695.1 Rhodoplanes sp. | reverse complement strand
TGCTGCGGGAGCCCCGCATTCGCATCCTGACCCAGGGCTATTTCCTCCTGAACAAGGCCTACAAGGACTGGCGGATTCCTCCGGGCCATGCCAACGAGAAGGTCAGGATCGCGGCGCTCAAGGCCATCGCCATTGCGCGGTTTCAACCGTTCATGCCGCTCGATCCAACAAACACGAACGACTTCACGGAAGCCCGCTGCAACGAGATATTCGCGCTCGTTTACGCGCTCGGCATGCTTCGGTGCAAACTCGCTCTCGACAGCCCCGGCAAGGTCGATCTCTGGCTGCGCGTCCTCGACATCATCGCGGCGTCGTCGGTGGAGACGCTGGGACCGTTCATCGCCGACATCAATCGGCACAAGCCGCGTCCGCTCGAGGATTATGCCCTCACGCTGCATGACCATGACAAGCTCGCGATCAACAGCCTGATCTCGATTTTCGAGCTTGTCGCGAGCCGGCCAGATCCATGAATTCGCTTTGGTCGTCTCCGAGTCGTCGCATTTTCTGCGGGCGAACCGGTTCCCACTGCGCCGGAGTATGCTCTAGTCGCAGCGCGCTGATGTAGGTGTGAGCGCGCATTTGAAGCGCGGCTTACCCTTGGGGGAGATGAAGAGATCGATACTCGGGCATTCAGCTGCGCCGGACGCGACGGCGCGCGCAATCGCGCCGTCGGCTCCGAGCACGACATAGGCAGTTTCGAGCTTGGCCTGTTGGGCGCCAGCCGATCCCGGCGCCAATGGCAAGAGAAGCGCGAGCACCACGCACAAAAGGAGCTGCGCTGCGCGCCACGATACGCCGCACGTACGGCATCTTGCCATGAAATGCCCCCCAGACGGGCAGCGTCGAACCGCGCAGATTGTTACCGCGAGTAATATTCGACGACCAGACTTGGCTCCATTTGAACCGGGTAGGGGACGTCCGTAATCTGCGGGACACGGGCGAACTTCGCCGTCATCTTGTTATGGTCGGCTTCGACGTAGTCAGGCACGTCGCGTTCGGCGAGCGCGGCTGCTTCGAGCACGAGCGCGAGCTGCCGCGACGCTTCCTTAATCTCGATCACGTCGCCCGCCTTGCAGCGATAGCTCGCGATATTGACCCGCTTGCCGTTCACCTTCACGTGGCCATGATTGATGAACTGGCGCGCGGCAAAAATGGTAGGCACGAACTTGGCGCGGTATACGATCGCGTCGAGCCGCCGCTCCAAGAGGCCGATCAGATTGGCGCCGGAATCGCCCTTCATGCGGATCGCTTCTTCGTAGATGCCGCGGAACTGGCGCTCGGAAATATTGGCGTAGTAGCCCTTGAGCTTCTGCTTGGCGCGCAGTTGCACGCCGTAGTCGGAGAGCTTGCCTTTGCGGCGCTGGCCGTGTTGGCCGGGTCCGTATTCGCGGCGGTTCACGGGGCTCTTCGGGCGGCCCCAGATATTCTGGCCCATGCGGCGATCGATCTTGTATTTCGCCTCGGTGCGCTTGGTCATCGCGTCCTCGTTTGGCGGGCTTGGCCGCCTGGTTCAAGTGAGCTTGTGAGGATCGCGCCCTCCTCTGTCCCGGCTTGCGGGACCGACAGGCCCACGCTCAAGCGTCGAGCGCGCGCCACGGGTCGCGAAACGCTGCGCGGGCCTTTCGGCCCGCGCGACGCTGGATTTAGGCATAAACACGAGGCGTGTCAAACGCTGGCCCGCGGGTTCCTGTCGCCGTTACAGGAAGCGCGTGTCGATGCTCGTGCCCTGGAACAAGGCGGCTTGATCCGCTTCGCCCAGCGCCCCGTCGGCCGCGCGCAGCCCGAAGCGCTCGAGCGCCATCGCGAGGGCTTGCGAGGGCGGGCGTTCGGAGGTGAACACAATTCGGTCGCGCGCGCCGCGCGCGGCGGAATTCGCTGCGTCCGGCGGCCCGAGCAGTTGCACGACGCGCCGGGCGATCGCGGGCGCTGGATCGATCCAGACGACCGGCCATGGCGCCAGCCGCTCAAAGCGATCGAGCAGCAACGGATAATGGGTGCAGGCGAGCGCGACCGTGTCCGTGCGCCGTTCGCCACGCGCGATGAAGCAGGGCACAATTTCGGCAAGGATGGCCGCGTCCTCGACCGGTTCCGCCCGCAGCGCCGCCTCGGCGAGGCTCGCGAGCCGCGCCGACCCGATCAGCGCGATCTCGCAGCCTTGGCCGAAATCGCGGATCAGCTTGCGGGTGTATTCGCGCGCGACCGTCGCCTCGGTGCCAAGGACGGAGACGAGACGCGACTTGGAGGAGGCGCAGGCCGGCTTGATCGCCGGCACCGTCCCGACAAAGGGGACGGAGTAGGCCGCGCGCAGATGCGTCAGCACGAGCGTCGAGGCGGTGTTGCAGGCGATCACGACCAGATCGGGCCGATATTCGGCGATCAGCTTGCCCATGAGCGGGACCAGCCGGGCGATCAACGCCGCTGCCTCGTGCCGGCCATAGGGAAAGAACGCGTCGTCAGCGACGTAGACATAGCGCGCGTCCGGCCGGGCCTTCACGACCTCGCGGAACACCGTGAGCCCGCCGAGCCCGGAGTCGAAGACGAGAATGGTGGGCGCGTACGAAGCGTGCATTGCGTTGCAGGTCATCCTCGATCGCCGGACGATGCTCCGGCTTGCCTTCCTTAACCGAACACCCGCTGGAAAATCGTATCGACGTGCTTGAAGTGATGGCCGAGGTCGAACAGCGCCGCGATCTCGGCTTCGTCCAGATGGGCGCGCACGTCCGGGTCGGCCTTCAGCAGCGCCATGAAATCCGGTTCTTCGCCGCGCCACACTTTCATCGCGTTGCGCTGGACAAGCGCGTAGGCGTCTTCGCGCGCAACGCCCTTCTGCGTCAGCGCGAGCATCACGCGCTGTGAGTGGATGAGCCCGCCCAAGCGGTCGAGATTGCGCTGCATCGCTTCGGGATAGACCACGAGCTTGTCGATCACGCCGGCGAGGCGCGCGAGCGCAAAATCGAGCGTCACGGTCGCGTCCGGCCCGATCATGCGTTCGACCGAGGAGTGCGAAATGTCGCGCTCGTGCCACAGCGCGACGTTTTCCATGGCGGGAACGACATAAGCGCGCACGATGCGGGCAAGGCCGGTGAGATTTTCCGACAGCACCGGATTGCGCTTGTGCGGCATGGCCGAGGAACCCTTCTGGCCCTCCGAGAAGAATTCCTCCGCCTCCAGCACTTCCGTGCGCTGCAGGTGGCGGATTTCGATCGCCAACCGCTCGACCGACGAGGCGACCACGCCCAGCGTGGCGAAATACATGGCGTGGCGGTCGCGCGGAATCACTTGCGTCGAGATCGGTTCGACCGCGAGCCCCATCGCGTCGGCGACATGCGCCTCGATGCGCGGATCGACCTGCGCGAAGGTGCCGACCGCGCCGGATATCGCGCAGGTCGCGACCTCCTTGCGCGCTGCGGCCAGTCGCTCGCGCGCGCGGGAAAACTCGGCATAGGCGTAGGCGAGCTTGAGTCCGAACGTGGTCGGCTCGGCATGGATGCCATGCGAGCGGCCGATGGTCGGCGTGAACTTGTATTCGAATGCGCGGCGCTTGAGCGCGGCAAGCACCGCGTCGACATCGGCGATCAAAAGGTCGGCGGCACGCACGAGCTGCACGTTGAAGCAGGTGTCGAGCACGTCGGACGAGGTCATGCCCTGGTGCACGAAGCGCGCCTCCGGGCCGACGATCTCGGCGAGGTGAGTGAGGAAGGCGATGACGTCGTGTTTGACCTCGCGTTCGATCTCCTCGATGCGCGCGATATCGAAGACAGCTTCCCGGCCTTTCTCCCAGATCGTCTCCGCGGCCTCCTGCGGAATGATGCCGAGCGCCGCCATGGCGTCGGCGGCATGCCGCTCGATCTCGTACCAGATGCGGAACCGGGTCTGCGGCTCCCAGATCGCGGCCATCTCGGGGCGGGAATAGCGGGGAATCATCGCAGGTCCTTGGGGAATCGCGCCGTCGCGTCGGGAAGCTTTGGCTCCGGCTATCGCGCCGAAAACTCAGAATAGCAACGGCAAAGTCCCGAACCACACCAGACCGCACCGGCCAGGACTCAGGCCACACTGGCCCAACGCAAAATCGCATACGCCGCCCGCAAGTATCTCCCTATCACACGCAATTGAAGTGACAGATATTGATATATGTCATTACATCTTTACTACAAAGGCCACCTTCCCATCAAAGGAGAGTCCCATGCTCATTCGCTCGCTAGGTCTCGCTGGTCCGAAAGTGTCCGCCCTGGGCCTCGGCTGCATGGGCATGTCCGACTTCTACGGGTCGACGGACCGGGCCGAGAGCATCGCCACCATCCACGCCGCAGTCGATGCCGGCGTCACGCTGTTCGACACGGGCGACTTTTACGGCATGGGACATAACGAGCTGCTGCTGCGTGAAGCCCTGCAACATGTCCCCCGCGACCAGGTCGTGCTCAGCGTAAAATTCGGCGCGTTGCGCGATCCCGGTAGGGGCTTCAACGGGTATGACAGCAGGCCGCTGGCGGTGAAGAACTTCCTCGCCTACACGCTCCAACGCCTCGGCGCCGACTATGTCGATATCTATCGGCCGTCGCGCGTCGATCCGGATGTCCCGATCGAGGATACGGTCGGCGCGATCGCCGACATGGTGAAGGCCGGCTATGTGCGTCACATCGGATTGTCCGAAGCCGGCGCAAGCACGATCCGGCGCGCCCACGCCGTGCATCCGATCAGCGATCTGCAAATCGAATACTCGCTCTTGTCGCGCGGGATCGAGGCGGAGATATTGCCGACTTGTCGCGAACTCGGCATCGGCGTCACCGCTTACGGCGTGCTGTCCCGCGGTCTGCTGAGTGGTCATTGGTCGCGCGAACGCAGCGCCGCATCGCGTGATTTCCGCAGCGTCAGTCCGCGCTTTCAAGGCGATAACGTCGAGCGCAATCTTGCTCTGGTCGAGGCGTTGCGCGCGGTGGCGAGCGCCAAGGGCGCGACGGTGGCGCAGCTCGCTGTCGCCTGGGTGCTGTCGCGCGGCCCCGGTATCGTGCCGTTGATCGGGGCGCGGCGTCGTGATCAGTTGGCGGACGGACTGGCGGCGCTTGCGCTCGACCTCTCGCCGGACGACATTGCCCGCATCGAGCAAGCGGTGCCATCCGGAGCGGCGGCCGGCGATCGTTATCCGGCGATGCAGATGGATCATCTCGATAGCGAGCGCAAAAAAACGGCATGACCGAACCGGCGCTGACGACGGAACGAATTCTCGACACCGCGGAAGACGTGCTCCGCCGTTACGGCCCGGCCAAGGCGACGGTGATCGACGTCGCCCGCGCGCTCGGGGTCAGTCACGGCAGCGTCTACCGGCATTTTTCCAGCAAAGCGGCATTGCGCGACGCGGTGTTGGAGCGCTGGCTCGGCCGCGTCTCCACGCCGCTTGCCGCCATTGCGGAGGAGAAAGGGCCGGCTGCGCCGCGGCTGCGCCGCTGGCTCGACGCGCTGATCGCGGCCAAGCAGCAAAAAGTGCAAGGTGATCCCGAGCTGTTTGCGACCTATGTGGCGCTGGCCGGCGAAGCGCGCGACGTGGTCGCGGCCCACGTAGACCTACTCATACGCCAGCTCGCGCGGATCATTGCGGACGGCGTCGCGCAAGGCGAGTTTGCGGTCGCCGACCCGGCCGGGGCGGCGCGCGCCGTCATCGATGCGACCGGCCGCTTCCATAATCCGGCCCATGCCGCGGAGTGGTCCGACCCCGGCATCAATGCCGCTTTCGAGCGGGTGTGGGCGCTGGTGCTGCGCGGACTCAAGGCGTGAGATCGCTCGAAATGTCCATCCTCCCCTGCGCAGCGGGGAGGGGAATCGCCCGAAGGGCGGGGGAGGGGGCATTTCGGGGCCCCCACCACCATGTTGCGCGTGGTCCCCATCCCCGTTTTCACGGGGAGGATGCAAAGGCGTCGCTACGAAGCGGTTACGCCCATGCTGAAAAAGCTGGCGTGGAATTACACCACCTCGCCGCGCGCCATGGCGGCGGCGTTGCGGATCGCCTCGATATTGCGCGCATAGGCCTCTTCACCGCCGCACTCTGCGCCGTTCGCCCGGAACACGGCGTTGCCGGCGACCAGCACATTGGCGCCGGCGGCGGCGACGAGCGGAGCGACCTCCGGATTGATGCCGCCGTCGACCTCGATGTCGATCGGCCGTCCGCCGGCGAGCGCGCGCAGGCTGGCTATTTTCTCCACCGCCGCCGGGATGAATTTCTGACCGCCGAATCCCGGATTGACCGACATCACCAGGATCAGATCGACGATGTCGATCACCGGCTCGATGGTGCTGACCGGCGTGCCGGGATTGAGCGTCACGCCCGCCTTTTTGCCGAGCGCGCGGATTTCCTGCAGCGAGCGGTG
Source organism: Rhodoplanes sp. (assembly GCA_049284695.1). GTDB lineage: Bacteria > Pseudomonadota > Alphaproteobacteria > Rhizobiales > Xanthobacteraceae > Rhodoplanes. Next base: position 4,532 of record JBAPYK010000143.1, on the reverse strand, counting down.
CAAGTGCGGCCCCGCTTCGACATGCACGATGAGATGGTCGGCGCCGGCCTTGGCGAAAGCCTCGAGGTAGGGATCGCAAGGCGAAATCATCAGGTGTACGTCGAACGGCTTGTTGCTGTAGTGACGCACCGCTTTCACGATGTCCGGCCCAATGGTGATGTTGGGCACGAAATGGCCGTCCATCACATCGACATGAATCCAGTCGGCGCCTGCGGCATCGACGGCGCGCACCTCTTCGCCGAGCTTTGCGAAGTCGGCCGAGAGAATCGAGGGAGCGATGCGAAGGGGGAGGAGCATGACCGTGGTCCGTTTCCGCTCGGTACCATGGGGTCGCCGCCGGAGCAATCGTTCGGTGCGCCCAATTTGGGAAGGGGACGATTCTACCAGGATTGGGCTCGATCGGCGCCGCAATGCGAACGAAGGAACGCGTCGATTTCGACGATCATCTCTTCGTGGTGCCCGACCCACAGGTGCCCGCCGGCTTCGTAGCCGAGGTATTTGGCGTTTGGTATTTGCGCCGCCGTGTATTGCGCACTGGCGAAGGTTCCGAACAGATCGTCGCGCACGCTGATCACAAGGGTGGGCGCGACGATCTTTTCAAGCGGGAAACGCGTCAGCGAGCCCGCGATGCGCTTTTCATTGAGAAGGCCGCGCAGGCGAGCGCCGATCGGCAAGACGCGGTCGAGGATGCGGTCGATGCGCAATTGCTCATCTTTGGATGCGGCGCTGACGATTTCAGGCGGCGTGGCGAGTACGAGCCGAATAAGCGCGGTCCGCGCGAACTTCCACGCGAGCCAGAATGCGAGATCCGAGCCGACGATCGTCATCAGCACCTTTTCCGCGCGCGGGGATAGTTTCGGCGCAGCGGGGGCGACCTCGGCGGGTTTGTAGGCGAGCGGCACCAAGAGGACGAGCGCCGCGCATCGGTCCGGATGCCTGATGGCGAACTGCGTGGCCGACGGCGCTCCGGCCGATACGCCGATGATGGCCGTTCGCGCTACGCCGAGCGCATCCAAGAGGCTCGCATGAGCGTCGGCTTGCGCGCTCGGAGAGGCGTCCTCCGGCAGCGGCGTTCGCAAATAGCCGAACCGCGACATTGCAATCACTCTGAATCCGCGGTCCACAAACGGGCGTCCGATCGCCATCCCCTGATCGAAGCCGCCGCCGGCCCCGTGGACGACGAGCAGAGGCGGGCCTTCTCCCGCTTCTGCGTATTCGATCGGTCCGCTTGCGGTCCGCACGATCCGGCTGACGCCGTGCAATCGCTCTTGCGCAGCGCGCAGGTCGCGCTGGAAGGCGATGTACATCCAGAGGCACGTCACGAGCGCGGCAAGCGTCAGAAGAAGAAAAATCGATAAAGTCATTGCCGGGAGGCTCAGTTCAAGAGGCGGTTCGAAACCGAGACGCGCGCGATCAGAAATGGCCAGTCGGTCGAACGGACCCCGGCCACGCAACAGGAGTTCAAAGCGCTCGTACTTGTCAATGTGCCCCCGACGCCCGTCGGTAGCGAGATGCGAAAGCGCACTTATGTAAGCAGCGTCCGCGTCGTCACGTTTCAACCCCTCACTGCAAGCGAGGTCATTGCATGCGCACCGACGTCATTGTGCTTGGCGCCGGCGTCATTGGCACGTCCGTGGCGTTGCAGCTCGCCAAGCGCGGGTTTGCGGTGGCGCTCGTCGACAAGCGCCGCCCCGGCGAGGAAACGTCCTACGGGAACGCCGGCATCATCGAGGGCGAGACGATCTTCCCGCATCCGTTTCCGAGCGATGCGGGAACGCTGCTGCGCGTCGCCGCGGGCCGCGCGCCGGAGGCGAATTACCACCTCGCATACCTGCCGCGGATCGCTCCCTGGCTGCTCGCCTATCGTGCCTGGTCGTCGCCGCAGCGCTTGATCGAGACGGCGAAACTGATGCGGCCATTGTTCGCGCGCGCGCTCAGCGAGCACGAGGCGCTGATGGCGGAGAGCGGCGCCGAGCGATATCTGCACAAGACCGGCTGGCTCAAGCTGTACCGCTCCGATCACGCGTTCGGAGCGACAGGGCTCGAACGCAGGGTCGCCGACGGTTTCGGGCTTTCCTATCGCCTGCTCGACGTCGATGGCACGCGCGCGCTCGAACCGGCGCTTGCGCCGGTATTCCGCCATGCGGTGTTTTGGGAACACGTGGCAAGCGTGTCCAATCCGCTCGCGGTAACCCGTGCATACGCGCAGCGCTTTACGGAGTTGGGCGGCCGTGTGGTGAAGGGGGACGCGATGACCCTCCGCCGCGGCGGGCAAATCTGCCGGGTGGAGACCTCGGAGGGGAGCATCGAAGCCGGCCACGCGGTGATTACGCTGGGGCCGTGGACCAATGATTTCCTGCGCGCCTTTCGCTTGCGCCTGCCGCTCGCGGTCAAGCGCGGCTACCATCGCCATTTCCATCCGCGCGGCAATGCTTCCCTCGCCCGGCCCGTGCTCGATGCCGAGGGGGGCTATGTCTTGGCGCCGATGGAGCAGGGCATTCGTCTCACCACCGGGGTCGAATTCGCCGACCGCGACGCGCCGCCGACGCCGGTGCAGTTCGACCGGGTGATGCCGGCGGCGAAGCGCCTGTTTCCGCTCGGAGCGGCGGTTGAGCCGAGCCCATGGATGGGTTCACGGCCCTGCCTTCCCGATTCCCGCCCCGTGATCGGACAAGCGCCGGGGCATCCATGGCTGTGGATCGCCGCCGGACATGCGCATTGGGGACTTACGCTCGGGCCCGCCACCGGCCGGCTTGTCGCCGAGATGATGTCCGGGGCGACGCCGTTCTGCGATCCCGCGCCCTATCGGGCGGAGCGCTTCGGCCCGCTCCGTGTTTGAGCGGATGCAAGAGGCCGAGGCTGGATCATCCCAGAAATCATCATTCCCAAAAAGCATCATGGCCGGGACGATGCCCGGCCATGATGCGACTAGCTTGTGATCGCGTCACTCGCCGACCGTCTTCACCACGCTCGACGTCGGGCGTCCGCCGCCCATATCCATGCCCCCCGAGCCCTTCTGGTCCTTCCTGACCATTTCGTCATACTGGGCGATGGATTTGAGCTGATCGTGCGCCTTCAGGTGCACGACCTTGTAGCCCTTCTCCTTGAGCTGGGCGAGCAGCTCGGGAACGGCGTGCGCCGTGACCGTCTGGAAATCGTGCATCAGCAGAATGCCCTTGCCGTGCTTTTCCAGCTTGTCCATCAAGTTCTTGATAACCTGTTCCGGCTTGCGCGCCTTGAAGTCGAACGAGTCCATGTCGGTGGAGAACACGCCCATATTGCGTTCCTCCCCGACATATTTGAGCAGTTCGGGGGGATGCTTCAGGCTCGGAAAGCGGATGAATGGCGAGGCGTAATCTCCCACAGCCATGCGGATCGCGCTGACGCCCTTCTCGATATCGGTCACGGCCTCTTCCGTGGTCATCTTCGAGATGTCACGCGGATGGCTCCAGGTGTGATTTCCGACCGTGTGCCCGGCCTCGGCGACTTCCCTCAGGATTTCCGGATAATAGGTCGCATGCTTGCCGATCGGGAAGAAGGTTGCCTTGACGCACTGGTCGGCCAGGGCCTTGAGCACGGCCGGCGTATTATTGAGCCAGGGGCCGTCGTCAAAGGTCAGCACCACCTCGCCTTTGCGGAGGAAATCGTGCTGCTTGAAGTGCTCGAAACCGAAGCCCGGTCCGCCGGTCGTATCAATCTCAACCACCCGCGACACGCCGAGCGCGTTGGGATTGGTGCAAGGCGGCCCTTGGACGGCGGCTGCTGCCGTCGGCGCGCTGGGCGTTGCAGGGGCGGGTTGCGCTGCCGCGGTTTGCTGGGCCGCGACGCGCGCGGTGTCTTGCGCTACGACGATCGGCTCCGAAGAGGTTGCCACGTTGCGCGGGCCGCGCTGAGCGGCGGCGGGTTCCGACGCCGCGCTGCTGCTGCCGGTATTCGCAGACTCTGCCGTTAACTTGCCCCAGGAAAGGGCGGTCAAGCTCCCCTTCTGGGCGAACACCAGTCCCAATGAGCCCGCCAGGGCCACGGCGACCAAACCGGCTGCAATCGCACCTGCTCGCATCGCTTAACTCCTTGATTTTTGCCCATTCCCGTTACGGTTGGTCGCAAGGTCATGCCCACTCGGCACCCGTCCCCCGGCCGATTTGATTCATTCTTAGGTCCAATTTGCGACATTTGCGGTCAAAACGCGATATCGCCTCCGCGCGGAGGCGTCGATTTTTCTGCGTTGTGACTAAAAAGTCGTATCGACCCGCCTTTGGGTTCAACGCCCCACGCGTGACGATTCGCGCTTTAGACCGTTGCGCGCATATAAAGCGCAAAAATTGGGGCGGCTCCATGGCATCCGGGCTCTCGCGGCGGCCCGAACGGTAAAACAAGGCCACCATCGGGTTAGTCCGGATACGTCTCCCGGTAAGTTGGTAGGGCGTCGGGGACGGCGAGGACGGTTGCCTCGTAGACGCCGCGCGCGATGGCGCGGGCAACCGTTTGGGCTGCCGCCGCGCCGAGGCGCAGCAACCCAAAGATAGGATCAT
>JBAPYK010000142.1:0-20856 GCA_049284695.1 Rhodoplanes sp. | reverse complement strand
GAACGGCACCTGCATTCTGAAGTTCTATCTTCATATCGGTCCGGACGAGCAGCTCGCGCGCTTCAAGCAGCGGCTCGACGATCCAGCACGGCGCTGGAAAATCAGCGAGAGCGACTATTCGGAGCGCGAGCTTTGGCCGCAATATGTGGAAGCCTATGAGGACGCCATCGCGCAGACCAGCACAAAACGGGCGCCCTGGTTTGTGATACCGGCAAACCACAAATGGTTTCGCGACCTCGCCATCTCGACGCTCATCGCCGACGCGATGGACGACATGGGTTTGGAGCTGCCGGCGCCGCGCGTCGATCTTGCCGACATCCGCCGCAAATACCATGCGGCAGAGCGCAAAACGGACAACGACGCGGGCAAGGCGCGCGGCCGATCCAAGTCGCATTGAATCGATCGGGCGTTAACCAAGCGCCTTTGTTCTATGTATGTTCCCGCTTGAAGATCGTCTCGTCAAAGCTAAATCGATATGCGCCGAAAGCCTTTGGGTTCGACCCGGATGCCGGCGCGCATCCGGCGGCGACTTCGTATCCATGTTGCTCAAATCGAGGATGTGGCTATGAAAAACACCGAATCTCACAAACGGTCATCCCGACCATTCGATTTTGCGCTCGATGACCTTCTACATCCCGAGCGCGCATTTGCGCACCCGCGGGATGTCGTCACTGATCCCGACCTGACCCTCAGCGAAAAAAGAACGATCCTCGCGTCATGGGCCTCCGACGCAAGCGCCGTCGAAGCGGCGCCGGCGCTGCGCCTCGGCCCCGGCTGTTCGCGACCGGTGCCTGTCGACGATATCCTGGACGCGCTGCGCGCGCTCGACAAGGAGGCTCATGAGAAGACGGTCGAAATCTCTTGGCTGCGCCGTCAAGTGAGGCGACGCGCGATCGAAACGTTTCGGGCGCGGCGCCGGCCTGACGAGGATTCCGGCCACGATCTTACCCACTAAGACCTTTCCCGCCGCCGCCGGGACGCGGCGGCAGGCCGGAAATCGATTCCTGGGTCGACTGCAAAATCGGCCCAGGCATGTCGTATTGTTCAATTGAAATGCTCGTAGGGAATTGCCGCCATGACCGTCGATGAGACCCGGCAGGAGAGCCGTGCGTTTGAGGCCGATGTCGCCAAACTGCTGAACTTGATCGTGCACTCTGTCTACTCCGACAGAGACGTGTTTATTCGCGAACTGATTTCGAACGCCGCGGATGCGTGCGAAAAGCTGCGTTATGAAGCCATCGCGACCCCGGCGCTGCTGGAAACCGATCCGACGCTGCGCATCACGATCATCATCGATGCCGACAACAAGCGCCTCACGGTCGAAGACAACGGCATCGGCATGAGCCGCGACGAGCTGATCGAGGCGCTCGGAACGATCGCCCATTCCGGAACCAAGGCTTTCATGGACCGGATCGAGGCCGCCCAGGGCGGAGAGGGCGCGACGTTGATCGGCCAGTTCGGCGTCGGCTTCTATTCCGCCTTCATGGTGGCGGATCGGGTAGACGTCGTCTCGCGCCGCGCCGGCGCCGATGAGACGTGGCAGTGGTCCTCCGACGGCAAGGGCACGTTTTCGGTCTCCCCGGTTTCGGCGGAAGACGCTCCGGGCCGCGGCACCCGCGTCGTACTCCATCTCATGGACAATGCGGCGTCCTACCTCGAACGCTTCACGCTTGAACGCATCGTGAAGGCGCAGTCGGGCCACGTGCCGGTTCCCATCGCGATCGTCGACAAACCCGGCGCCGAGCCATCCGAAGTCGCCGACGGGGCGGCGCTTTGGGCCAAGCCGAAGTCTGAAATCTCAGCCACGGACTATACGGACTTCTATCGCAGCATTACCGGGCAACTGGATGAGCCGGCGCTGACCATCCATTTCCGCGCGGAAGGCCGGCATGAATATACGGCCCTTGCCTTCATTCCGGGGTCGCGCCCGTTCGACCTTTACGATCCGGATCGGAAAGGCCGGATCAAGCTGTACGTGAAGCGGGTCTTCATCACGGACGAAGCGGAGATACTCCCGCGCTATCTGCGGTTCGTCCGTGGGCTCGTGGACTCGGCCGACCTGCCGCTCAATGTTTCGCGCGAGATGATCCAGGAAAGCCCGATCTTTGCCGCGATCAAAAGAGGCGTGACGAACCGGGTGCTGGGCGATCTCGAGAAGGTCGCGGAAAACGAGCCCGAATCATACGCCAAGATCTGGACCAACTTCGGCGCGGTGTTGAAGGAGGGGCTTTACGAAGATTACGAGCGCCGCGACACGCTTTACCCTCTCTTGCGCTTCAAGACGACCGTATCGGGCGAGTCCTGGCGAAGCCTCAAGGACTATGTCGCTTCGCTCAAGGAGAACCAGACCGCAATCTACTACTTGGTCGGCGACGATCTTGCTCGCCTCGACGCCTCGCCGCATTTGGAGGGCTTCCGCGCCCGCGGCGTCGAGGTGCTGCTTCTTGCCGATCCGGTCGACAGCTTTTGGGTCGCCGCGGCGGAGTTCGGAGGCAAACCATTCAAGTCGGTCACGCAAGGGGCGGCCGATTTGGCGCTCATCCCGGTCTTGGACGACAAAAGCAAGCCCGTTCCCGAGACGAGTGAGGCGGTCAATGGCCTTATCGCATTCATCAAAGATACGCTCGGCGAGGCCGTCGCAGACGTGCGTCCCTCGGATCGCCTGACGGACAGCGCGGTTTGCCTGGTGGCGTCCGAATTCGGCCCCGACCGTCAGCTCGAAAAGCTGTTGGCAAGCGCTGGACGGCTCAAGACCGCCGCCAAGCCGATCCTGGAGATCAACCCGCGTCACGACATGATCGTAGCGCTCGCCTCATTGAGCGATGACGATCGCGCCTTCAAGCAGGATGCCGCGCATCTGCTGTTCGACGAGGCGCGGCTGCTGGACGGCGAACGCCCGCCAGACCCAAAGCTGTTCTCCGACAGATTGGCGCGTGTCCTGATGCGGAGCCTCGGCAAGGACAAAGACTGAGCGACAGAGCCCGCACACGAACGGCGCCCATGCCCGAGGACGTCCCGGAGGACCTGATCAAGGCGATCTTGGCGGCCCGCTCCGTCGATTGACCCAGTTGTGCGGCGGCCTGTCGTTTGAACCCGGTTTCATCTTCGGGAATAATAATTCGCCCTGTAACCTCGCTCGCCGATCCGGCATCCAACGGATGCGGAAAGCGATTCGCCTTCCGCTTCACCCCTCTCGGCTCCCTGCTCTACGGCCCCCTATCATGTGTTGGCGGCAAATTTGATGCGAGCAAGTCTTTATGCAAAAGAGGGCGTCCGCTCAGGAGCGGGCTAACCGATCTGCATCATCGCGATAGACTGAGCGATCCTCGCGGGGAAGCATCCGATGAATCAAAAACCGACTGAGTCCTATCCGCCCGTCATCACGCCGTCCCTCGACCAGCAGGTCCTGCTCAAGGGCCAGAAGGCGCTGGTGACCGGCGCGAGTTCGGGAATCGGCAAGCAGGTGGCGATCGCTCTGGGGCACGCCGGCGCCGATGTCGTCGTCAATTACGCCTCCGACGCGGGGACGGCGAACGAGACGGTTCAGGAGATCAAGCAAAGATGCGGGGCCAATGCCATTGCGGTCCGGGCGGATGTATCCGATGAGGAGCAGGTCCGCGCCATGTTCCAGACGATGTTCCGCGAGTTCGGCACCATCGATATCCTGGTCAACAATGCCGGCCTGCAGAAAGACGCCCCTTTCGATGAGATGACGCTGGCGCAATGGAACAAGGTCATCGGCGTAAACCTGACCGGCCAGTTTCTCTGCGCACGCGAAGCGATCCGTGAGTTCAAACGCCGTGGTGTCGTCAAGGACGTCTCCTGCGCGGCGGGCAAGATCATCTGCATGAGCTCGGTCCACGACGTCATTCCCTGGGCCGGCCACGTCAACTACGCGGCGTCCAAGGGCGGCGTGAAGCTGATGATGAAGTCGATCGCCCAGGAGGTGGCGGCGTGGCGCATTCGCGTCAACGCCATCTCGCCAGGCGCCATTCGCACGCCCATCAATATGGATGCGTGGGGCACGCCCGAAGCGTATGCCGAGCTGATGAAGCTCGTGCCCTACAAGCGGATCGGCGAGCCCGAGGATATCGGCCGCGCCGCTGTTTGGTTGGCGTCCGATTACTCGGATTACATCAACGGCATTTGCCTCTATGTCGATGGCGGCATGACTTTGTATCCGGGCTTCGAGACCGGCGGCTGAGGCGGGAAAAGCAACGCAGCCTTCAGCAAGATCGATCCTGAAGGCAGCGCGACCGGAGCCATCCAGGGAAGGAGGAGCACAAGGACATGACGGCGGAGCATCGGCGGCTTGCGGACGCAGATCGCGGCAAAGCGAAATGGCGGCGCTGGGGACCCTATCTGAGCGAACGCCAGTGGGGAACGGTGCGCGAGGATTACAGCTACGATGGCAACGCCTGGTCCAATTTTCCCTTCGAGCAAGCGAGCAGCCGCGCTTATCGGTGGGGCGAAGACGGCATCGCCGGCTTCAGCGACGATCAGCAGCGCCTGTGCCTCGCGCTTGCGTTATGGAATGAACGTGATCCGCATTTGAAAGAACGGTTTTTCGGGCTGACCGGCCCCGAAGGCAATCACGGCGAGGACGTGAAAGAGTATTACTATTACCTCGACGCGACGCCGACGCACGCTTATCTCAAAATGCTCTACAAGTATCCGCAAGGGGAATACCCGTACACCCAGCTGCGAGAGCGCAATCCCGGATGGGCGAAGCATTACCCGGAATTTGAGCTGATCGATACCGGCCTGTTTGATCAGGACCGGTATTTCGACGTTTTCGTCGAATACGCCAAAGCCTCGCCGGACGACATCATCATGGTCATTACGGCGCATAACCGAGGCCCGGACCCGGCGCCCCTGCACGTCCTGCCGACGCTCTGGTTTCGCAACACCTGGTCATGGACAATCGGCGCGCCTAAGCCAACGATCGCCAAGCTGGACGGCGCCGGCGTTGAAGCGAAGCACGAAAAACTCGGAACGTTCCGGTTATATTGCGACGGCAGCCCCGACCTGCTTTTCTGCGAGAACGAAACGAATTTTCGCAAGCTGTTCGGCTCCAACCAGTCAACCGGCTATTTCAAGGACGGGATAAACAGCTGCATCGTCGAAGGCGACAAGTCGGCCGTCAATCCCGAGGGCGCCGGCTCCAAAGCAGCGCCGCACTACTATGCGAACATTCCCGCGGGCGGGTCCGCCACGTTCCGGGTGCGCCTAACCAATGCCGAGCTCGCCAACCCGTTCGCCGATGCCGACGCAATTCTGGTGCAGGCGCGGCAGGACGCCGATGATTACTACGCCGATCTGCAACGTGATCTCGCCGATCCGGATGCTCGTCGGGTCCAGCGCCAAGCATTGGCTGGCATGATTTGGACCAAACAGTTCTATAATTACGACGTGCCCGAGTGGTTGAACGGCGATCCAACCCAACCAACGCCGCCGCCTCAACGGCGGCAGGGCCGCAATGCCGACTGGAACCACGTCAACACGGCCGACGTGCTGTCAATGCCGGACAAGTGGGAATACCCCTGGTTCGCCGCCTGGGACTTGGCGTTCCACTGCCTGCCGCTCGCGCTGGTCGATCCCGAGTTCGCCAAGGAACAGCTCGTTCTGCTGACGCGCGAATGGTACAGCCACCCGAACGGTCAGTTACCGGCCTACGAGTGGAATTTCGGCGACGTCAATCCGCCGGTTCACGCCTGGGCCACTTGGCGCGTTTTCGAGATCGATCGCAAACGACGGGGCGACGGCGGCGACCTCCGGTTCCTGGAGCGCGTATTCCACAAGCTCCTTCTCAACTTCACCTGGTGGGTCAACCGCAAGGATGTCGAGGGCCGGAACATTTTCCAGGGCGGCTTTCTCGGGCTCGACAATATCGGCGTATTCGATCGTTCGCGGCCGCTGCCGACCGGGGGGCATATCAATCAGGCCGACGGCACGTCCTGGATGGCGATGTACTGCCTCAACATGATGCGGATTGGGCTCGAGCTCGCCCGCCATAACGATGTCTACGAGGACATAGCGACCAAGTTTTTTGAACACTTTCTCCATATCGCCGAGGCGATGACCGACTTCCAGGGCTGCGGCACCGGTCTCTGGGACGAGGAGGACAAGTTCTACTACGACATGCTGCGCACCGAAGGCGGCGCCTACCGGATGCGCCTGCGGTCGATGGTCGGACTGATCCCGTTGTTCGCGGTCGAGGTGCTGGAGCCGGAGGTGCTTGAAAAGCTGCCGGGGTTCCACCGGCGGCTCAAATGGTTTCTCAACTATCGCCCTGATCTGGCGGCGCTGGTCTCCCGGTGGCAGGAGCCGGGCACGGGCCAGCGGCGACTATTGTCGTTGCTGCGCGGCCATCGCATGAAGCGGCTGCTCGCGCGCGTGTTGGATGAAAGCGAGTTCCTTTCCGACTACGGCGTGCGCGCAATCTCGAAGGTCCACGAGGCACACCCGTTCCGCTTCGACTTCGGCGGCGAGCAACACGTCGTCACCTATTTGCCGGGCGAGTCCGACAGTTACATGTTCGGCGGCAACTCGAACTGGCGTGGACCGATCTGGATGCCGGTGAACTTCCTGCTCATCGAATCGATGCAGCGGTTCCATCACTACTATGGCGACGATTTCAAGATCGAATGCCCTACCGGCTCCGGAAGCTACGTCACGATCCTAGAGGCGTCCGAGGAGCTGATCCGCCGGCTGGCGCGCATATTCTTGCGGGATGCGGGCGGCCGACGCGCCGTCTTCGGCGACGTCGAGAAGTTTCAAACCGACCCGCATTTCCGCGACTACGTGTGGTTCTACGAGTATTTCCATGGCGACACGGGCCGCGGCGTCGGCGCCTCGCATCAGACCGGCTGGACCGGACTCATCGCTAAACTCATGCAGCCCCGGAAAAAGCCCTAAAGGCGGACGCGCAAGAAATGGCGGCGATGGGCAAGCGGCTTAGTGTTGCGCAAGCACTGCGCGCGCATTGGCCGGAATACCTGATGGAAGCTTGGGGGCTGGGGACATTCATGGTCTCAGCCGGCGTATTTGCGGCTTTGCTTGAATATCCTGGTTCGCCGGTGCATCAGGCGATTCCCAATGGCGACTTGCGTCTTGTTCTCATGGGACTCGCCATGGGACTGACCGCCATTGCGATCATCTATTCGCCCTGGGGCAAACAATCGGGCGCCCATATCAACCCCGCGGTCACCCTCACTTTCTTGCGGCTCGGCAAGATTAATCCGATCGATGCCGGTTTCTATATCCTCGCGCAATTCATCGGCGGAACTGCGGGCATAATTCTGGTTTGGGCCGTCCTCGGCTCGGCCTTTTCCGAACCGCCGGTCGTCTTCATCAACACCAAGCCCGGCGATGCAGGCGTCGCCGTCGCCTACTTTACCGAAGCGGCGATGGCGGGCGGTCTCATGCTGGTGGTCTTGACGGCGCTCTCGTGGGAAAAACTGACGCCCCACGTCGGCTATTTCGCCGGCATCATGGTCGCTGGCTATATCGCTTTTTTCGCCCCGCTGTCGGGCATGAGCATCAATCCAGCGCGGACATTCGCCTCGGCGGCGCCGTCCGGCGAACTCAGCTATCTCTGGCTCTATTTCACCGCGCCGGTGTTCGGAATGCTCGCGGCGGCCGAGCTCTTTCGCGTGGCCAAGCTGGGGCGAAACTGGTTCTGCGCCAAGCTCATTCACGACAGCCGCTATCGCTGCATCCACTGCGGCTACGAACCGGGAAAGGCCGCGCGCGGACAGCATGAAATCAACCGCTAACAAACTAGGAATGCACTGGAGCTTCGCAATGGAAAGCGCAATCAATATCGGTGTTAGCGATACACGGAAAAAGGGACTTCGCCTCGCTATCGGCGCAGTCATAGCGACGGTCGTACTCGAAATGATGATGCGCGTCGGCGCGCCCAAGATGCTGGGCATTCCGCCGATGAGCCCCGCCAATCTCGTCACCAATATCTTAGGTCTTCCGCAAGGTCATATCCTGGGTACGATCGCGCATTTCGGTCTCGCTCTGATCGTTTTCCCGATCGGCTACATCATTATCGCTTACCGGAACTTCCCCGGACCGTATTTGGTGAGGGGAGCGCTTTGGGGCGTCCTGTTGTGGCTGGTGGCGATGGTCGTGGTCGTCCCGCTGGCCGGCATGCCAATCTTCTTCGGCTTCGGAAAGCCGATGATGGCCGCGTTGGTGGCCCATGTCGTTTACGGCCTGATCCTTGCGGCGATCGTCGGCAAGCCGGACTGAGCGCCGAACGTCACGCATACGACAGCAACGACACGCATACGACAGCAATGGGCGGGAGCGATCGCATCATGGACCTCGCAAACAAGACGGCAATGATCACCGGCGCCGTAGGCAATCTGGGCACGGCAGTTTCGACGGGCCTGAAGGCCGCCGGCGCGAAGACCATCGTGGTCGATCGCTCCCAGGAACGATTGGAGCAAATCTATAAGTCGGGACCCGAATGCTTGCTCGCCGGGAACGCAGACCTGACGTCGGAAGAAAGCGTCGGCAAGGTCGTGGCCTCCGCGCTGAAGCATTTCGGCCGCATCGATGCGCTGATCAATACCGTCGGCGGTTTTCGCGGCGGCAAGGCCGCGCATGAGGAAGATCTGTCGACGTGGGACATGATGATGATGGTCAATCTACGAACCACCGTTCTCATGTGTCGCGCGGTCATCCCGGCAATGCTCGCGAACGGGACCAGCTCGATCGTGAATGTCTCGGCCGGCGCCGCACTCTCCGGGCCGCCGGGGCTCGCCGCCTATAGCGCTTCGAAGGCCGCCGTTCTGCGCTTCACCGAGAGCCTCGCGGCCGAAGTCAAAGCCAGCGGAATTCGAGTCAACGCCGTGCTGCCCGGTACGATCGATACGCCGCAGAACCGCCAAGCCATGCCCGACGCGGACGTGTCGACCTTCGTCAAGCCGGAAGCCATCGCCGATGTTATCGCCTTCTTCGTCTCCGACGCGTCGCGGGCGGTGACCGGGGTTGCGTTTCCGGTCTTTGGCCGCGGTTAGGCCCAACCTTGGAGCGCGCCATGACGCTAGAAGCGCCGGACGGTGGAGTCCCTTTCGTCGACACCGCTCAGATGGTGGAAGTCGATCGGGCGATGATCGAGGATTACCACATCGAACTCATTCAGATGATGGAGAACGCCGGCCGCAACTTGGCGCATCTCGCCCGCATGCGCTTCCTCGCGGGCGATCCGCGCGGCAAGCGAATCCTGGCCATGGCCGGAAGCGGCGGCAACGGCGGCGGCGCGCTCGTCGCGGCGCGGCGCCTCCATAACTGGGGCGCGCGGGTCACGGTCGCCCTCGGGCAACCGCCGCAGGCAATGACGCCCATACCCGCTCACCAGCTCGATATTCTGCAGCGGATGGCCGTTCCGGGCACGGACTTAACGGCCGACCCTCGGAAGCTTGCCCTGCCCGGGAACGAGCCGCCCTTCGACCTGGTCCTCGACGGGCTCATCGGCTACAGCCTCAAGGGCGCGCCAACCGGCCTGATCGGCGAGCTCATTCGGTTTGCGAATGACTATCCGGCGCCGATTTTAGCTCTCGATGCGCCTTCCGGCATCGATACGACCACCGGAACGGTGTTCGACCCCGCGATCACGGCGGTCGCCACCATGACCCTGGCATTGCCGAAGGAAGGCTTGCGCGCCGACGGCGTTGCGAACCATGTCGGTGAAATGTATCTGGCCGACATCAGTGTCCCCCCTGCCCTCTATGGCAAGCCGCCACTAAGTATGCAGGTGGGACCGCTGTTCGCCCGGGAAGACGTCGTTCGGCTGTGGTAGCGAGCGCGCGCGAGGGCGAGCCGAACGGTCGAAGCGCAAATCACGATCGAGACGCCGCCATGTCGCTGAATTTCGTGCTCTTCTATGGCTCCGTCCGCACCGAGCGCCAGGGCATCAAGCTCGTGCGCTTCCTCGATGCGCAAGTACGCAAGCGCGGCCATGGGAGCACGCTGATCGACCCGTTGCATTACCGCCTGCCGCTTCTCGACAAGATGTACAAGGAATACCCGAAGGGCCAAGCTCCCGAGCCCCTGGAAGCCATCGCCAATCACATTCGCCAAGCCGACGGCTTCCTCATAGTCAGTGGCGAGTACAATCACGGCATTCCGCCGGCGCTAAAAAACATGCTCGACCATTTCCTCGAGGAATGGTTCTGGCGTCCGTCGGCGATCGCTTGCTATTCCGCCGGCGCGTTCGGAGGCGTGCGCGCGGCTATCCAGCTTCGCGCCACCCTTGCTGAACTCGGGATGCCCAGCATCTCGTCGATCTTCCCGATGCCCAAAGTCCAGGACCAGTTCGAGGACGACGGCACACCCCGCGACCCAGGCCACGAACGTCGCGTCGCCCGCTTTTTGGACGAGTTCGAGTGGCACGCGAAGGCCCTGAAAGAAGCTCGGAAAGGCGGAGTTCCTTACTGACGACGGCCGCCGCGGTCGAGGAGCATTGGGAGCCTGTCCGTTACGACCGAAACGGCATGAGGGGGCGCGCCCCGCGTCAAATGTCCGGCAGCCTCAATGCACCACTGCATCCGGGCGCGGCATGATTCCACCGCGATGGCGGATCACTTGGCCGGCAAGGCGATGCGCGGCGAACACCGCGTCGAGCGGCTTGCGGCCGCGCAGTCGTTCCGACAGATAGCCGGCATTGAACCCGTCGCCCGCCGCGGTCGAGTCGACCGGTTCGATCACCTCCGGGACGGGTACATGCTCGCGCAAATCCGATGATGCGACCAGCGCGCCATTCGGCCCGTTCTTGACCACGATTTCCCCGATGCCGAAGGCCTGCAGCCGATCGACGGTGGCCTCCGGACTGCCGTCGCCCCACAGCGCCGCCTCGTCCTCGAAGGACGGCAGCGCCACGTCGACGCGCTTGAGCGTCTCGAGAAAGACCGTGCGGATGCGGCCGATATCGCCGGACCAATCGCGCGGGCGGAAATTGCCGTCGAAAGCGATCTTTGCCCCCTTCTCCCGCGCAAGTTCGATGATCGCTAGAAAGCGTCCGATGCCTTCATTCGAGTAGAGCGAGAGGGTAATGCCGGAGAAGTAGATCATGCGCGCAGCGAGCAGACCTTCGGCGATTTGCGGCCACGCGGCAACTTCGAACAAGTCCCGCGCGGGCGCCGCCCCGCGCCATTGGTGGAAGACCCGCGCTCCGTTCGCATCGGTGCTGACGAGATAGAGACCCGGCAGCCGTCCCGGCAGACGCAGCACGAGCTGGCGGCCCACCCCCTCCGTCGCCGCCAGGGCGAGGATGCGATCGGAATGCACGTCGTCGCCCAGCGCGGTCGCGAGCGACACGTCGATGCCGGCGCGAGCGAGATAAATCGCCGTATTGAATGCGTCGCCGCCGCACGACAGCGAGAAGCGTCCGTCGACGCCGCGCGCGAGCTCGATCATCACTTCCCCAACCGCGACGACGCGGCTGTGCGTCTCGCTCATGCGCTGCTCGCTTTCCTGGCCCGTTTGCAACCATCGATCATAGAAGACGGCCGAAAGACGCTGAAGCATCAAATGCAAGGAACGGCCCGTTCGCCATTCACGTAAGCTTGACGACAGACGGCAGCCAAGGACGCGGATGAGCGGTTGCTCCGACGCGAATTCCTTGGCATTCAACACGTTGCCCAGCCGATCGGTATTGCGTTCGCGCGCCTGCGCCGGGTGGGAGCAGGTCAGATCGCTTCAGGGACGTATCGGCTTTCGGCATGACGTCATCAAACATGCTTCGGATGCGCGTGGTCTCGATCATCGCTGCGACGGCGGCGCTGGGCTTCGCGGCTGCGCCTTCGTGGGGGGAATCCTCTACGGTGGGACTCGCTCCCAGCCAGGGCGATCCCCTGACGCCGGATCGTGTAGCGCAGCGCGGCGTGGCCTTGACGATAGAATCCGTCAACGATGCCGAGTTCCTCGACCCGCGCGCCAGCCCCACAAGCGCCGTCATCCTCAAGGCGCAAATCCTGCTTGACCGCGCGGGCTTCTCGCCGGGGGCGATCAATGCCCGCGGTAGCGACAATTTCCGTAAGGCGCTCGCCGCCTTTCAACAGCGGCATGAGCTCGGCGCGACAGGCAAGCTCGACCAGGCGACCTGGGACGCTCTGGTCGCGACCTCCACTGAGCCGGTCTTGGCGGAATACGAGATCACACCGGCCGACACGAAAGGACCGTTCGCGCCGGACATTCCTGAAGAGGTCGAGGAGTGGGCTCGCCTCAAGCGTCTGTCCTATCGCGAGCCGGGCGAATTGCTCGCCGAGAAATTCCATATGGACGTGCGACTGCTTGCCGCCCTCAATCCGGAAGCGGCATTCGATCAACCGGGAACGCGCATTCTGGTGGCGCGGGTCGGCCGGTCCGAACCTTATGCGTCGGTGACTCGGATCGAGGTCCACAAGCAGAAGCGCCGGCTGCGCGCCTATGACAAAGATGGCCGCCTGGTCGTTGCCTTCCCGGCGTCGGTCGGAAGCGAAGAGAAGCCGACGCCCAATGGCGCCTTCGTGGTGCGGCGGATCGCCCGCAATCCCCAGTGGCACTATAATCCGCGATTTGCTTTCAAAGAGATCAAGACGAAGCGCGCGTTCCGCGTCGCCGCCGGCCCCAACAATCCGCTCGGGACGGTGTGGATCGGCATCAGCAAACCGAGTTACGGCATTCACGGAACGCCGGATCCGGAGGAAGTCGGGACGGCCGCATCGCACGGCTGCGTTCGGCTGACCAATTGGGACGCCCAGACGCTCGCCTCCATCGTCAAGCGCGGAACCAAGGTCGAGTTCATCGAGTGACATCGCGGGGCGATTGACCCGTCAACGCGAATGCAGCTAGGGTCGCGTCGATGGGGATGGGGTCCCCCGAAACCGCCTGAAAAGGCTGATGACTCCTGCCGCTGATGGGCGGCGGGAAGGCATTCCCGAACCGCCCGCGGAGGGCTTTTTTTCTCGGTTCGGGATGACGCAAGCAATGACCTACCTCTGGATTGCGATCGGCAGCGCACTCGGCGGCGTCGCCCGCTATTGGTGCTCAGGCATCGTGGCGCGCATGATCGGTGAAACCTTTCCCTGGGGAACGTTGGTCGTCAATGTGGCCGGCTCGTTCATCATCGGCTTCTTCGCAACGCTGACCGGCCCCGACGGCCGCGTGTTCGCAAGTTCGGCCACGCGGCTGTTCGTCATGTTCGGCTTCTGCGGCGGATTCACGACGTTCTCTTCCTTCAGCATTCAGACGCTTAGTCTGGTGCAGGATGGCGACTGGTTGCGGGCGGGCGGCAATATCGTGGGGTCGGTCGTGCTATGCTTGCTGGCGGTCTGGGCCGGCTATGTGGCTGCCGTCGCCATCAACATGATGAAGTGGATATGACCCATGACGCTTCCGCGCGACGCCCTGTTGCTGCGCATTTTTATCGGCGAAGACGACAGGTTTGAGCGCAAGCCGCTTTACGAAGCGATCGTGCTGAAGGCGCGCGAGATGCATCTCGCCGGCGCGACCGTATTGCGCGGTCCGCTCGGATTCGGACATGCAAGCCGGCTGCATACGGCCAAGATTCTGCGGCTTGCCCAAGACCTGCCGCTGGTGATCGAAATCGTCGACACGCAGGAGAAGATCGACGCGTTTTTGCCTACGCTTGACGCCATGATGGTGAGCGGCCTCGTCACGCTGGAAAAGGTGCAGGTGCTGCAGTACGGCCAAACGCGGAACGGCAAGGACTGAACGCCGGGCGGGTGTTCGAGTGGGGTATCATCATGCTACATTCCTGGTCGCCGGCTAGGCAAAGTGCGAAAATATGCTAGTCTTAGAATATCACGCATGACGAGGCCTCCATCATGGCGCGCGCGAAAAAAGCTTCCAAGCGAACAGGCCAAAAGGCAACCTTATCGGTCGTGGGAGCGGCTGGTGTCTCTTTGGCAATGGCGGGCGGCACATCGGCAACTGCGCCCGCGAATACCCCGTCGCAAGATACGGCTCCGCGTCCGGTCGTCTTTCTCGGCGAGGAGGAAATCTCCGACGTAAGCTTGGCGACATTCTATGTCTTCGACAAACACGACCTTCAGCCCAGCGAACCCCTGCAAGTCGCGGCACGCGGCTGCGGCGGCTGCAGAGGCTGCGGAGGCTGCGCAGCGCGAGGCTGTGCAGCGCGCGGCTTCGGCGGGTGTGTAGCGCGGGGCTGCGGAGGCTGCGCGGTGCGCGCTTGCCGAGGCTGTGGGTGCCGTGCATGCCGTGGTTGCGGAGCGCGCGTCTGGCGAGGCTGCGGCTGCGGCTGCGCAGCATGCGGCGGAGGCTGTGGATCCTGCTTGGTATGGACGCTCTTGGGCTGGGTCCGGGTCTGCTGACAAAAAACGAGGGCGCCAAGAGTCGCGCCCCCCGCGGCTTTCCAATCATGTCGGCGCATGCAGGTCGGCGTGCCGAGCGTGGTGACGTTTTGACCTTACGGCCTGTGCCCAGCTTGCGGCGCGGGCCACTTGACACGCGGCTATGACGGACGATCCCAGGTACAGCTTTCCGCTTCACACAATTTTGCAGTTCGCGCCGAATTTCAGCGTCTACGTCCTGCCACCGGACGTCGTCTGCCTCTATTCCGAGGATAGGAAGTTCTTGCTTCACGGCGAGCTCTTCTTTGCGCTGGCCTCCGCAATCGGCGAAGGCGCACGGAGCGTTCGGGAACTAGTCGGCGAGATGGAGCGGCATTTTCCGTCCGCAGCAATCCACGAAGCCCTGAAGCGGCTGATCGACCGCCGTTATGTTCTGCCGGTATCGCGCGCGTCGGCCGGCGTCATCCCCGCCTATTGGGCGAGCCTCGGTCTGTCGCCGGAGACCGCAGATAAAAATCTCCGGAACTGTCGTGTACGCATTCGGTCGATCGACGTGGACGGCGCAACGGAGCTGGACGCCGCCCTGAGGGACCTTGGCGTGCGTATCGTCACGCGCTCGCCCGACCTGACCGTCACGCTGGTGGGCGATTATCTCGACGGACGATTGGAGGAATTGAACCGGCAACATCTGTCGGACCTAACGCCCTGGATCATCGCCCAACCCTCCGGCATTTTTCCGCTGGTGGGACCGGTGTTCCTTCCCGGCAAAAGCGCCTGTTGGACCTGTGTTGCCGATCGCATGCGACGGAACCGGGAGGTCAAGGCGCTTCTTGACCGCCAACAGGTCCGCCACATCGCCGTTTCGCCTCTCGCCCGGCACACCGTCGGACAAAGCGGCATCCAGCTCGCGGCCATCGAGATCGCGAAAGCGATCGCCACCGACTTTCGCACTGAGTTGCGCGATCACATCATCAGCCTCGACTTGTTGGGCTCATCCACCGCAAAGCACCACGTGGCTCGCCGTCCGCAATGTCCGAGCTGCGGCTCCAAGAAGCTGCGCGACCCGAGGCGGGCGCCGCCGCCATTCGAGCTCAGCGCCAGCGGCAAGCTGGTCATGACGAGCGGCGGCTACCGGACCGTTGCGCCCGGCGCCACGGTTGCGCGTTTCCGCAAACACGTGAGTCCCCTCACCGGCGTGGTCTCACGTCTCGAACGGATCGAAGCAGACCTGCCCTTGAACACCAATTACTATGCCAGACACAATTTCTCGGCGCCCGCCAAGACCGTCAATGAGCTCAGAGCAGGAGTGAGCGGCGGCAGCTTCGGCAAGGGCAGCACGGCGGAACAGGGCGAAGCCAGTGCGCTCATGGAGGCGATCGAGCGTTATTCCGGGATTTTTCAGGGTGACGAGATCAGAGTGAGACGGCGGTTCACGGATTTCCCGCCGGGCGACGCCATTCTTCCGAACAACGTTCTGCTGTTCAGCGACGCCCAGTTGCGGGACCGGGCGTCGACGATCGACCCGCACGAAGTTCCGTCAACACTGACCGTGTTCGACCGATCGGCCAAGATCGATTGGTCGCCGGTCTGGTCTCTGCGCGACGAACGGTTCAAATATGTTCCGACCAGTCTCTTGTATTTCTTCTACCGGGGTCCCGGCCAGATCGATGCGGATTCCAACGGCTGCGCGGCCGGCAACACGCTCGAGGAGGCGATCGTCCAGGCATTCCTCGAGCTGGTGGAACGGGATGCATACGCCATCTGGTGGTACAACCGACTGCAGCGGCCGGCGGTCGACCTCGGTCAGATGGATGATCCCTACGTCCGTGATCTGCAGGCCCGGCTGGCCGAAACCGGACGCCGGCTCTGGGTTCTCGACGTCACCAGCGACCTTGGGATTCCGAGCTTCGTGACAATACTGCACTGGATCCAGGACGCGAAGGAAAACATCGAATTCGGGTCAGGCGCACACTTTGACAGCCGCATCGCCTTGCTGCGAGCATTGACCGAGCTGAATCAGTTTCTGTCCATCGGTCTCATGGGCGGCGGGACCGGGGAGAAATCGAGCCTCGATGGCTCCACTCCATTGCGCCTGCAGGATCATCCCTTCTTGACGCCAAGCGAGGAGCCAGCCGCGCAGGCGGCCTTCGACGCGAAGTTCGGCCAGATCGACGCGCGCGAGCAAGTAACGGCTTGCGTGCGTCTCGCCGAGCGAGAGGGCCTTGACTTCCTGGTCCTCGATCAGACGCGCCCGGACATCGATGTCCCGGTGGTCAGAGTGATCGTGCCGGGATTGCGGCATTTCTATCGACGCTTCGCGCCGGGCCGACTTTACGAGGTGCCGGTGAAGCTCGGATTGCGGGACCGGCCGCTATCGGAGGACGAGTTCAATCCGGCTCACCCCCATACTTGAGGGATCTCCCCGGCTTGCGCGCTCCCGAAGCAAAGCGACGTCGACGGGCAACGCCGCCGATTATCTTCGCCCGCCTCAGCGCGCGTATTACGCTCGAAGTGCAGGCGGGTGGAACAATCCTGGCGTTTTTCGACGGCGATTCAGTCGAGTTGGGAACGTTCAGCCCGGAGGTCGCGGATCGCGCGCAGGCTCTGCGCATGGGTCTGCCGCTCGCCTCGTTTGCGTCGGGCGAGCGGAGCATCGACAAGGAGATCGAGGAACTGGTGCGGCGATTGGCCCGGCACCGTTTGGTGGAGTACTGCCTCCGGCAAGCACGGAGCGACCAGGACTATATCGTCATCGAGCCGCAGGTTGCCGACTACTGGCCGGCAACAACACGGCTCAGCAATACCGACATTCTCGTCCTGTCGCGGTTCGCCTATATGCGACGGCGCGGCAACGAGATGGCGCTGGAATCGCCGCGCGCCGGCGCGCTGTTCAGGATTTGCAATCCGACGGTTGCAGCCGCGATCGCCATGCTGGCTGCACCTCAACCAATAAGCCGGCTCCGACGGCAGCACGGTTTTCCCGGGCTTGACCTTCTCGCGCTGCTGGTCGGTTGCCAAATCCTTCTCAAGATCGACTCCGCCGGCGACGCCGGCCCGCGCGGCGCGGAAGGCGACCTCGTCCTCTGGGACTTCCACGATTTTCTATTCCATGCGCGCAGCACCGAAGGTCGACACGCGAATCCGCTCGGCGGAGTTTATCCTCATGCGGGCGTCCTGCCCCCGTTGCCGGCGGTGCGGCCCCGCTGGCCCGGGAAGCCGATCGATCTCCGCGAGATCGCGGCCGCGCATGCGCAGCCCCCCTCGCCGCTCACAAAGCTCCTGCGTGAACGTCATTCCACCCGCAGCTTCGACGACCAGAGACCGATTACGCTCGGCGAGGTGTCACGATTGCTCGACGGCGCAGCGCGCATCCTGTCGCAATCGACAAGCCGCGTCGGCGAGCGGGATCCGACCATCGCGTGCGCCGCGAGGCCATACCCGTCGGCGGGCGCCTGTTACGAGCTCGAGCTCTATCTGGCGGTCGATAACTGCGAGGGGCTTGCCCGAGGGTTCTACCACTATGATGCCGACAGACACGCCCTGGTCCCAATCAACAGCCGCGCGCAAGAGTTCGAAGCGTTACTGCTGGCGGCCCAATCGGCAATGGATGCACCCGCCGCGCCGCAAATCCTGATCACCATCGCGGCGCGCTTCGGTCGAGTTTCATGGAAGTACAGCTCGCTCGCCTATGCGCTCATACTGAAGGACGTCGGGGTATTGACGCAGACGCTTTATCTGATGGCGACCGACATGGAGCTCGGTGGGTGTGCGGTCGGGATCGCCAATATCGATTTGTTTGCAAAGATGACGGGCATCGAATTTCACGTCGAGGGACCGGTCGGTCAATTTGCGCTTGGCCGCGGCGCGCGGCCGGGCGTCTCCGACTTCGAGAATCCATAATCACCAGGACCATCGCCGCCCCCGCGGATCGGAAGGGCCGCCGCCAACCCGCTCGAAATATCCGACGGCCCGGCGGCGCAGCTGTCCCTCCAGCGCGAACATGGCCCCCTGCGGATCGGCGCATCGCAAGACGCACGTGCCGCCCGGCACTTCGAACGGGCCGTCGATGATCTGGCCGCCGCCAGCCTTCACGCGCTGCGCCGCCGCATCGAGGCTGGCCACGTTGAAGTAATAAAGCCAGAAGGGGTCGGCGACCTGAGGCGGCTTGGTAAGCATGCCGCCGATCGGCTGCACTCCGTCGGAGAACACCTGATAGGTGCCCATCTCTCCGGTATGGGCGTCTGCTCTCCGCCAGCCAAAAAGCTCGCTGTAGAAGGCCAGTGCTTGTTCCCAGTCGGCGGCGAGCAGTTCGTGCCAGCCGACGCGGCCCAGTCCGTCGAGCTCCGCAGCGCGCGCTAGGCCGAGTCCCTGCCATTTCAACAATGCGAGCTTTGCACTCTGCGGGTCGGCGAAGATTGAGAAGCGGCTGACGCTGGGAACCTCCGTCGGTGGAACGAGCACCGTTCCCCCAAGATGCTTGATCCGGTCGGCGGCGGCGTCGACGTCATCGACCCCGACATATCCAAGCCAATTCGGTTTGGCGCCCGCTTCCCTTGCGTCTTCCGGCAGACCCATCAGCCCGCCGACCAGGACGTTTCCAACGGCGAACAAGGTATAGGCTCGGCCGGGTACCGACGCATCCAGCGGGGCCCAGCCCATGACCTTGCTGTAGAAGGCTTTGGCCGCCTCTATCTCCGTCGTAACCAGCTCGTACCAGACGAAACGGCCATGAATATTGACCACGTCTGCGTCGCCCCTGAGGATAGCGCTCCCCCGAGGAAGAGGGGATGGATCGAGCTAATCGCGCAGAAACGTATCACGCCATCGGCTTGAGGCCGAGCTTCGCCAGCAACAGCATGTCGCGGTCGGGTTCGGGGTTGGGCGTCGTGAGCAGCTTTGGTCCGTAGAAGATCGAGTTCGCTCCGGCTAGAAAACACAACGCCTGCATCTCCTCGCTCATCTCCTCACGCCCGGCCGAGAGCCGCACCACCGATGCCGGCATGGTGATGCGGGCGACCGCGACCGTGCGCACGAACTCCAGCCCGTCGATCGGCGCAGCGTCGGCGAGCGGGGTGCCCTCCACCCGCACCAGCAGGTTGATCGGAACCGATTCCGGATGCTCCGGCTGATTGGCGAGCGCCTCGATCATGCCGACGCGATCCTCGCGCGTCTCGCCCATGCCCACGATGCCGCCGCAGCAGACATGAATGCCTACTTCCCGCACATGCGCGAGGGTGTCGAGCCGATCCTGATAGGTGCGGGTGGTGATGATTTGGCCGTAAAATTCCGGCGAGGTATCGAGATTGTGGTTGTAGTAGTCGAGGCCTGAGCCTTTCAGGCGCTGCGCTTGGTCGCGCGTGAGCATGCCGAGAGTCATGCAGGTCTCGAGCCCAAGCTCGCGAACGCCCTCGACCATCGCGCAGATATCGTCGAGGTCGCGGTCCTTGGGGGAACGCCACGCCGCGCCCATGCAGAAGCGGCTCGCGCCTGCGGCTTTCGCCGCCTTGGCTTCGGCGAGCACGTCGTCGACCGCCATCATCTTTTCCGCTTTGACCCCGGCATCGTGATGCGCGCTCTGCGGGCAGTAGCCGCAGTCCTCGGCGCAGCCGCCGGTCTTGACCGAAAGCAGCGTCGAAATCTGCACCTCGTGCGGATCGAAGTGCATGCGATGGACGCGCTGCGCGGCAAAGACCAGGTCCGGAAACGGCAGGTCGAACAGGGCGCGGATTTCTTCGCGCGCCCAGTCATGGCGCACGATGCCGGCGAGATCGGGAGCTGCCCCGGAAGCGGCGGCAGCAGCGGAAATCGGAGAAGCGGTTCTATCGTCCATAACGGCGGACCATGGCGGGGCCGCCGCGCAAATGCAAGTGGGGGAAGCGCGGATCAATCAATGTTGGCCTCGCCCCGACGGTTGAGACTAAGGCGCCCTACTCCGCCGCCCGCCCGTCCCCCAGCCGCTCCACCTTGGCGGCGCAATATTTGAACTCGGGAATCTTTCCAAACGGGTCGAGCGCCGGGTTGGTGAGAAGGTTCGCGGCGGCTTCCACAAAGGCGAAGGGGATGAACACGACCCCGTCGGGGATCGCGTCGTCCTGGCGAACGGGGAGCTCGATCGTGCCGCGCCGCGTGGTGACGCGCACGCGCGCACCAGGCGAAATCTGAAGCCGTGCAATTTCGCCGCGCGACAGGCAGGCGACCGCGCCCGGCTCGATCGCGTCGAGCGTTTCCGCGCGGCGGCTGATCGCGCCGGTATGCCAATGCTCGAGCTGCCGCCCCGTGGTGAGCACGAACGGGTACTCGGCGTCCGGCTCCTCGTCGGGCGGTTGGAGCTTCGCTGCGACGAGCTTGGCGAGCCGGTTCGGACGCGGGAACCCGTCGCCGAACACGACCGCATGGCCGGGCTGGTCCGGCCCGTCGGTCGGATAGGTCACCACGCTTTCGCGTTCCACACGGTCCCACGAAATATGATCGAGCGAGGGCATTAGCGACGCCATCTCGGCGTAGATGTCGCGCGGATGCGCATACG